>JBMOME010000351.1:0-3712 GCA_049323095.1 Thermodesulfobacteriota bacterium
CTGTGCCAGGAAGCAGAAATGCCAACGCCGTATAGAAGTTTTTGGAAAGGGGTTCGGGGAGAAACCTTTTTTCAAAAAGGTTCTCCCCGTCTTACTTTCTTGAAAATGCACCGGCGCTAGTCACGGGCGAGGCCGGGGGTGCGTGGGGGTTGGTCGCGTCGGCGGTCCGGGTGGTCTCGTTGGATGAATTGGCGCAAGCCTTCCACTGTGGCTGGATCGTGAATCGAGCGATTGAAGCATTCTGCTTCGATGCGGAGGCCCTCGGAGAGTGGGAGTCCGAAACCTCGCAGCGCGGCTTCCTTATCCGTGCGAAGCGCGGGTTGAGGAAGCCCGCAAATGAACTCAGCCAGCTCAAGGGCACGCTCTAAGGATTTGCCTTTGGGCACCACTTCGTTCACCAGCCCTATTCGTTCGGCTTCCCGTGCATCGATCACTCGACCGGTGATAATCAGCTCCAGCGCTCGACCAAGCCCGATGATGCGAGGCAGCCGTTGAGTGCCTCCGTCAGCCAGGCCGATGTTCCAGCGTCGGCACGTCACTCCGAAGGTTGCATGTTCTTCCGCTACGCGGATATCTGCGAAGCAAGCCCATTCGAGCCCTCCGGCATAAGCCACGCCGTTTACCGCAGCGATGATCGGCTTATAGATGTCCGTCCAACGGCTCGGACCCAGCACTCCGGGCTTCTCGCCACGGTTATGCGCAGCAATCTCCTCGGGCGTCGTTGGAACCAACCGGTCTCCTGCCTTGAGATCTCCTCCCGCACAGAACGCTTTGTCTCCGGCGCCGGTAATGATGGCTACTTTGGAGTCGTTATCGTCGCGGAAATGTCCCCAGGCTTCCACCAACTCCTGGTGGGTTATCGGACCGATACAGTTGCGAGATTCCGGGCGATTGAACGTGATGATGGTCACAGGACCACGCTTCTCGTAAGCGATTTGTGTGAAGTTCATGCTTCCTCCTGACCCACCCAAAGCCATTCGATGTCTGTTTTTCCTTCTCTACCGTAGAAACCAATAAATAAGCGGCGCGATGGCGATCCGATAGTATGCGTACGGCGCGAGGCTCCACCGCTGGACCAGCGTAATGAAGGTTTTCACCGCGGCCGCGGCTGTCACGAATGATACGACAAATCCTACCGCGAAGAACGTAAAATCAGACGCTTCGAGGAGCTTCCATGTCTTCATGAGGTCATACGACGTGGCCGCGATCATGACCGGGACCGCCGCGAGAAAGGAATACTCAGTGGCAGATTTCCGATCGAGGCCGCACAGGAGCCCGCCGATAATCGTTGCTGCGGCCCGGGATACTCCCGGCCACATGGAAATACACTGAAAAAGCCCGATGAGAAAGGCCTGCAAATAGGTCATTTCCCCAACATCTTGCGCGCTGCTTTCCGGCTTGTATCGCTCAGCCAGAAGTATGGCGACTCCGCCCAGGGCCAGCGCCCAGGCCACGGTTGCGGGTCCGAACAGATACGTCTTGATAAGTCGGTGGGTGAGATAGCCGATCACCAATGCAGGAAGCGTAGTTAAGATTAGTAGCGATATTCCTCGCGTTCCATCGAAACCGCGGTACGCGGACGGGCTGAAGCCTTTGCTGGGAATAAGCCCGATGAATCTTCGCCAGTAGAGCACCACGACAGCCAGGATGGCCCCGAGCTGGATGAAAACCTCGAAGCAGGCCATTTTCTCGCCTGCGCAGCCCAGCAGATGAGCGGCCACGATAAGATGGCCTGTGGAAGAGACCGGCAGGAATTCGGTCAATCCCTCGACCACTCCGAGGATCGCTGCTACCCAAAGATCGGCCATACATACCTCCTCCCACGGAGTCCGTGAGGGGACAGGTTGTATCAGCGGGGGCCCTGATTGTCCAGATCGAAGACCGGAGGCGAAGCATCCATTCAGTTTCACCGGCGAGGAAGCATAACCGGGAAACAGGAGCCGTCATTCCGGCGCAAGCCGGAATCCAGGTATTGATTTCTGGACCCCGGCTTTCGCCGGGGTGACGATATGAAACCGTGCAATTCTCCGTGAGACAAGACTATCGACCTGTTCTCCCCGCGTGGCTGCATCTTTGCCTAGGCAAACGCGCTTGACATCTTACGGTCTCGGTTGGCAATCATACCGCAGCGAATTTGACACGCGGTTTTCAGAAACGACTTCAGCCTAACCAGCGGAATCATTCAGCCGAATAATGACACACACACCCGATCTCACAGACGCGCACATTATCCTGGCATCCGCGTCGCCCAGACGGCGTGAGCTGCTTTCCTCCATAGGCCTTCGATTTCATGTGCTCCCTTCCACTATCCCCGAAGAGACCATGGACCACGAGCTCCCCCAGGATCAGGTCAGTCGGCTCGCCGTGGCCAAGGCAACCGAGATTTCCGGCCGCTCCCCCGGAATGTGGGTGCTGGGAGCGGACACTATTGTGGTCATAGACGGCAAAATTCTCGGTAAACCGCGAGATGTGCAAGAAGCACGGGAGATGCTGGCTGTTCTGGCTGGTCGAACCCACGAGGTCTACACCGGCTATGCGCTCGTCCGTTCGGATCTCGCATCGCCAGCGGTGGTCCGATGGGTACGTTCTGAGGTCCACATCCGGAGCCTGACTGCTGAAGAAATCGCTGGATATGTAGCCACCGGCGAACCCATGGACAAGGCAGGTGCGTATGCCATCCAAGGCATCGGTTCGGCTATTGTCGAGCGGATATCCGGGTCGTACACCAATGTGGTAGGGCTTCCGTTGTGCGAAGTGACCCGCGATCTTAAGGAACTGGGAATCTTCAACTTTTTGGCTGAGTAGGCATTCCATGATCGCTGAGAATCTTGCTTCGATCCAATCCAGGATACGAGAAGCCGCAGCCAGAGCGGGCCGCGATCCTTCGGAAATTCGTCTGGTAGCCGCGGCCAAAAGCCAGGAGATCTCAAAGGTCCAGGAAGCTCGCGCCGCGGGCGTGAAGATTTTCGGGCACAATTACGTTCAGGAGGCTGAGGGCCAGAAAGCGATAATTACCAGCCCCGAAGTGCAAATCCACATGATCGGGCACCTTCAGAAAAACAAGGCAGGCAAAGCTGTTGAGCTGTTCGACGTTATCGAGACCGTAGACAACGAAGAGCTGGCACGAGCTTTGGATCGCCGCGCAGGCATGGTGGGTCGCGTCACAGGGGTGATGATCCAGGTAAACCTTGCCAAAGAGCCCCAGAAGTCCGGATGCGACGAAGGAAGAACCGCTGACCTTGCCGGCCTGATCCGAGACCTTGCTAACCTCAAATTGCGTGGCCTCATGACCATGCCTCCGTTCTTCGATCAGCCGGAAAAAGCCAGGCCCTATTTCGCTCGACTGCGTCAGCTCAGGGACCGACTCATGGCATCGGAAGTGTTAACACCCGAAATGAATGAATTGTCGATGGGAATGACCGGCGATTTCGAGGTAGCAGTCGAGGAAGGCGCAACCCTCGTGAGAATCGGAACCGCTCTCTTCGGCCCCCGGACGTGACGTTATTTGGCCTTTTGACATCGTAGGGGCGGGTTTGGAGAGGCTGTCTTAACAATCCTATGGTGGGAGTGTCGTGCTACGATGCATGGGATAGGGGTAGGAACAGCCAGTTTCCCGGCCGCTCCCCCCTCCGAACCGGACGTGCGGATCTCCCGCATACGGCTCTCCAGTCGGTGGGTCACCCCAGAGGGGACTGACTAACCACAGGAGGGT
>JBMOME010000352.1:0-3705 GCA_049323095.1 Thermodesulfobacteriota bacterium
AGACAGAACTCGAGCAGTACATCTACTACTATAACAACGAAAGACCCCATCAAGCACTAGGAGGAAAATCCCCCGTAGCGTTCCTCAACTCTTGTCCACGAATTACTTGACACGTACAGCAATGACACTGCGTCGCGAACTGGCGGTGTCAGGGTTGCTAAGCTAACTGGCGGACGCCACACTTGAATGAATTACGCGCCTGCGCATCCGTGAGTAGGTCGCGTTGACTTCTCGGAAACCCGAGTCGATTTACGGTCCGTTTGAGAATCGGATGGAGTCGGTTCTGCCCAGCTTATTTCCAGATATTCAGGAACGTCGGTATCGGAAGGCTTCTCGCTCGGGGCAGTCGCGACTTCATGTGAGGTCTTGGTTGCCTCTGAGCCGGGGTCCGGAGCCAAGACCTCGTCCTCCAACGTCCAGCCCTCTGCCCATAGCGTTGCGTCGGGGGTTTCAAATCCATCAGAAGTGAGGTCGTGACCCGATGGGGCACGTGAAGCTCCTGCGTACGCAGCCGCGGGGGCTCCGCTCCGCTCAGGACCGCTCCGCGTGGGCTCACGGCTGGATCCGGCGCCACCCGCCACTGCGAGAGTGTATGTGTCTCGTGCTGCGCGGACCGCAAATAATGAACCTACGAGAGCCACGCCCATGAGGAAGAACGGAAAGAGACCGGTAAAGCCTCCCGCGGCAGGCTTTTCGAGGGACACGAGCCACCCTGGGGTCTTCAGGGAAGCCTCGCCCGTCATCAGCCCGCACCAGGACGAACTGGCAAGCCGTACAGGCTGGTCATTGCCGGAGTCCTGCCCTTCACCGGTCGTGGTGCCCGCGCTTGCAGCCATTGCCCAGTCGCTCCTCGTTTCCCTGTCAATCAGGTCGGCCTTGCCGTGCGCTCGGAGCGACGCATTCCGGAGGATATGATTCAGCGGTCGCCGGGCGAACCGTGCTCGCAAGAACCACGTCTTATCGTCAGGCGTTGTTCGCTTTCGTATGACTGAGAACGAGTCCGTGGCCGCCTCGTCCTTGAAGAGCCACGTAACTCCCTGTGGCGCGGCTTGCAGACTCTGAATGACATCATTCTGCGCCCGCGCATCGAGCCTTCCTTTGGAGATCCCCACTTCCCCGAGCAGGGCCAAGATCTCACCATTCTCGTCCAAGATTTCCATTCCCACCAGATCCGGGCAGCTCTGTTCAAGCCCCGCAAGAGCCTTGACCAGTCCATCGGACTGGGTGAGATCGTTGAGGTTCAGATTGTCGGTGAGCAGACCGGTGGCAAGGCTTCTCATGGCTATGGCAGCATCTAATTGGCCGGCCAACGCGCGCAGCTCTCCCGTAAGGAGCTGCCTGTGCAACTGATTGGAATGGCGTATATTCAGAGCTACGCCCACACACAGGATTATCAACGCTGCGGCCAGGATCAGAGGAAAGGAATACGGCTTGAAATGTGTCTCATACATGTGTTTCAGTTGGTCCATAATGCTATCTCCCTGGCCACTTCTTTAAAGACTCAGACGTTCTGCAACCACTCCAAGTGGCTCTCCGGGCCGCGCGGACGCGACGTGACTTGACAGTCAGGATAGTGCGTCATAAGTTTTAATCTGGCGACAACTCATAGACTTGGTCGTCAAGGAGGTCACCGTGACGAGATTCATGATTCCTCGGGTGGCACACTGTTCGGAAGGCTGCCGAACCCGGTCCTGAGCAGGACGTTAAAAGGCTCAGCGAACCAACGCAATGGCCTGCATGCCACTAAGAGGGCAGAGTGGGCCATTGTTGTTTCAGACGCCATCCTCTCCCAGTTCCTCTATCATATAGTCTGCACAAAATCAAGTGTGAAACTAAGGTGTTGTATATTTTTACTATAATATACTTTATATTTTGCGCCCCGGCCCCAAATCATCGATCTAGACGCCATGCGCTGAATTGGATATCTTTACCCCGCTGGAAGATCGACCCGGCTGTCTGTGACCGATCACTTATACGGGGGCAATTGCCTCAATCCTGTCATTGCGAGGACCCCGGACGTGATCCGGGGGACGAAGCAATCTCAGTGGTGGGACAGGCGTCCCGCCTGTCCAGAAATGACGGGCAAGATGCCCGTCCCACTAAGAATCAGATTGCTTCTCCCGCTTTTCAGCGGGATCGCAATGACATGTTCGGACCGGGTCTCCAGCCCCGGAAGACGGAATAGTCTCGGGTCAACCGTCGAGTACCCACGCGTGCCGCGAAGAAGCGGCAATCCCGCCGGAGGATTGAATTGAACGAGAGCCTGATTCGGAGCCTCCAGCCGCTCCCCATTCTCGTGGCTGGAGATGTGATGGTCGACGAGTACGTCATGGGCGAGGTCGAGCGTATTTCACCGGAATCGCCAGTGCCGGTGGTGCTGGTGCGGGATCGCTCACGACGGTTGGGTGGAGCCGGCAATGTGGCAAGAAACCTGTTGTCTCTGGGCGCACGTGTGGCCCTTTTTGCCTCAGTGGGAAAAGACCCGGTCGGCCGTTGGTTTCGCAAACACTGCAACGAACTGGGTATCGAAAGCTTCTGGCTAAAGGAGGACGAGGTCCGGCCGACCACGGTGAAGACTCGGGTGGTCGCGCGGAACCAGCAACTCGTCAGAATCGATGAGGAGAACGCGGGGCAAATCAATGAGGAACTCGAAGCCGCGATCATCAAGGACGTTGAATCGGTAGTTCCGCAAGTGAAGGCCGTGGTCATTTCAGACTACGGTAAGGGATTCCTGACTCCTCGTCTCTTGCAGGCTTTCATTTCGGCTAGCCGATCGAGCAGGGTGCCGATTCTGATTGACCCCAAGGGCATGGATTTTACCCGCTATCGCGGCGCAACGTATATCACTCCCAATCTCAGAGAAACCTCGCAGGCCGCGGGGATTGAGATCACGGACCATGCCACGTTGGTCCAAGCAGGCCGCGTCCTCCTGGAAAGAACCGAGGCTGAAGGGATCATCATAACGCGAGGCCGCGAAGGCGCCACTCTGGTGAGCCGCCAGAAGGTGAAGACATTTGCCGTCAAACCCGTAGAGATCATCGATGTGACCGGCGCGGGGGACACGGTCATCGCAGCGCTCGCTCTAAGCCTGGCTAACGGTTTGTCGGTGGAGAATGCGATTTCGATAGCGAATTTGGCTGCGTCCATCGTGGTATCTCGCTTCGGCGCAGCCTCCGTTACCCGCGACGAGCTCATCAATCATCTTGCAGAGCAGAAGGCAAGTCCAAAAGTCCTCACCACAGAGGAGGTCGGCACGGTCCTGCGCAACCACAGAGCCAAGGGAGAAACGATCGTCTTCACGAACGGATGTTTCGACTTGCTCCATTCGGGTCACCTCAAGACCCTTCGCGAGGCGTCCGAGATGGGAAATGTCCTCGTGGTGGGCATTAACTCCGACTTGTCCGTCGGGCGGATAAAGGGCCCCGGGCGACCTGTGATGAAGGAAGCAGACCGTATCGAGCTGGTCGCTGCGCTCAGTTTCGTCGATTATGTGGTGGTGTTCGGCGAAGACACCCCAAAGCAACTCATCGAGGAAGTCCGGCCGGACGTGCTGGTGAAAGGGGAGGATTGGCGGGGCAAAAAGGTCGTGGGCGAAGAGGTGGTGACCTCTCGATGCGGCCGAGTGGCATTCATTAAGCATCTGGAAGGGATCTCCACAACCGAATTGATCAAGCGCATCAAGACCGAATAAATGGTGGGATGTGG
>JBMOME010000353.1:0-31077 GCA_049323095.1 Thermodesulfobacteriota bacterium
AAAAGAAAATCATCAAAACAATAAGGGTTGACGTTGACAAATGCAATGGTTGCCGAGCCTGTGAGGTGGCCTGCTCTGCCTTTCACGCCGCGCCGAAATATAGCGGCAATAATCCCGCGAGGTCTCGCATTCGGGTGATTCGTGAACCCATAAAAGACATTTATGTTCCCGTATACGCGGGCGAGTATGCTTCGGCAGAATGTGCCGGCAGAGACAAGTACACCATTGACGGGAAGGACTATGATGAATGCGCCTTCTGCAGGGCTTCTTGCCCGTCCAGAGACTTATTCAAGGAACCCGATTCCGGCCTCCCTCTGAAATGCGATATGTGTGAAGATGATCCGGCGCAGGAAAAGCCCCTATGTGTTCAGTGGTGTCTGAACGATGCCCTGATTTATGAGGAAAGGGAAGAGGAAGTAGAAGAGGAAGAGAAGCTGGAAGATGTGGAGATAGGACTGGAATCCATGATCGACAAGTATGGCCTGGAGAAGGTTATGGATACCGTTTCCCGGATGGCCGCGTCAAAGAAGGGCTGAAGCATTAGGCCGAAACAAGAGGAAGGAAGACAGTGGAGACCGTAACCCCCTACAAAGAGATCATTGATGTCATCAAAGCGAGCGGCGGCGATGCATTCAAAAGATGCTTCCAATGCGGACTATGCGATACTGTTTGTCCTTGGAACAGGGTCAGATCTTTCAGCATGCGTAAGCTGGTCAGAGAGGCTACGTTCGGCCTGACCGAGATCGAAAGTGAAGACATTTGGCGATGTACCACCTGTGGAAGATGCCCCCAGCAGTGCCCCCGAGATGTAAAACAGATAGAATCCGGGGTGGCCTTACGCAGAATTGCTAATGAATATGGGGTTTTTCCAGCTCCTGTCAAAACTGTCCGCACCATAAATGCCGGCCTCGTTGCTCAAGGAAACCCCTTTGGTGAAGATCGAGAGAAGAGAGCGGCTTGGGCCGAAGGTCTTTCCGTAAGACCGTTCAGCGAAGAGATGGAAATTCTCTACTTTCCGGGTTGCTATCTCTGCTATGACCCAAGATTGAAAAAGGTGGCTAGAGCCACAGCCAATATCCTCAACTCGGCAGGAGTGGACTTCGGTATACTCGGAGCCAAGGAGAATTGTTGTGGGGAAAGCATCCGCAAGACTGGCGATGAGGAATTGTTCAAACGCCTGGCCAAAGAAAACATCAAAACCTTTGTCGAGCATGGGGTCAGGAAGATCCTTGTCTCCTCTCCTCATTGCTACCACACCTTCAAGAACGAGTATCCGGAATTCAGAGTGAACTTCGAAGTGGTTCATATCTCGCAGTACCTGTTCGAATTGGTAAACGAGGGAAGGCTCCAGCTTAAGAAGGATTACCCGAAGAAAGTGACGTACCACGATCCTTGTTACCTGGGCCGCCATAACAACATATTCGATGAACCGCGCGGGGTCTTAGATAAGATACCTGGTTTAGAACTGAATGAGATGGTTGAATCCCGCTCGGACAGCCTGTGTTGCGGAGGTGGAGGCGGCAGAGTTTGGATGGAAACCCAGAAGGGAGAGAGGTTCTGCGATCTCAGGATAGACCAGGCTCTTAATCTTCAAGCCGAGGTGCTGGTTACTTCCTGCCCCTATTGCATCACCATGCTTGAGGACAGCAGGGTAACCATGAATGTTGCCGAAACGATCGAGGTAAAAGACCTCACTGAGATCATCCAGGAAGTAATCTAGGGAGCGGAAGGACCCTATATCACGCACGATAGAAGAAGGGAGGAAAGCCATGGCGACAAATCCCGATTTCCTTTCTCCTTGTGGCCTTTATTGCGGTGTCTGTGCCATTTATATTGCGCACCGCGATAACAACATTAAACTCAAGGAACGGCTGGTAAACCTTTACAAGGGAGGAACTCCCGGGAAGGGCACACTCCCTGATAGTGAAAACCTTTCGATAGGAGATATTAAATGCCGTGGCTGCTTATCCGATGAACCCTTCAAGTATTGTCGTCAGTGTGAGATCAAGAACTGCACGAAGGAGAAAGGATTCACCGGGTGTCATCAATGCAATGACTTCCCCTGTCATTACATTGATAATTTTTCCATGTCCGTCGGCAAGAAGGTTATTCTCCGGGCTGTCCCTTATCGAAGACAGTTCGGTACTGAAAAGTGGGTTCGAGACGAAGAAGCCCGCTATATATGTCCCAACTGTGGAAATAAAGCCTTTCGCGGTGCGATGAAGTGTAATCAATGTAAGATGGATTTGGATCTGGACTAAGAAGGTCACTTAAGGACGCATACAACGGCACAGTGATGAGGTGATAGAAAGTGGAAAAGGAACGAGTAGGAGAGCAGATGTGCAACAGTTTCCGAGACAGTAATTACGGAGACGTAATGGTTGTTGGCGGAGGAATCAGCGGCATTCAAGCCTCTCTTGATCTTGCCACGGCCGGGTTTAAGGTCTATTTGGTTGAAAAAGGGCCGAGCATTGGCGGCCACATGGCGCAGCTGGACAAGACTTTTCCCACCAATGACTGCTCGATGTGAATACTCGCACCAAAGCTGGTCGAGGTCGGCCGGCACCCCAACATTGAGGTCCTTACCTACACGGAGGTGGACCGTGTGGAAGGCGAAGTGGGAGATTTTAGGGTAACCCTGACCAAGAAGCCTCGGTATATTCTCGAGGATAAATGTACGGGTTGTACTACATGTGTGGAGTATTGCCCGGCGAAATACCCGGACCAATATAATCAGGAAATATCCAAGAATAAGGCCATCCATATATACTTTGCTCAGGCGATTCCTCTTATTACATATATTGATGAAAGCTGTCTTTACCTCAAAGAGAACAAATGTCGCATTTGCGAAGCAGTGTGCAAGAATAAAGCAATAGATTTGAAACAAGCGGCGGAGAAGAAAGAAATAGAGGTAGGTGCGATCGTTCTGGCTGCCGGACTTGAGCCATTCGATCCAAAGGTGAAGAAGGAGTATCGCTACGGAGAGTTTCAAAACGTCGTTACGAGCATGGACTATGAGCGACTGCTATCCTCTACGGGTCCGTACCAAGGAGAGATACTGCGTGCTTCAGACCAAAAACACCCCCACAAAATAGCCTGGATTCAATGCGTCGGTTCGAGGCGGGTCACGCCGGGCGACAACAGCTATTGTTCGGCCGTATGCTGCACCTACGCCCAGAAGCAGGTGATCTTGACCAAAGATCATGACACCGAGGCTGAGTGTACCATATTCCATAACGATATTCGTTCCTATGGGAAGGATTTTGAGCGATACTTTGAACGTACAGAGAAACTCCCCGGGGTTCGATTCATCAGAAGCTATACTTCGATCGTCAGAGAGGATCCGGAAACCAAGAATGTCACCGTACGGTATTCTACCACCGACGCGGGAGTGAAAGAGGAAGAATTCGATATGGTGGTACTGTCGGTGGGATTGAATCCTCCTACTGACGTGAAGTCCATTGCAAACAAGTTCGGCATAGAACTCAATCCCCACGATTTTTGCAAGATCAGCCCTGTCAATCCCATGTCCACGAACCGACCCGGGATCTTTGTGAGCGGAGGCTTCCAGGGTCCCGTAGATATCCCTGAGTCGGTCTTCAGCGCCAGTGGAGCGGGCTCCCAAATCGGGGAACTTCTGGACTACAGACGAGGCAATCTGGCCAAAGAGAGGGAATATGAGCCTGAAAAAGATGTCTCCAAGGAGGAGCCAAGGATTGGTGTCTTTGTATGTCATTGTGGGGCCAATATCGGAAGGATAGTCAATGTTCCTGAAACAGTCGAGTACTGCAAAACGCTACCGAATGTTGTCCATGCTCAGGAACAGCTATTTTCATGCGCTACGAACTCCGCCAAAGGAATAACCGACGTGACGAAGGAGAAGGGGCTCAACCGTGTCATCATCGCTGCCTGCAGCCCCAGGACCCTTGAACCGCTCTTTCGGGACACCCTTCGCGAAGCGGGAATTAATCAGTATTACCTCGAAATGGCTAATATCAGAGAGCACAACTCTTGGGTCCACTCGAAAGAAAAGGAAGAGGCCACGCAGAAGGCCAAAGATATCATCCGTAAATCGATAGCACGAGCTCGCTGTTTGGAGCCGCTCCGGGAATTTGACCTGCCGGTTAACAAGGCCGCGCTGGTCGTCGGAGGAGGCATAGCCGGTATGAATTGTGCTCTCTCGATAGCCAATCAAGGCCATGAAGTGCACTTGGTGGAAAAGAATTCGGCGCTCGGGGGAATGTCACGACGGATTCATTCCACACTGGATGGACTGGACGTGCAGGAGTACCTGCGCGACCTCATTGCGAAGGTGTATCAACACCGCCTAATACATGTCTATCATGATGCCACAATCACGGATGCTACAGGTTATGTCGGCAATTTTGTGACCGCGGTGAAGTCTGAAAGAGGATTTTCCAAGATAAAGCACGGTGCAGCGGTTCTTGCTATTGGTGCTGACCTATATAGGCCTGCGGAATACCTCTATGGAGAAGACGAAAGGGTACTGACCCACCTTGAGTTGGAGGAGCGGATCTCTCAAGGGGACGACAAGATAGTTAACGCAAAGAGCATTGTGATGATCCAATGCGTAGGCTGCAGAAATGAAGACAGAAATTACTGCAGCAGGTTATGTTGCAGTGAGTCTGTGAAGAATGCACTAAGACTGAAAGAAATAAATCCCGAGATGGACATCTACATCATCTTTCGGGATATAAGAACATATGGGTTCAACGAGGATTATTACCGGGAGGCTTCAAACAAGGACATAAAGTTTATCCGGTATGAGCCGGAGGATAAGCCTCAGGTGGAAGCCGGCGAGTCGGACGAGGGTCGGCCCGTTCTAAAGGTTACCGCCACTGATTTTGTCTTAGGGAAGAAGCTTGTACTGGATGCCGATGTCATTGCTTTGGCTGCTGCCGTAATTCCGTCGGCAGCGACCAAGGAAGTTGCCGGATTATTCAAGGTAACTTTGAACCCGGACGGCTTCTTCAAAGAAGCCCACGTCAAATTAAGGCCTGTTGAGTTTGGTACAGACGGCGTCTATCTCTGTGGACTGGCTCATTATCCCAAGTTTATACAAGAGACGATCAACCAGGCTTACGGAGCTGCAGGACGCGTCTTGACGCTTCTCTCCCGTGACGTGGTAGTAGCATCCGGTTCTGTATGCGAAGTGGACGAGAACAAGTGCGTTTCCTGCGGGGCATGTATCACTGCGTGCAGTTATGGCGCCATAGAGTTTTATGAGACCCCTGAAGGCAGAAAGGCTAGGGTCAACCCAGTGCTCTGTAAGGGAGACGGTCTCTGCAACACAAAGTGTCCCACAGCGGCTATACAACTCAAGCACTTTACCGATGAGGAACTCTTGAGTGAGATTGACGCGGCGTTTCCGGAGCAAGAGGTCCTGATGCCAATGGACGTCGCGGTTGGAGATGTGTAGAGATAAGCGAATGAACAAAGCCCCGATTACGAAGTACGAGGTGCAGACGTATGAGCGCAGGACTTAAGTTCAAACCAAAGGTTTTGGGATTCGTGTGCCATTGGTGAGCTTACGGCGCAGCCGACTTAGCTGGAGTTTCCAGAAGTCAATATACAACTGAGATGAGACTTATTCGCGTCATGTGTTCCGGGCGAGTGGATATGGGATTTGTCTTCAGAGCCTTCTCAAACGGAATGGATGGTGTGTTTATTGGTGGCTGCCGTTTGAACGAGTGCAATTATATTACTCATGGCAACTACGATGCGCTCAAAATGGTACTTTTGGTTAGAAAAATAATGGAGCACATTGGGTTGAACCCCGAGAGATTGAAGATCGGATTTATGTCCGGCGCTGACTCCAACCTTTTTGTCGAAGCTGTCAATGGTTTTGTCGGAACGGTAAGAGAGCTGGGACCCCTGGGCCGAGGTGAAGGCCTGGACGACGGGGAATTGAAGTTGAAACTGGAAGCCGTGACGCGACTTGTTCCCTACATCAGGCTGGTGGAAAGAGAGAGGTTGAGAATACCCGTTAGGTCGGAAGAAGCGTACCATGAATTCTTCGCCAGTGCGGAGCTGGACCGGATATTTAATGAAACAATCGGCGACAGATTGGCCATAAGCCAAATTGTGTCACTGCTGCGTGAAAGACCGCTGCCGACGGCAGAAATGGCAAAGAAGTTGGGTCTAACCCCGTCTGAGGTATCCAGGCACCTGAATACCTCATCGCGGCAAGGGTTAGTCCGATATGATGAGAGCCGCAAGTGTTTTGCTCTCGCCTGAGGTGAAAAAGCAGGCCGTGGATCAGGAGAAAGAAGTAGATTAGGACAGAGACCATGGACAAAGAGAGAATCGATCAGATTGTCGATAAGCATCACGCCGAACCCAGTTCGCTCATTCAGATATTACTGGAGATTCAGGCCGAGAACCATTGGCTGCCCAAGGAAGCCCTAGAGCAGGTCGGCGAAAGATTGCAAGTTCCCATGACGCGCATACAGCATATCGCTACCTTCTACAAAGCCTTTAGTTTGGTTCCAAAGGGACGCCATCAAATTCACGTCTGTATGGGAACGGCCTGCCATGTTCGGGGTGCGTCACGAGTGCTCGACACGGTGCAAGGCGTAACGGGAATTAAACCGGGTGAAACGGACCTGGACCTGAAGTTCAGCCTGGAGACCGTTAACTGCCTAGGTTGCTGTGCTTTAGGACCGGTGGTGGAGATCGATGGGAAGACTCACGGTAAGATGGCGCCGGCAGCGACAGCAGACGTAGTGAAAAACTATGAGTAAGGGAAAATCATGGCTAGGATAAACTCCCCTGATGAGTTGGAGAAAGTCAGACAAGAGATATTATCCCGGAGAGACCCAAAAGAGCCCTGCATCTCAATATGCGCCGGCGCTGGTTGTCTTGCCTCTGGCGCAGGTGAAGTCATATCCGCCTTTCAAGCAGAGATTGAAAAACAGGGGTTAAAGGCAGAGGTGGCTACCAAAGGAACCGGGTGCCCCGGATTTTGTGAGAGAGGTCCCGTTGTAGTCATTTATCCTGAGGAGATTTGCTATCTACAGGTAAAGCCTGAAGACGTTCCTGAGATTGTCTCTGAGACCATAAAGGAGAAAAAGGTTGTTGATCGTCTGCTCTATGTTAACCCATCCACAGGCGAGAAAGCAACCCATGAATACGATATCCCCTTTTACAAAAATCAAAAACGGATCATAATCGGCAGTAACATTAAAATTGATCCCAAGAACATCGATGACTACTTGGCCATTGGTGGATATTCCGCGCTGGCCAAAGTGCTTTTCCGGATGACTTCCGACCAGGTGTTGGAGGAAGTTAAGAAATCCAATCTTCGAGGAAGGGGAGGTGGGGGCTTTCCTGCAGGGAGAAAGTGGGAAGGATCGCGAAATGCCCCGGAGCCAATAAAGTATGTAATCGTCAACGCGGATGAAGGTGATCCGGGGGCGTTTATGGACAGGGCCCTCCTTGAGGGAAACCCTCACTCGATCCTCGAGGGGTTAACTATCGGCGCTTATGCCGTCGGATCTCACGAGGGCTATATTTACGTCAGACAGGAATATCCCTTGGCGGTAGAAAACGTGACGATAGCCATCAAGCAAGCTGAGGAGTATGGCTTTCTGGGGAAAAACGTCCTTGGCTCAGGGTTTGATTTTACCGTCAAGGTACACAAAGGAGCCGGGGCGTTCGTCTGTGGCGAATCAACCGCTCTGATGACGGCATTGGAAGGCAGAGCAGGAGAGCCCAGACCCAAGTACATCCGTTCCAACGTCGTAGGCCTCTGGGGCAGACCCAGCGTTTTGAATAATGTTGAGACCTGGGCGAATGTGCCGCTGATCATCAATAAAGGCGCAGAGTGGTTTACTCAACATGGAACGGAAAAAAGCAAGGGCACAAAGATTTTCTCCCTGGTGGGTAAGATCGCCAATACCGGCCTGGTGGAAGTCCCCATGGGCGTTACCTTGAGAGACATCATCTTCCAGATAGGCGGCGGGATCCCTGGAGGGAAGCGGTTCAAAGCCGTGCAGACCGGAGGACCGTCGGGTGGATGTCTCCCTGAGGAACTTTTGGATCTGGAAGTGGGTTTTGATGAGCTCACCAAGGCCGGTTCCATGATGGGATCCGGTGGGATGATCATCATGGATGAAGATACCTGTATGGTTGATGTGGCCAGGTACTTCCTCAACTTCCTTACGGATGAATCGTGCGGCAAATGTGTCCCCTGCCGTGAAGGCATACGGCAGATGCTCAAGACGCTTACCAATATCACTCAGGGAAAGGGAAAAGAGGGCGATATAGAACTTTTGCAACAGTTAGCCGAGGTCGCCGGTGAGGCCTCCCTTTGTGCGTTAGGCAGAAGTGCCCCCAACCCGTTCCTGAGCACGCTAAAATACTTTAGAGACGAGTATGAGGCCCACATCAAGGAGAAGCGCTGCCCGGCACTATCCTGCAAGGAACTCATCTCGTACTATATTGACCCCGACAAGTGCAAGGCTTGCACGATTTGTGGTAGAAAATGCCCTTCAGAGGCGATCGTAGGCGGCAAGAGCCAGATTCATGTCGTTGACCAGGAGAAATGCACAAAGTGCGGAACCTGTTTTGAGGTATGCCCTATGAAATATGGTGCGGTGATGAAGATTTCCGGCGAGCCTGTCCCGCCTCCCATCCCTGAAGAAGCCAGAACCATAGTCAAGAAGAGTAAAGAAAAATGAGCGAAATCCTGCTAAATATCGACGGAAAAGAAGTCAAAGCCAAAGAAGGGATGACGGTGTTGGAGGCAGCACGAAGTGCAGGGATATCCATTCCTACGCTGTGTCACCACGAGAAATTGGAACCCTATGGGGCTTGTCGACTTTGTATAGTAGAATTAGATATGCGTGGCTGGAAGAAGCTGGTGGTTTCATGTCTTTACCCAGTTGCCAAGGACTTGGTGGTAACCACCAGATCGGAGAAGATAGATCGAATCCGCAAAACGATCTTGGAGCTGTTGCTTGCCCATGCTCCTGATGCTTTTGACTTGCAGAATTTGGCGAAAGAGTATGGTGCAGACAGAGACCGTTTTGAAAAGGAGGCCTCCTTCTGCATTCATTGTGGACTTTGTGTAAGATACTGTGCGGAAGTTAAGAAGAAGTACGCTGTCGGCTTTGTAAACCGAGGCGCTAATCGAGAGATCAGCTTCATTCCGGAAGTGGCCTCCAAGGAGTGCTGGAACTGCAAAGAATGTTTTCCGCTTTGCCCTACAGAGGCACTCCAAGCCGCTTATGTCTTAATCGAGGCGCTCACATCACCACTACCCTCGTTCAAACGCAAGGGAGGAGAGTGAGCATCATTTCGGCGTCAAAGAACCTGAAACTGTAATGGCCGATGCGTACTTGGCAGCGAGCCACATTCGATCAGGAAAGATATCCGATACTACTTCTGGTCTGAAGTCATACACCAACGGGCGAGTCGTCACCAGGATCGCTTCCGCCTCAAAACATGCGCTTGATGTGTTCCAGCAGAGAGCGGTAGTCTGCGTAGAGTCGATGGATCTCTGCCACGTCTACACGTTTGAAGCGAATTCGATTGCCGGGCTTGGCTTGAGCTACCAGGTTGAGGTCGGGCGTGACTACAGTCGCGATCTTCGCGTAGCCGCCCGCGGTCTGCTCCACCAGCAGGATAATCGGATGTCCGTCCGCGGGAATTTGAACCGCACCGGAAAGGCTCGGCTCAGAGATGATACTTCGAGGAACGCTTTCCTTGAGCTCAATTGACGGGCCTTCCAGGCGGTACCCCATCCGATCGGCTTTGGAACTGACCGTGAACTCGGAGTTGAAAAACGCGTCTAAACCAGACTCGAAATAATCGTCTTGGGGGCCGGGCAAGGCCCTGAGAATAATCTCGTTCGGCAGTGAGGGTTTGAGTTCCTCGGGAAAAGAGACTAGCCGACGCCCCCCACTTCCCAATTCGGCATGTAACCTGTCGCCTTTGGCGAGAGCTCGTCCCGAGTATCCGCCGATCTTTCCCGCAGTATAGGTAGAGCGGCTCCCCATGATCACGGGAACCGATATGCCACCGTCGACGGCCAAATAAGCCCGTACTCCTTTGCGCGCGGCTCGCACGCTGAGTACGTCGCCCCGATGTACCTCAAAGGATGTCCAAGTGGGGTGAGATGCGTCGTTCACAAGGATCGGGATGTCCGCTCCCGTCACAGCCACGATAGCGTCCGAGAGAACCTCCATTTTGGGGCCGGTGAAAGTGATTTCTAAGACTGCGGCGTTGTCACTATTCCCTACCAACACATTCGCAGCCAGATAGGAATACATATCCAAAGCACCCGACACCGGTATGCCGAATTGTTGATAACCGTATCGGCCACCGTCCTGAACGGTGGTGAACGCACCGGGCTCCAAAATTGCGAAGACCTCCATCAAGCATTCCTTTCCGACAAAATGCGATTGTATTCATCTGCCGAGATCGGCACAAACCTGATCATGTCTCCTGCGCTGTAGCGAAACGGATCTTCCTTGGAAGGATCGAAGAGCTTGAGAGGAGTCCGTCCTATCAGACGCCACCCTCCAGGACTGTCGATGGGGTACATCCCAGTTTGATTATTGGCGATCCCAACCGAACCCGCGGGAACCAAAGCACGAGGCGTTTCTACTCTGGGTGTGTGAAGTACTTCCGGTAGCCCCCCGAGGAAGGGAAAGCCAGGCGTGAAACCGATCATGTAGATTTGATAGATCGTGCCCGAATGTATTCTCACTACATCGTCCACCGTCAAATTGTGGGTGTGTGCCACAAACTCTATGTCAGGACCGTACTCTCCTCCATACAGAACCGGAATCTCTACGGTCCGCGGTAGAGGGATATCCAGTCCGTCCAATCGATCCTCAATGGACTCCAGCTCCCTCTCGACGCCGTTTAGGCTAATTATCAAAGGATCGTAAATGATCAGGAGTGAACGATAAGTTGGGATCACTTCCACGATGCCCTCAGGCATCTCCAAATTAAGGGCTACCGCGACAGTCCGTACCTTCCGATTAATTTCCTGAGAAATTGTATTGCCGTATTCGACAAGCACGCCCCTGTCGCCGACGAGACGAATAATAGGTTTTGGGAAAAGGCCTTCCATCACCCTCCTCCGTAATATTTCTTGAGTCACCAGCCTTCAAGGTCTTCGAGATTGGTCCGCTCTTTGTGCCGGAGGCTCACAGGAGCACTCCGCGGGATCTTCGGAGGGCTCGATAGCTCCAAAGAGCTTCCCCGGTATCACTCAGAGCCCATAGGCTTTACCGTTACCCCTTCCGCATTCAACAAAGCGCGAATATTCTTAACCAACTCGACGGCAGTTGGGTTGTCGCCGTGGACGCAGAGCGTCTCGGCATGAAGATCGATTTCAGTTCCGTCGATTGCGGTCACTTTGCCTTCCTTGGCCATTTTCAGGGCCCGTTCAGCTACATGCGCGGGGTCCGAGATCACGGCCCCAGGCGTACGGCGTGACACGAGGTTGCCGTCCACAGAGTAAGCTCGGTCGGGAAAAGCCTCGTACACCACCTTGAGTCCCACCTTCTCGCCAATTTTGGTCATGAGGGCCCCCTTCGATCCAGCAAGGGCGACATATCGCAGACTCGGATCAACAGCCACTATGGCCTCGGCAATGGCTGTGGCAACGCCTTCGTTTTCTACCGCGGTGAGATAGAGGTTTCCGTGCGGCTTGACGTGCTGCATTTTGACGCCGTGGGCCGCGCAAAAGCCCCACAGAGCGCCTATTTGATAGATCATGTAGTTCCGAATTTCCTCCGGAGTGCAATCCATGTTCCGTCGTCCGAATCCCAAGAGATCGGGAAATCCCGGATGGCTTCCCACGCCCACACCGTGGCCGGCAGCCATCTTCACCGTGCGGCTCATCACCATGGGGTCTCCCGCATGCCACCCACAGGCGATATTGGCAGACGTGATATATTTGATGACTTCTGCGTCCATTCCCAATTTGTAAGCGCCGAAGCTTTCACCCATATCGCAGTTGAGATCTATAGTTCGCATTGTTACTCCTTGGTGGCCGCGTCCTCGCGCGGCTGAATTTAGATTTCATAAATATCAGAACGCTATCTTAGTTCGTTACGTCGTCTCACAGCGCGCCCATCGGCGCATCCCGCCTAATCAGCGCGACAGTGTAAAATCACATCACAGCAAATACTTCAGACTCCTAGGTAACGCAGCAGTTTGTCTCTATCCAAACGTTCCACCGTTTCGTCGTATTTGATGACCCCTTTTTCCATAATGCAGATTCGACCGCACACTCTCAAGACAGTGTCCAAGTTCTGTTCCACCAGGAAGACAGTGACACCCTTTTCTTTGTTGAGGCGCCGTATGGACTCACGGATCGTTTCCACCATAAGCGGCATAAGCCCCTCTGTCGGCTCGTCGAGTATGAGGAGCTTCGGATTCGCGATCATCGCTCTGGCCATTGCGAGCATCTGTTGCTCCCCGCCGGAGAGGGTTCCCCCCAACTGTTTCTGGCGTTCCTTCAACCGAGGGAAATAGTCATAGACCTCATCCAGGAGCCTGTGATCCACGGTTCCGGAAACCACGGCCGTCATAATGTTCTCCAAGGTAGTAAGCCTAGGGAAAATTCGGCGGCCCTGAGGAACGTATCCTATCCCGAGCCTAGGAATCTGATAACCCGGTATGCGCGTGATGTCCTTGTCCTCAAATGTTATGTTACCTTTCTTCGGCCTCGATAGTCCGAAGATGGTCCGCAGCGTCGTGGTCTTTCCGACCCCGTTACGGCCCACCATGCCGAGTACTTCGCCCGCCCGAACACTGAGCGTCACTCCTTGGAGAACATAGCTCTTTCCATAGTAAACGTGGACGTCTTTTAGATCGAGCATCACACAGGCCTTCCCAGGTAAACGTCTTGAACTTGAGGATTACATTTCACTTCTCCCACTGTGCCCCGACACAACACTTCGCCGTAATTTAGGACGCACACGGAATCTGCAAGCTCCGTCACCACGTCCATGTCGTGCTCTACTATGACGATGTTGCGAATAGTCGTCTGGGAAAGTTCTTTGATCCACCGGGTGATGTATCGCGTTTCTTTAGCCGAAAGACCGGCAGAAGGTTCATCGAGCAGGAGCAATTCCGGCTGCGTGGATATACCGATGAGAATTTCCAGAAGCCGCTGATCTCCGTGTGAGAGATTGCCCGCAGGCTGATTTTTCTGATCTTGCAAGCCGCCCATGAGTAGCAGTTCTTCCACCTTCTCTACCACTGCACGATCGGAATTCGCGCTCCTCAGGATCGGATTCACGGACCCGTGGCCGGTATGGGCCCCGAGACGCACGTTCTCGAAAACCGTTAGATCAGGGAAGATGCTGGTCTTCTGAAAGGTCTTGGAAAGCCCACGGCGGCACACCTCGTAAGGAGGCAATCCGGTAATGTCCTCTCCTTTGAAGATGACTCTCCCTTTAGTCGGACGGAGGTTACCCGACAATACATTGAAAAGCGTAGTCTTTCCTGCGCCATTCGGACCGATGACCGCCTGGATCTCACCTTCCCGCATCTCAAAATCCACGCGGTTCAATGCAGTGAGCCCACCGAACGACACACTCAAGGATTCAGTGCGCAGGATGAACTCAAATTTCATGATCCACCGCCTGCCTCATGCGCTGCCCTACGCCCAGCCAGAGCAGCGAATAAGGTCCCGAGGATTCCTCTGGGCGCGAGCTGAATGATCGCTATGAGCAGAATTCCCACAAGAATTGGGTAGAAATTGACGAGCCAGCTCGAGAAAACATCTTCCGCAGTGACCAGCAGTGCCGCGCCGAGGAACGCACCCGAGAGAGTACCCGCTCCTCCCACTACAGTCCACAGCACGGCCTTTCCTGATAGGATCCAAAAGAACAGCTCAGCGTTCGTGCTCGAATTCAGGATCGGGTACAAACTGCCCGCCAGTCCGGCCACCGTGCCTGAGAGCGTATAGGCCACCAGCCTCAGGTAAGCGGTATTGTAGCCGATCATTCGTGCCCTTTCCTCGTTCTCCCGGACAGCGACTACGGCCCGACCGAGCGGTGAGTCGAAAAAGCGTCGGACTCCGAGGAATGCAACAGCAGCCACACCGAGGATGAGATAGTATTTCGTGAAAGGTGATCGCAGACTAAAATGCCACCCCAAGATCCCGAGATCGGGAAGCCTGATGTTAATACCCTCGTCTGCGCCTGTGACTACTCGCAGATTCATAGCGAGCAGGAAAAGGATCATTGAGATCACAATGGTAAACACTACAAAGTAGTGAGAAGAGAAACGAGTGACGATCCATCCAGAAACCAGGGAGAATACGAAGGCAACCATCATACCGGAAGCGAGGCCCAGCCACACTGAGGGGTACACATACTGCACCCCATATACGAAACCATAAGCTCCGAGTGCAAAAAACGATGACATACCGAAATTCAGAAGGCCTGCTTTTCCGAAAATGATGTCGAACCCCAAGGCAAAGAGGCCCCACATGATCACCTCGGTCAGCACGTACCTGGGGTATCGATCCATGAGATGCGGTGCGACCACTAGGAACAAGCCGATCACGAGCAGAGGCCACCACGTAAAACGATGAGATGATGGTTCCGACGACATTCATTCTTCTCCAAACAGGCCTTCGGGGCGAATGAAAAGGACTGCCACCATGAGCGCCATGCCGACGACTCTTGCCATAACAGGGTTCACAAAGGCAGCAGATACTCCAATGACAACCTCGATGATTAAGGACGCAACCAATGTCCCGATAATCGAACCGAAACCGGCCATGATGACCACAATAAAAGCGTCTATCAGAATGGCGTGTCCCATATTGAAGGTAACCGAAGTGATCGGCGCGGCAAGCACTCCTCCCAAACCGGCCAGCGCCGAGCCCAGGCAGAACACCAGGGCATATACCCGGGATACAGGGATTCCCATGTTCATGGCTGTTTCATGGTCTTGCTTCGTGGCCCGAATCCACAGCCCGTAGCGAGTCCGTTTCAGAAACACCATAAGAGCGAGAAGGACCAGACCTGAAAATACCGCGCAGAAGATGCGGTAAACTGGGTAGTCTCCGCCAATGAACGGGATATTGTAGGGGATCGGATTGGGAATGCTCCTGGGCACGCCGCCATAGGTGAGGAAGACCGTTTGTTCCATGATGAACAACAGGCCATAAGTAATGATCACCGTGACAATAGG
Organism: Thermodesulfobacteriota bacterium; assembly: GCA_049323095.1. Taxonomy (GTDB): domain Bacteria; phylum Desulfobacterota; class Desulfomonilia; order Desulfomonilales; family Desulfomonilaceae; genus VGSG01. The sequence continues at coordinate 15,193 of JBMOME010000353.1, forward strand.
CGGCTTGCCCTGTGAATAACGAATGGTCGTCCCGTAGATAATCAAGCCGAGTATGACCAAGGCAATGGGAGAAAAGACAATCGAAAATGCCCATCCTCCCAGATAGGCAAAACAATAATAGGCGACCACAGCTCCAATCGTATACAATGCCCCGTGAGCCACGTTCACGATTTCCAACTGACCGTAAATGAGCGTGAGCCCGATGGAGATCAGTGCCAAAATGAGCCCCCAAACGAGCCCATTGACCACCTGGGAGATAATCAGTTCAACCATCCGTCAGACTTTCTGCTTGGCGTAGTCTACTTCACTCGCATACTCGGTTTCCTTGCCTGAAAGGACCCCTTTTAGCACGTACTTCATATCCTGAATCTTGTACACCCTCTGATCCGTGAAAACCTGGTGATCCTTACTTCTCATAGTCTTCGGGCCTTGTGGAAACTCGTCGCTTGCTTCCACAGTCATACCTTCAAGGGCTGCAATGAATTTTCCGGTATCGTCCTTGCTCTTCCAGCCGGATTTTTCAATTCCCCGCTTGATCCAGTACACGTGCTCCCAGGTTGTCCAAGAATAGCTGGGTGAGCCTTCTTCAAGTGACTTAGCGTCTCTTCCTTCATCGTCCATTCCGATTGCAGCCCGATAATTCTTATTGTAGGGTTTCATAGCCTCCGGCACATCAGAAATCAGCTGGGGCCCATACGATGTAAACCAGACAGAATTGCCGGCCGGCCCGAACTCCTTTGGAGCGATTCCCGTAGGCATGGCCCCTCCCACAATCTGCATCTTCTTAAGAAATCCCTTCTCGTAGGCCTGATTCACCAATTTCAAGATGTCCGCTGTGAAATAACCACCGACCAGAATGTCAACCTCGTCTGCCTTGATCTTATTGAGGTATGGCACAAAATCCTCGGTTCCGACGGGAGAATACTCTTCTCCCATTATCTTTCCTCCCAAGGGGTCCATCACACGTCGGAATTCGGCAATCACCGACCGGCCCCACTCATAGTCCGCGCCCAGAGCATAATACCGTTTGCCCTGTTCCGCGCCCATTATCTTGGCCAGGGCTATCATTCCATGTCGGATATTGTTTATGCCCCGGAACACAAACCGATTTCCCTTTTCCTGTGTGATCGAAAGGGCAGTGCCCCAGGCGAAGAAGGGGATGCCCGCCTGTTCGACGATTGGCGCTGCGGAGATGTTATTGCCTGAATTGCACGGCCCGACGATGAAATCGCAGCCGTCCTGTTCGATGAGTTTTCGGAGTTTGCGTAAACCTGTCTGTACGTTGGTAGCCGAATCTTCCATGATGTAGACTACCTGCCGGCCTCCGATACCTCCTTGCGCGTTGATACGTTTTACCGCGGCTTCTGCACTCCGGTGGCCCCATGTTCCGAACGCGTACAGTGCCCCAGTCATGTCCATCAGACTGCCGATGCGAATAGGCTCGCTCTTGCCCTTCACAATAGCCGGAAACCCGAGCCCAAGGGAGAGCGCCCCTGCTCCAACGACACTCGTCTTCAGGAACTCGCGTCTCGTCTTCATGTTCTTCTTGTCTTTCATGGTGACTTCCTCCTTCATTGTTAGTCGTAGTTTCCTTTATTCCCGCATGAGTTCATCCACTGTCAGGTCACTCACGAACATGTGACCGGGCTTGTGGGTGATCATGAACGGCACGCGTGAGGCCTTGGCAACTGTTTGGGGGGTTATACCGCAGGCCCATATCAAGGCAACCTGGCCGGCTCCGACATGCAGTGGGTAGCCACCGTATTGTGGATCCGGTCTCGTCAAGTCGACTCCTATACTGCTCGGATCTCCCACATAAATCGGTGCTCCGTGCGTCTTGCCGAATCGCGACGTGAGCATCACCACCTCCGCAGCTTTGTCGCCCGCGAAGGCTCGGCCCGTTACCACTAACGGCCCTTTGAAGCGTCCTGCGGGTTTGCAGGGAATGTTAGTCACATAGATTCCCGGCTCTCGTCCTTCAGTAGTGTGGGGCTGCGGAAACCCGGATTTGTCCAGTACTGCGTCGAAGGTGTAGGAACATCCAAGGAGAAATCCGACGAAATCATCCTGCCAGAGATCCGAGATGTCCGTTCGTTCCTCCACAATCTCGCCGTCGCGAAATACACGGTACGCAGGCAGATCCGTCCGGAGGTCTGCTTGCGGAGCAATATCTGTTAGGAAGGGATCTCCAGGGTCGGTCACTTCCAGGATTGGACAAGGCTTGGGGTTGCGGTTGCAGAAGAGCAAAAAATCGAACGCCGAATCTCGGGGGAGGATCACCAGATTGGCTTGGACATATCCGGGACACTGACCCGAAGTGGAAGACCGCCAGAGACCTTGCCTGCAATCAGCACGTAATGTCTTAGGATCATCATAGCGCATTATGTGTGTCACTTTTGTACTCCTTTTGTGCTCCGTCCCGAGCCAAAGACTATCCTCCGGGAAGGAAGTCGACTGTCAAAGACGGATGCCGACGAAAACTCGCCACTCGCGACCTTTCGGAGCAGAGCACGCGGTGAGAAGAGTGCCTCAAGCCCGCAACGGCATGGCGGCCGCAAGGATCCGGGGGAATCGTCGCGCAGGCCATCTGAGACTCGAACGAGGTCCAGGCAGAAGTTCGCGAACCACCTTTTCCGTTCGCGTGAAAATGTTTCCCTTGAAGCCCGCTGAGATTGAGCCTCTGGCACGCAAGGGTAGCAGCTGTTGATGTAACACCGTATGTCACCACGAGCGTATCGCTTTGTCCACTGTTTCTTGGCACCAGAAACGCGACCGATTGATATTGCTGTCGAGCATTCGCTCCGTGCGTTCAGCATCGTATTGAGAATGGGAGTCGCTGGTTTTGATGACGAAGCCTGAAAAGAAATCGAAGAGCAACTTTTGTGCCAGTCTTCTGAACAAGGAATGTGTGGGGAGCGCCGAGAGGGGCAAATCGATCCCGGATCAGGGTATGGAGGGTTCAGAAGGTACAGGAGGAGGCTTCTTTTCGTGGGCAACTCAAGGGCCGCGAGGGATGCATTACGGCATCGCAATCACGTAAGACAGTGTAAGCAAGAGGGATTCAGCATGATGCCGCGTTGCATGAAATGATGCAAAAACACATCATCGCCCTTCCGCGCCGGGCAGACCAAGAGGGCCAGAAGTCAGGCGTGTGCAGGTGAATTGCCCTCCTGGTTGGGCCCGTGCCGGCGAAGCCGCCGGGAAATGGTCGATTGGTTGACTCCCAGGTGTCGGGCCGCTTCCCTTTGCGATCCATATTTCTCGATTGCCCTGAGAATGTGCTCCACTGAGACCTGGCCGATCAGGCCTTTGAGGTTCATACATACGCTGTCGTCGAGCGTTTCCGGCTGTTCGCCCAGGCCGCGCACTTCGGCGGGCAGATCCTTAACGGTGATAAGATCGGCAGCACTGAGAACCATCATGGATTCGATTATGTTCTCGAGTTCTCTGATATTTCCCGGATAGTGGTATCCAACGAGGACATCGATCGTTTCCCGGTCAACCTGTTTGTTCACTTGGTACTGGGTTCCGAATTTCTTCATAAAGAAGGTAATTAGCCCCACGATGTCCTGTGGCCGTTGCCTGAGTGGAGGTATAAGCAGAGAAACCACGTTTAGACGGTAAAAGAGGTCGCGGCGAAAGCGGCCTTTTCGGACTTCTTCGGCCAGGTCTTTGTTCGTGGCGGCAATCACTCTCGCATCTACCGGCCTCACCGATGTTCCGCCGACACGAATCAGGCATTTCTCGTCCAAGAAGCGCAAGAGCTTGACCTGTTGAGCCAGAGGCACTTCTCCGATTTCGTCAAGAAAGAGGGTCCCTCCTTCTGCGAGTTCCACGAGACCTAGTTTCCCTTTTGGTCCCGCTCCGGAGAATGCTCCCTTTTCGTAGCCGAAGACCTCGGATTCGAACAAGGTCTCTGGGACGCCCGAGCAATCCACCCGCACGAACGGCCCATTGCTGCGTTCCGATTTCTGGTGAATAAGCTTTGCCAGGAGCCCCTTTCCAACCCCGGACTCCCCGGCGAGGAGGACTGTGGTGTCGAAACGGGCCGCCCGCAAGGTTTTTTCATATAAGGTCTGCATGACCTTGCTCTGGCAGACATAGTAGTTTGATTGGAGTTCACGGGAATGGAGTTCGGAGAGCTCGTTCCGGTACAAATCCACGAGCGCTTTGCTCATTTCCAGGTCTCTCCGCATCTTTTCCAGTTCCGTGATATCCCGGTCATTGACAACGATGATGTCTATCTCGCCATTGGAATCGAATATGGGTGTGCCTGTGGCGAGAACCTTCTTATTCGTCCGCGTCTTTTGCACTATGGTCACGGTCGTCTTGCGTTCGAGCACCAACTGTGTGACAGACTGGTCGATGTAGCCGGCAGCCACCAGTTCCCGAACGTTCTTACCCAGGCACTCCTCGGGAGTACACCCTTTGATCCTCTCCACGCCCTTATTCATTTTCAGAACGTACCCCTGACTGTCTGTTATCCAGAGGCCGTCGTATAAGCATTCCATGATCGCATCGAGCGTTCTGGCCGTTTGCTTGTATGACTCCAGTTCCGGGGACAGCGTGTCATAGGCAAAGACCCCTTCAAAGAATGAGACCACAGCCTTGATCCGGCCATTGAAACGCAGGGGAAATCCCGTGGCACGGCACAGTTTCTCCTCGATTCGCATGTTTACTTTGGGTTGAGGCCGGCCGGAGTAAAGAACCTCCGAAATTTCTTTCCATTTCGGCCCCAGAATGGCTTCTGCATCAAGACCGACCAGGTCGTCAACATGACGCCCCAATAGCCGGCCAGCGGAGGGATTCGCATAAACGATATGTCCTGAAGGAACTGTTATGACGACACTATCCGGAAGAACATCGAGGAAGCTCCTGGCTGTTGCAAGGAAGCCGGATAAATCCTCTGTAACCGCACGCTTCATAGGTTCACCTTTCTGGGGCGGAGTTGCTTTCAAGATGAGATTATTGATGGCGCCCGCAATCAAGCTATAGGTTGAAAATTCCAGACATCTTCTCCACCAGCGTTGACGTGGACCTGAAGATGTCCCCGCCATTGCGCATCATCTCGTTCAGGGAAATCTTCTCGAAAATGAGCCCCGCGACTTTCCTGCCTTCTCAATGCTCCATCGAGGATCAGGCCGCCCACTCTTGCGGCTGAAAGCAATTCCAGAGTGCCTGTCGGTTCGTCGCCTTCTTGCCGATGGGATGACCCCGCAACTTCTTCGCGTATTCCGCGCACGGCCCCTATTGCGCGAACGAGCTCTTCGCGGTTTCGCATGATTCCCCCGTCTTCCCACATAACCTGCCTGAGTGTTTTGCGAAGACTCGTTACAAGTGGTTCTGCCGCACTTTTCTTCAGCGTGCGCTCAGCCAGTTGACTCAACACTGACGATGGATTGCGGACAATCCTGCCCTTTGCCCAATCCGCCGCTGAACTGCCCGCTCTCGCGCCGAAAACCAAGGTCTCACTCAAGGCGTTGCCGCCCATGCGGTTAGCACCGTGGAGCCCGCCCGTCACTTCTCCTGCCGCGAACAGCCCTGGGACCGATGTTGCTCCGGTTCGATCGATCTTTATTCCCCCCATCGTGTGGTGGGCCGCGGGAGCAACTCGCAACGGCCGATTCATTGCCCCGCATCGCTCTCTCAGAAGAGGGATCATGGAAGCTGAGAAAGGATCGATGTGCCACTGTTCTTCGGATAGGCTTGTCAGATCAAGGAAGACCGTCTGACCGTTGCGATAAATCTCTTTGAACAGTGCCTGTGAAAGGCTATCTCGCGCCCGCTGTCCTGCCGGGCGCTCTTGGATCCCATATTTCTCGAGGATGTCCTCTGAGCCTTCGTTTATCAGTCGTCCGCAGTCAGCAAGCCCTGGAGGAACAACCAGGGCCGGCAGCCCGGGTTCGGCCAGACACAACGGGTAGAACTGCACAAATTCCATGTCTTGAAGCACCGCGCCTGCTTCAAGGGCCAATTTACAGCCTTCCCCCAACATGCGTTTAGGATTATCGTTACGCAAATAGAGTGCGGCAGACCCGCCCGTGGCCAGAACTACGGCTTTGGCTGTCATGGCAACCCACGTCCCGGAAATCCTGGAATAGGCGGATATTCCGGCAACCTGATCTTGCGCGACGAGATCGGTCACCAGCAAGTTGCCGATGAATTGGGTGCCAACTTGTCGGTTCTTTTCGAGAAGGCAGGCCACAATGGCCTCCCCTTGCACCGGTGGTCGCCCTTTAGCGTAGAGGTATCCCTTCTGGAAATCAGCATGGATGCCCCACTTCTTCAGCTCATCCAGCCTCACTGGCGCCTCTTCTACCAGGACTTGAACCAGTTCTTCTTGGTTTATGTTGCGGCCCGCCCGCAGGGTACCTTCGCGATGCGCGTTAAGTGAGGCCGCATGGCTAGAACCGGCCATTACACCGGCACTGAAACTTGTGCATGAGGACTTGCCCGGGCTTCCCTTTGAAACCACGCAGACTTCAAGCCCCGCCTCACGGGCCGATATGGCCGCCCTGAGGCCCGCGGCGCCACTCCCAAGTATTAAGACATCATAAGAAAGATGTTCCATATCAGCCTCGTCACCCACAGCTCGAACATGTCCGTCACATTGCGCGCGTTGAGGAGATTCAAATTATCCTCCGATTACGCTCGTAATGCCCGAGATTGTCTTTCCACTCACGATGTTCTATCTGTCTCATCACGTTTATCATATCGGTCTTTGAGAGCGGCAAACCGTTTAGAGAAGTAAAAGCCGGCATAAATGGCGCCAAGAGGATTGTGCGCGAGCACACGATCCTTTACGGCAAGAATCGTGGTCGGGGCTTTGGAATGCTGTAGGAACAGGGTGTCGTGTCCCACGCACAGTCCAAGCAAGATGTTGAGTTGGGTTTTTGCGTTGTTGAGCAGTTTCGCCTGGCAAATAGGGTTGCACATTGGTTCAAACTGGCCCGGACGGACTTTTTCTTCGTCCTTGACCCCCAGATGTTCCTTGGGAACTGCGCCTGTCTTGCACGCGACCGATTCTACATTGAATCCCGCTCCTTTAAGTATCTTGACAACCTCGGCGGCTTCTTTGCGCAAGCCCAGGCAAAAGGCCAATCCAAGCGAGTCGAATCCTGAACGATGGGCGAACACGACGATTTCCTCTAAGCGGGTCCACTTGCAGTACCCCTCTGATTCGGTAAGTGCCGAATTCAGCGCGATCTCTCGAGTTCCGGGATTGAGATATTCCCGTTCGGCCTCCCCGTAAATCGCCCCTTCAGTGTGCATGGCGCAGCTCTGAGGAGCGACCTCGATCTTGCCTGTTCGACAAGCATAGACACCACATTCCGCGCATTGGTTCACGTTGTAATCCTTTCATTACACGCTCACCGCAAATTCCTAAGAATCGGATGAGTTATCTCTGTTGGGGTTGAATCGGCACGCTTTCAGCAATACGACCATTCCCTGAAGCCCTTATCCGGGAGTTGACACCGTGTCACTGTCACCGCGCCCGCGTTTAATTTAGGTCTATTCTCTTCTTTGCGGGCAGAAGTGTACCACGCTTTGTCGTTGCAGTGCTCTCCGAATTTTTGTCAGGCTCGATGATCCGACGAACGGCCGCAACGACGCGTTGTCTTACGATGCTAGGCCTCCACTCTCAGTTGACCGTTGTCGTAGAGAGCCTCAAGGTCAAAGGCCGGGACGGAGATTGACAGATAGATGAGTTTTTCATTTCCCATGTTTTCTATGGAGTGGACAGCATTCGGAGGGATGTAAATAAGCTCCCCGGGGCGCGCCACAGTGACCTCGCAACCCACATTCATGCGCCCGATTCCCTCCAATATGACGTATATCTGCTCAGGAGCATGGGAATGCGCTTGCTGATGCGCTGCCGGCGCCACCTCGACTCTGGTCACCGCAAGGCTGTTGTTTGGGGTGTCGCCCGTTTGCAGCAGGATGTGCGATACCAAACCGGGGCGCACGCGTATAGGGCATTCTTCTGGATTTCTCTTCAGCATGTCCGCTCCTCTGACAATTCAACTTCCAGGATCGGGCCATTTCTGCCTGCCTGAGTAAGCAGGTTCTCGGGGAGGAGAGCGCGATGTCCACTGAGTCGCACATCTAAAACAGAGCAACGATCATGCCATAGTGGCGCGAAAACTTTAAGACCACAAACAAAGCTCTTGATGCCTTCGAGCGTCATGTGTCGGGGTAGGAGCGGGCGACGGGCTGGAATATTTCATCGCGTATATAAAATAGAGGTCTTCGCGTAAGTGCGTACCAGCGTTGCAAATGAAAGGAGGACATGATTTCCTGCATTCTTTGGTTTTTGAGAAATCTGAGAAGGCGAGGAAGTCATGTCCACGAGTATACTCTATCACTGTTTTGGGGTTATGGGTCGGGGAATCCGTCATGTGCATACGAGATTCGAGAAAGGGTGCACCGTTTTCAGAATTGATCAGGACCCGACGACCTTCGAGTGTTCGCATTGCGGGAGTCGAGCGGTGAAGAAGAAAGGCACAGTCCGCCGCGTCTGGAACACACTGCCCGTGGGATTGCGTCCGACCTTGATCGAGTGGTTTGTGCAGCGGCTGCTTTGTCCGGTCTGTGGAGTGACTCGACAGGCAAGAATCCCCTTCGCAGATCCTGAGCGGCGCTACACGAGAGGATTCGAGCGCTACGTGCTGGAGCTCTCCAGACACATGACCATGTGGGATGTGGCTCTTCACCTGGGAATCAGTTGGCACACGGCCAAAGAGATCCAGAAGAGATATCTCCAGAGGCGCTTTTCCTGTCCTTCGTTGAAGGCTCTCAAGCGGATCGCCATCGATGAGATCAGCATTGGTCATGGACATCGATATCTGACGGTTGTGCTCGATCTCACGAGCGGGGCAGTCGTGTTCGTCGGTGATGGCAAAGGAGCCGATGCCCTGGAACCTTTCTGGAAACGACTCAAATCCTCCAGGGCACGTATTGAGGCTGTTGCAATGGACATGTCCCAGGCCTACATATCTGCGGTGAGAAGCAACCTGCGCCACGCGAGCATCGTGTTCGATCACTTCCATGTCATCAAGCTCATCAACGAGAAGCTGACCGAGTTGAGGCGTGATCTGTACCGGGAAGCTACCGACCTTCTCCAGAAGAATGTCCTCAAAGGCACTCGCTGGCTCCTCCTGAAGAATCCCGAAAACCTCAGGGACGACCGCAACGAACGGCTCCGCCTCGAAGAGGCCCTGAGCATCAACAAACCCTTGGCCACCGCATACTACATGAAAGAAGATCTCAGGCTCTTCTGGTCTTTCCCCGACAAGGCTACTGCCAAGGCCCACCTCCAGGACTGGATTGCAAGAGCCGAGGCATCCGGAATACGAATACTCAAAGACCTTGCCAAGACTCTGAGCACTCACAGACAGGGAATCCTCGCGTACTACGACCATCGGATCTCCACCGGGCCACTGGAAGGAACCAACAACAAAATCAAAACCCTGCAGCGTCAAGCATACGGTTTCAGGGATCAAGCCTTCTTCATACTCCGTATCTATGCTCTTCACTCAACCAGATACGAACTGGTGGGCTGAGACTCCAAATATGTGAGGTACGCACTTACGCGAAGACCCTAAAATAGATTGATTGCCTCGCCATTTCAAGATTGAAAGACAGCACGCTCAGCGGAACCCTCGACGAGATTCCCAGTTGATGAGGGCGGGAAGCAGGGTCCATCCCGCGGAGAAGAGCTGGTTGCAGAAAGGGCGTCGAGTGTATTAGTATCAGTACACAACGAGAATCCTTTAACCGGATCAGGGTCTTAACAGTGTCCTACTCTAGTACATTTGCTATTCCTTGCGGCATAAGCGCGAGATCGAGCGACGACCGTCATGGACCGGCTGAGATGACCCGGCGCTCAGTTATCGGCGCTTCTGGCTTCGTGCTCGGCGCGAAGGGGCAAGCCGGCCTTTGAACGGCCTGAATGAGAATTCATGCGAGAGGTCACCATGAAAGAGAAGCAATTCGGCCATCTGCACGGGGTCCTGAGAAGCGTCCCCCGTACTTTCGGTAAGAAGGACTCCTTGGAGCAGGTTCTGGATTTCTTCTACCGCAATCCGGATTTCAACACGGCGGTCGTGCAAGACTCTCGCGAACGCGTTGTCGGCGTGATCAGCAGAAACGCGGTGCTGGAATTCCTCGCCAAGAGGATCGAGCCCGGGCTCACAATCGAGCCGCTGATCGACCACAACTACCAGTCCGTACAAGTCCAGGACCTTGCGGCAGACAGCACTCTAGGCTGTATCGAGAGCAGTCCGGACGATTTGCTGGTTGTGGACGAGAAAGGAAAGTACCTGTCACTTGCGTCCTGCCACGACATTTACAGCCTTCTCAGAGAAAAATTGCAGATCCTCACGCGAACGTACGATGCGGTCCTCAACTCGACATATGAGGGGATCATAGCTATCGATTCCGAGGGCAAGGTGACGGTTTTTAACGAGGCTGCAGGCAGGATGCTGGATCGTGATCCTCAGAATTGCATCGGCAAGCACATTAAGGAAGTGATCCCGAGTACGCGGCTCGTGGACGTTATGAACTCGGTAAAGGTGGAGCTGCGACAGAAATTTGAAATTGAAAAGAAGACGTTCCTGGCGAACCGCGCGCCTATCATGTTGGGCGGCCGCGTCATGGGCGCTATTTCGGTGTTTCAAGACATCACTGTGGAAGAAGAACTTCTCTCGGAACTAGCCGACATCAAACAGTTTATGAATGTATTGCAGCTCATACTTGATAACGCTTATTTGGGAATTGTCTTTGTCGATTCGAACGGAATCATACAATTCATGAACAAAATGTACGAGGATTTGCTGGAGATAGAGGCCGGCGCGGCAATTGGGAAACATATTACCGGGTACTTCCCCGATTCCAGATTGCCGTTAGTCATAAAGTCCGGAAAGCCTGAGCTGGGATGGAAATACAATTTCAGGGGCAGGACGTTGGTTCTCAATCGGATACCGATTAGAAAGGGAAATGAAGTAGTCGGTGCAATTGCCCAATGTATATTTAAGGATATTTCCGAGCTCAAACAGCTGGTGGACAAACTGGACCTCTTGGAGAGAAAAGTAAAATTCTACAAGAAAGAACTGACACACTTGCTTGCGGCAAAGTATTCCTTAAAGGATATACAAGGTAATAGTGAGGCGATTCTCAATCTCAAGAAGCTGACCCGCTTGTACGCAAGGACGGATTCTCCGGTCCTGATCATGGGCGACACCGGAACCGGCAAGGAGTTGTTTGCCCATGCTATCCATTCTTCAAGTAATCGTTCCAAGGGTCCTTTCGTTTGTCTGAACTCAGCCTCTTTGCCCAAAGAATTGCTCGAGTCCGAGCTTTTCGGATATGCCCCGGGAGCGTTTACGGGCGCGCACCACAAAGGCAAGATCGGAAAAATAGAGCTCGCGGAAAGTGGGACCCTGTTTTTGGATGAGATCGGTGACCTTCCCTTGAGTGCCCAGGCGAAGTTGTTGAGGGTGCTGGAAGAGAAGCGCGTAGAGCGCATCGGAGACGTCCATCCCATAGACGTGGATTTCCGCCTCGTAGCAGCTACCAATAGAAATCTTGAGCAAATGGTGAAAGAAGGTAGGTTCAGGGACGATCTCTACTATAGGTTGGGAACCATGACCCTCTTCATGCCGACCCTGAAAAGCAGATTAGGAGATATCCCTTTGTTGGTCCACTACTACATGGAACAACATGCGGGCAGACCGATTACAATATCCGTTCGGGCCTTGAACGCGCTGATGAAGTATGGGTGGCCGGGAAATGTCCGGGAACTGAGGAATGTGATAGAGCGAGCAGTTACCTTGCTCGATGAAGACGACACGATTGATATCAACCACTTGCCGTCCCATGTAATGAGAGGAGCCCCCGCAAAGCGACCGGACACGGAGCTTTCCGAGTTGGCGCTCAAGGGTGTGGTCTGGGAGCAAGAGGAGAAAACCATTCGCGCGGCTCTGGATCAGTGTAAGGGGAAGAAGGTTCACGCAGCCAGGATGTTGGGGATATCGCGTTCGGTGCTCTACAGCAAGATGAGGCGCTATGGGATCTCTCACTGAGTATATCTGAAGTGAGAGATCTTCCGGAATGTCCTCGGATCAGGACATGTCCAGAATCAGATCACTTCTTTTTTGACGAACATCTTTCTCACGCCCTCAGGTTGCTGTTCTGATTTCATCAGCCAAAACAAGATCATAGGGTGACCAATACAAACTTGGGAACACTCGAAAAGGTCTTGAGGCCCCCGCACGACCGAGGTGTCGGGATCGAAGGAGTATCATTGGCAGTGAGATTTCGATAACCATTTCACAACATTGTTCTGAAGCGACTAGCCGTGGAATGAAATTTGCACAGATTCTGACGTGAACCCAAAGGCGCACCCCATCCTAGAGGAGCTACCCATGCTGGTCGTTGGTGTAGCCGGAAGCCCAAAGAACGGGGGAAACACGGAGACCGCCGTAAGGGAGGCCCTGAACGTCTGCGAGACAGAGGGCCTGGAGACCGAGTTCGTCCATCTAGCCGATCTCCAAATCCATCCTTGCAATGAATGCATGGTCTGCAAAAAGGTACAAGTCTGCCCCATAGATGACGATTTTCCACCGTTATACGACAGAGTGCTCCAGGCGGATGGAATCATCTTGGGGTCGCCCGTCTTCTTTAGTTCTACCACGCCGGAAATCAAAGCGCTCATGGACCGCGCCGGCTACCTGGGAATCGCCCAGGAACGACCGTTTGAGAGAAAAATCGGGGGCGCTTTGGTTGTCGGACGCCGCGCAGGTCACAACTTCGTCTTCGCAGAACTCTTCTTTTTCCTTCTTTACCACGGCACGGTCGTGCCGCGTTCCATCTACTGGAACGTAGGCTTCGGCAAGGAAGCCGGAGAGGAATCGAAGGATGAGGGGGGTGTGAATACCATTCGCCAGTTTGCGAAGAATATGTCCTGGTTGATCAAGAAGATCCGATAAGCGGAATCACTGAGCCGTAGCAAAATCAGACTCGGGAAGTACCCGTCACAAGGCCGTTAGCAGGCCTCGGGGCCCTGCCGCGTGACACGTTCTTGGGCTTTATCCCTGTCTTACCGGCATTCCGAGTGGAGTCAGGGACAATTCTGGGGGGAAGTGAGCTTGCACAGCCTTCAAGGGTACGGGGGAGTGGGGCAAAGGCTAACATACAGACCCAGAAAGGAGGGGACATTATGGACCAAAAAGGGCGGTTGTTAGTGATCTTCTTCATGAGCTTGGTCTTCATTCTTGCTGCTCAGGTGATGCCGGTAACCTTGGCTCACGCCCAGCAACAGTTCACGGACTGGGGCTGGCCTTTACCTTACGAGAAGGTTTCGGACAAGTCAGTAAGCTATCTCAAGGAAAAAGGGTGGTGGCCCATAAAATGGGCCTATCAGCCGCCGTGGATGGCTGAAGCCACGATCCCGTGGATCATCAAGAAGTTGGATCTGGCGAAGAAGCGAGGGCTGGAAGTCGAGATAGTGGGTTTGCTCTCCGGCCCGGATATTAACGAAGGCCTGGCCTCGGGCAAATTCGCCATAGGCAACGGCGGCAACTTTCCTGTGACCTCTTTGCTTGACAAAAAGGTGAAGGTAAAGAGCGCGGGCATTATCTGGACCCCCTTGGATGAACATCCCATTTTGGTGCACCTGAATTCCAGCATCATTCATCCAAAAGACCTTGAAGGAAAGAGTGTGGGGCTTGTGGCCGGCTCCTCCGCGGAGTTCGCGTTCGTAGGTTACGCCCAGGCGCAAGGAATTGACCTGTCCAAGGTCTCCCTGAAGCCCATGCCGATCCCCGATCAGGCCACGTTCCCTGCGGGGATCGACGCGGTGGTGCCTTGGGCGCCCACTCCGGCCCTCATGATCAAGCACCGTAAGAACGCGAAGATGTTTACGGATACAGGCCCGTATCAGCTCTACTGGGGTGATGCCCATGTGAGGACGGAGCTGGTCGAGAATTGCCCGGACGTGGTTCAGGCCCTCGTAGACATGTCTGTTGAGGCGCTTCTGTGGGGACGAATCCACCTCAAGGAGGCCACGGATTTCGTGAAGGAGGATCCGTACCTTCAAAGCTATCCATGGCAGTTGCTCTATGACGAAAATGTCACCTGGATGGCTCGCTTGAAACCGACGTGGATCTATCCGTTTGCAGAGATCTATGCGGAAGAAGGGGCCAGAATCGCCAAGTGGCTTCACGAAAAGGACCGCATCAAGAACAAGCTCACAAAAGAAGACTACATGGACTATTTCGCCCCTGGGGTGCAGTTCATGAACAACACGTTCAAGAAGTTGGGCTGGAAGATCCCTTCAGCGCCACCGTATTTCGCAGCAGGAACGGATATGAACAAATACAGAGAAGCGCTGGCAGGACAGCGCTTCCGAACGAAATGGCACCAACTGCGGGCTCTACAGCAGAGCTTCCACTTCCCTTACCGGATGGAACAGAACCAGGCCTGGCCGGATAAAGGTGACCTGGAAAAACCGTGGACCTACGAAGGGAAAACATACACCCCGTGATTCACGATATCTCTTTAACCGGGGGGAGAACGGCCGGCCTTCAGCGGCCGGTGATGCGAGGAGGGTCCTATGCTACAACAGATCAAAGAAATCGGCTTGAAGTCCTCGGTCTTAGTCTTGGTCTTGGTCGTTTGGCAAATCCTGTGCGGAGTGATTCTCCCCAAGACTCACCCTGACTTCGTATGCATCCTCCCTCCACCTTCCCTGGTCTTCGAGCAAGCCGTCAAATTGGCGGTCGGCGGACAACTGTTTCTCCATATCCTCAAGAGCATGCAGCGGGTCCTCATTGCTTTTGTCGTCGCCTCCGCCATCGCGATTCCACTGGGGATCGCTATCGGCTGGTGGAAAAGGTGTGAGGACATGGTCGATCCGTTGATGGAGATTCTTCGACCCATTCCTCCTCTCGCATGGATCCCGTTGGGGATTCTCTGGTTCGGAATCGGCGACACTCAAAACATCTTCATTATCTTCCTGGGCATCTTTTTCCCTGTGCTGGTCAACACCATCGCGGGGGTGAAGGCAGTGGATAAGAACCTGATCTGGGGCGCTCTCACCCTGGGAGCCAATCAACGACAGATTTTTCGGGAAATCGTTCTTCCGGGTTCCCTGCCTTTCCTTCTGACAGGGCTTCGAGTCGGCTTGGGGGTGGGGTGGATGTGCCTGGTGGCCGCAGAACTCGTGGCATCCACACGAGGACTTGGGTTCATGATCCAGGATGCTCGCTATCTGCTCCTCACCGAACGGGTCATCTTGGGAATGCTTGTAATCGGCCTGTTGGGCTACGGAATGGATAGAGGAATGCGCTACTTACAGTGGCGTCTACTGCCCTGGTACCAGACCAGTCGATGAGGAGGCTCCCTATGGCCGAGTTGGAAGTATGCAGCATCACAAAAGAGTATTGTACCAGTCGGACGAATGAAATCGTCCTGGCTCTCAACGGCGTTTGCCTGGAAGTGGAACGAGGACAGTTTGCTGCCTTGGTTGGCCCTAGCGGATGCGGGAAATCAACCCTTCTCAAGATCATCGCAGGTCTGGAAGTCAAAGGAGAAGGCAGCGTTCTCCTTGACGGCCAAGAAATTACAGGGCCGAGCTGGACACGGGGGATGGTCTTTCAGGATTTTGCCTTGCCGCCTTGGAAGACGGTGAAACAGAACATCGAGCTCGGACCCAGATTCCGAGGCGTCGCCAAGAAGGAGAGAGAAGATCTTTCCAGCCACTTGATCAAACTGGTGGGCCTCAAAGGATTCGAGAACAAGTTCCCACACGAACTTTCCGGCGGGATGCGGCAACGGTGTGCCTTGGCCAGGACACTTGCCAATGACCCTGAAATGCTCCTCTTG
>JBMOME010000354.1:0-30654 GCA_049323095.1 Thermodesulfobacteriota bacterium
GCGGAGGATCGCGATGGTCTCCTCCCGGAATTTTATCACCTCGAAGCCTTCGATGGTGGAGATCTCTTCGGGAGCAATCTGAATAATTTCTCGCACAGCCACCAGAGGTATGGCAAAAATATGTGTCCCGGCCCGGATTAAGAGGGTTTGAATGATGGCCAGGGTCAGCGGGATCTTGATCGTTATCCTGGTGCCTTCGTCTTTCCACGATTCCAGCTCTATTTGCCCGTTTATCTTTTCCACGTCCTTCTTGACCACATCCATGCCCACACCGCGGCCCGAGGTGCGAGTCACCCGTTTGCTGGTGGAAAAGCCGGGGACAAAGAGAAATGAGTAGATCTCTTCGACGCCAAGGCCGCGCGCCTCTTCCGGCCCCACCAGACGGCTTTCTACGGCCTTGCGCAGGACCGCATCCGAGTCGATCCCTTTTCCGTCATCCTCTACTTCGATAATGACCTGACTACCCTGAGAATACGCGTTGAGGCGGATGGTGCCTTCGGGATTCTTGCCGAGGCGCTTTCTGGTTTCCGGATCTTCGATGCCATGATCCACCGCGTTTCGGACCATATGAACCATGGGATTGTAGATCTGCTCTATCACCCGCTTATCTACTTCGGTATCCCCGCCCTGCACTTCCAGATTGACGCTCTTCCCAACTCTATTCGACAGATCCCTTACCAGGCGCGGCATCCGGTTGAAGAGCTGGCCCACCGGAAGCATGCGCAGCTTCATGACTCCTTCCTGGAGGTCTGAGGCCACGCGACCCAGGGAGACACTGGCTTCGGCAATCTTCAGGTTAATGCTCTTGACCGCTTGCAGTTCCTTCTTGCCAAGTTGACCGACAGCAGCAAGGTCTCTCTGGAGGTTCCGCAATTGCGTAGAAAGCTGTTCCACGTACGAGCGATTGACTACGAGCTCCCCAACCTGGTTAAGGAGCGTATCCACCTTTATCGCGTCCACCCGCATAGTGCGGACCACCGGTCCCACTTGGGGTGGTTCAGCCCCAGGATCTCCCTCCGCGGGGGCCCGTCGCGGGGCTGCAGCCTCGATTGGAGCCACCTTTTCAGGGGTTGGCGGCCCAGCCGAAGAAGCAGAAGGGCGAACCTCAGGAGGCGCGGCTGCCTGCGGAATCGGACGCGCCTCAGGCTGCCGTGGAGGTTTGTCAGGCGGCGCAGCGGCTGCCGGTTTTTCTAGGGGCGGCTGAGACGGAGGAGGCGGCGCCGGAATCTCCTTGGGCGCCAGCATCTCGCCTGGTAACTGAGCCTCGATCTCTTCCTCCCTAGCCGGCTGAACCCGGCTGGCTGCAACTCGCTTACGTACAGTCGCGTCAAGCCTCTTAAGGAATTCTTCAAATCGCCGGGTGCACTGGCCCATGAACGCGAGATCCTCCGGTCCCAGCGTATTCATCCGTGTTGAGGCCCACGCGGTTCGCTCGTACCACTCGTCCAGGAATGAGGCCAGCTTCTGGTAATCCATGTACGCGGAAGAGGAACGCACAGCCTTGATCGATTCAGCACACCGTTCCAGATCCTCCCCCTCGGCGCGGCCTTCGCGCAGTTTGCCCACCACCGGCTTGATCCGGTCTATGATTTCCCATCCATACGAAACGAAAATCTCGACAAGCTCCGCGTCGGTCTCTTCTGCAACCTCTTCCAGATCCTGCAAGAGGTCGGCTTCCATCGCGGATTCGGCGCGTGGAGCTTCGACCGGAGTTGCTACCTCTTCTAGAAGAATCTCGTCTCCGAAGATCCCCTCAAATTCGCTGAGCAGCTCATCGTCCACGTCCGCGAGCAGCGATTTTTCCTTTGCCGGGTCTGTCTTAGGCGGCGCGGGTTGCCTGGTCGGCGCGGGCGGTGGAGCCTGGGCCACTTTAAGAATTGCGTTGGCAATGCTTGGAGTTACACCGGGAATGGTATTGAGCGTCACCGCGTCCGCGCGCACAAGGTCTTCCAGCGAGAAAAAGCCGGCCTGAAAGATAGCGTCAATGAGTTGTCGGCTTATTCCGGGAACGTCCTTGAGAGCCTCGGCCAGCGCGAGCTTCTCTCTGGGTGTTTCATCTACGGGTGAGGGCTCAGGTTCCGGCAGCGTCGGCTCTTCCAGAGGGAACGTTTCAGGAGGGTACTGGTCCTGAACACTCCGCAAGAAAGAACGGAGATCGCGAATATCGTGGAACGGGACTCTCCCTTCGCCACCGGGAAGAGCTTCCAGCTGTGTCCGCATCTGATCGAGCTTCTCGACCCCTTCGCTAATCCCGATGTACTCAAGGGATCGTGCGATGTTGACGATGGTCTCCAGGAGAGCGGGCCGGACCATGTCCATGCTCACCCCGTCTTCCAGATCGTCCAGGTACAGAGACACGCTGAGCACGTGAGGCACTGTCTCTTCGAGAGTAGAGCCTGCGATCAGCTCTTCTCCCGTAGTGGTGGTGGTCTCCGTTGCAATCACACCGGTTGGCTCAGGTGGAGGGGCAACCGGGCCGGGCTCGGGTTCGGGAGCTTCGGCCTCTTCTTCGCCGGGGTCAGCCACTGAGGTGGGTGGCGGCTCCGGCGCTTGAACAGCCGGCGGTCGAGGCGCCGGTCCAAGAAATCCCTCCAACTCGTTCATGAGATCGACTATGTCCGACGTCTCGGCGTGATCTTTCGCGACTTCTTCTATCAGCTTGGACAGGCGGTCCTTCGAGCGGAAAAGAAGTTCGACGATGGGCCGGTCCAACTGAATGACCCCTTCTCTGAGACGATCCAGAAGGGTTTCCAGCCGGTGGGTGAGGGAGCTTGAATGTTCCAGGCCGATATACTCCGCAGAGCCCTTGATGCAATGTACCGAGCGGAAGAGGTCGTTGAGAAGGTCCGGCGATCCACCTTCCTTTTCCAAGCGCATCAAGCTTGCGTCCATCTCTTCAAGAAGCTCCCGAGCTTCGACGCTGTAGTCTTGAAGGATTTCAATGTCTACCATGTCCGTTCCCCTTGGACGCCTTCTGCTCCTGGAATGGTCCACCCGCGCCGCATGGCGAGGATGGGGCGGAAAGCTTGCCGCGTGTTATCCATCCTTTGAATGCGCGGCTCGAACCACTTTCCTTCCGTCGAAATGCGCTTCAAAGAAGCGGAATTCTCGAATAAGTTCCGAAAGAAGATCCAGATTGTATCTCAGGACGTGGATCTCATCTCGGAGGTCGGGATGAGAACCGGCAGCGGACGCCTGATCTACTTTGGCTTGGATCTTATCGACTGCCTCAAGCGACGCGCCGACCCTGGTGCCGGTGACCAATATGAATTCCTGGTAATTTGCCGCGATGTCGTTCAGCGTGTGCCCGAGTTCGCCCACCGATCCATCGGCTGGGGTCTTTGCCGAGACACCGAGGTTACCCCTGGAGATTTCGTTGGCAGCTTGGGTCACGATGTCCAGCGGTCTCAACACCCTGCTGATAGTCAGGTGAAGCATCATGCCCAGGCACAGAGCCAGCAATCCGATCGTCACAATGGGACGAACCCCGAGGCCCTGGAACGCCTCAAAAGGGCCGTGACTCCGTGTTGAGGCGTTGGATGATGGCTGAGCGGCCAACTTTTCGTTGCCTTGACGGCTGGAAGCGCCGGCGGTCAAATCCAGCGCCAGAAAGACGCTGAGCGCAATCGCTGCCACCGCGAGCAAAACCAAGGTAATGGTGATGTTCCTATCCAACATGTTCCACGTGAGTGCCGGGAACGCCCCTGGAACAGGTCCCGATCTCCCTGTTCCAGTGAGCGGGGTGCGCCGCGGTTACCTCGGCGGTGAACCTGAGCTCAGCGCTCTTCACTTTCGCTGCTCCATCCCGCGAATCATCTCGGCAATGGAGACCGGGCCGGCTTTGTTAAAGAACCCGACTGCTCCCAGCCTTTCGGCTTCGGCCTTGTACTTGTCCTCCTTGAGTATGGTCAGGAAGATAATCTTGGCGTTGGGGTCCTCATTGAGTATCTCTTTGGCCGCGGTGATCCCGTCCATGTCCCTCATGGTGATATCCATGGTAACCACATCAGGCTTGAACTCGCGGTACATGCGGACCGCCTCTCCACCGCTCTTGGCCTCTCCGACCACGGTATGACCTTCACCCTGGAGTTCCTGCACTATCCTTTTTCGCATGAATCCGGAGTCATCAACCACAAGGACCCGCAATGCCATGTTGTACCTCTCAACAAACTATGGGTTCCTGATTTGACAGGCCCGCCTCGGAACCCTTTCTTAGGCGCCAATCTTGAACTGCTGGACCAGAGCGCCAAGCTGATTCTGCAACTGGTCAAGCTCGCCCACCGTCGCGGACGCATTTCGAGCCGCATCCGCGTTTCTGGTGGCAACATCCGCCATCTCCTGCATGATCTGCTGCAAGGCCGCGGATCTTTCCCTCTGGAGGGCCGTCAACTTGTTGACGTTGTCGGCTCGTGCAATCACCTCGCCCATTTGGGTGGTGGCCTCCGCAGAAACCTGCACCTCGGATCCGGCTCTATCGAGAATCAGACGACTCAGCTCTCGAAGTTGCCCCATGATGCCGGCTGCGACACCTCGACGTTCAGCCTGCTGAGCAGTGA
Source organism: Thermodesulfobacteriota bacterium (assembly GCA_049323095.1). Lineage (GTDB taxonomy): Bacteria > Desulfobacterota > Desulfomonilia > Desulfomonilales > Desulfomonilaceae > VGSG01. The sequence continues at coordinate 4,557 of JBMOME010000354.1, forward strand.
GGCCGATAATCTGCTGCGCATCCGCGGTCAGACGCTCCATAGCTTCCTGCACCGATCGAGCTTCCTGGGTCTGACGAACAGTACCTTCAGAGATCGCAGCAATGAGCTGGTTTGTTCGAGCGACGGCGTCCTGAATCTGGACGAGAGCTTCTCGGCTCGTCGCAGCCAGCTTTTCTCCCTCGTCCACTCTCTTGTTACTCTCTTTGATAAGGTCCCCGATCTCGTTGGTGGACTCGGCAGTTCGTTCAGCGAGTTTTCGCACTTCGTCCGCGACCACCGCGAAACCCTTGCCGTGTTCGCCTGCTCTCGCGGCCTCGATGGCGGCGTTAAGGGCCAGGAGGTTTGTCTGCTCGGCGATGGATGAAATCACGACCATGATTTCGTTAATCTGCTCGGAGCTGTCCGCGATGGCCCGCATACCTTGCACCACCTTCTCGACCGCTTCACGTCCTTCTCTGGCGAATCGGTCGGAGATCTCGGACTGGCGAGTGGCCTCTCGTGAACCTTCGGCCACTTGCTCGATGTCTTTGGCCATACGCTGAACTGCGTCGCTCACGAGCTGCGCATCGGCGAACTGCTCGTCTGCTCTGCTGGAGACTGTTCGGGCGGTCTCACCCATTGCGTCGACGATCTTGTCGCCCTCTTCAGACTGCTTGTCCTGGTCCTGCGCGCTCTTGGCCATGTTCTGAAGGTCTTCCGCCATCCGCGCGAGGTAACCGGAAGTGAGCTCGGCAGAGGTGTGCGTTTCGGCAACGTTCTGTGAAACCTCTCCGGCCGTGGTACCCATTGCAGCAACTCGGTCGAGCACCGCGCGGGCACGCTCGGCCTGTGCTGTAGCGTTCACCACGATGTTGCGCGTGAGCTCATCCACCTGCGCTGACGACGCTCGGAGGGTTTCCATAGCGGAACGCACCGACACCATAACCTCTTCGACCCGTTCCAGAGTGGTGTTGAACTCCTCCGCAGCCACACCGGTCTCGTCCTTGGTGGTCACCGGAGCTCGCACAGTAAGGTCAAGGTTTTCACCGACCTGCGTGATGGCTTGGGAGAGATTCGCGATAGGTCGAACGATAGTACGAGTCACGAAGATGGCCGCGATGATAACGAAGAACACGACCACCAAACCGATGATCGTCTGGTTCCGAACGACCTCGTCCACGTAACCCATGAGCTCGGGCCTGTCCGCGGCCGCGCCGACCGCCCAACCCAGGCCCGGGAAGTTCCCGAATCCTTTGGGATAGACGATGCCCGCGATCTTCGTATCTAGCTTACCGGTCTGCGGATTCTTAAAGGAGTAGAAACTGAATCCTTTGCCGGCCTTGATGTCCGCGTCCAGAGTCGGCAGGTTGATCTCAGGTCCGCTTACGGTTTGCCCGTAACGATTTGGGTCCCTATGAAGCACTACCGACTGCTTGCTGTTGACCACCCACACATAGCCCGTTTTCCCGACCAGCACCGCGTTCATGAGGTCCTGGAGAGGTTTCCATCGCAAGAAGGAGACGAGGACGCCGGAAACCTTGTCGCCTATCTTTACCGGCGCGGCAAGGGTGGAGGACCATCCCTTAGAAGCAGGATCGATCCTTTCAACAATCTTGGAAAAGGAGGGATCCGTGACCTGCAGTTTGCCCGCAACAGCTCCTTTGAAGGCCGGAAGTGCCGAGAGATCGGCTCCGGACAACCCCGGCCAACTTGCTGCCAGAACCTTGCCTGCCAAATCGGTAAGGGCAATGGCGTGGTACGTGCCGTACGCCCTGACAAACTCTTTCAAGGTTGCCGCGGTGTCTTCACGGATTTCGGCGATTTCAATGCCTTCCTTGATAACCCGCAGCTCGGCCCAGGCCAACTGGTCGCTGGCGCGCTCGTTAAAGAACTCGTTAATCGTCTCGGAGCTTGACTTGGCGATAGCCGTCATCTCTCGAACGGCCGATTCTTCGGCTGAAGTTGTGATGCTCCACCACGCCGCGAATGCCGTTATTCCAAGCGGAACAATGGCGATCACGAGGAAGTAGAAAATCATCTTGTTCCTCATGCGTCTACCCAATGCCAGTCTTTGGAAGAATCTCATAACCCTGCCTCCTGAGAAGATGGGTGGTTAACCATATCGGTATTGCATCTTTGTATATCCATCAGTTCAAGCCTGGTTGCCGCGCTCAATTCGGAGAAACGGCACGGAATTCGCGACGGGACCGCCGGGCCGCTCACATCTCCACGGCTTCCGTTTCTTCCGGCAGCTCCCGCGCAACCTGTTCCAAGCGGTCTCTCTCGTCCATGGTCAAGATTCGTCGGAAGTCCAGTACCACCATGATGCGCTCGTCCAAGTGCACGACGCCGCTGATGTACTGGCTCTGAATCCCGGCCACCAAAATGTCCGGTGGAGGCATGATCTTGGAAGCGGGCAACGTGAGAACTCGGGATACCCCGTCGACGATGAATCCCGTTACGTTCTCGTCAATCTCCACCACAAGTATTCGGGCGGTAGCTTTGGGAGCGTCAACGAAAGGTCGTCCGCGTATCTTCAGTCTCTTGCGAAGGTCCAGCACAGGAATGATGTTCCCCCGCAAATTGATGACGCCTTCCACGAACTCCGGCGCGTTGGGGATCGGAGTTATGTCGGACATCATGATGATTTCCTGGACGGCCAGAATGCTCACTCCGAATTGCTCAGATCCGATTGAAAAGCTGATCATCTGAGCCATTTCTTCGGATTCGACTGTCGGTCTCCTCGGCTGTCCCCTACGATTCATGAGCGTGCTCCTCTTCGGGATGTCGAGGCTGCGCCTCCTATCAACGTCACTTAATCAACGACTGAAGCGTGCCGGCCATTTGGCCCGCTTGATGGGTCTGATCGACCAAACCTGCTTTCAACGCGGCCTCAGCGAAACGCGGGTCCAGGCTCCAGGCCGGATCCTGAACCAGCACTGTCCCTCCAGCCTGTTTAACGGCCCTGAGACCCCCTAAGCCCTGTCCGGGGTCCCCGGAGAGAATGGCAGCCACAAGTCTATCTCCCAGAGCTGCTGAGGCCGAAGCGAGGAAATGGTCTGAAGACTCTCTCGTCAGCGCCATCGATGGCATTTTGAACGCGAATTGAGTTCCTTGTCGTTCCAGTTCCAGCGCGATAACACTCGGATGGAGATAACAGGCGCCATTTTCCAGTACGCTTCCGGGTTGCGCGCTGGCTACGCGGACGGAACTCCTCGCGTTGAGATACTCTGCCAGCGGGTCCAGGGCTTCCCTCTGCATATCGTGAAGACAGACCACCGCTGCCGGTAGGGTGTCGGGCAGCGTGGGAATAATGCGCATCAGATCGGCGCAACCGCCCGTGGACGACACGAGGACGATTACAAAAGTACTGGGAGGACGGGAGCGCTCTTCCGACTCAGACTCCGTCACGACGCACGGGATCTTGAGCCGGCGCACCCGTTCCAGCTTGATTTCACATGCTTTCTTGATCCGCAGGATCATGTCTTCAGCGCGGCCGTCCCGGCGCCAGTTGCTCTGGGGCTTGCGCAGGAAGTCGGCTGCCCCCAGGCATATCAGATCGAAGGGATTCGCGCCCACGCCTCCCACAAAGCCGCTCAAGATCACCACCGGGCACGGGCTCTTGATCATGATGTGCATCAGAGCCGTGCTCCCCTTCATCACGGGCATGTCCCAATCGAGGAGGATGAGATCCGGTTTGAGCTCGTCGATCTTCGCAAGCGCTTCCTGACCGTTGGACGCGTACCCGACAACGCTGAGTTCTGGGTCTCCCTGAACGATCTCGTGGACGATCTTACGAATGAAACGGGAGTCGTCCACGATCATGATCCTCTTTTGGATCCCGGATTGATCCAGTTGATCGGGGAACGCTTCGCTTCCGGGCTGCTGTGAAGGTTCCCACAGAAATGGGGACATGGGTGCAGGGCCCAGGGCGTGCCGAATCTCGTCCCGATCGCGTAATCCTTCGATCAGCAGGCTCTGCCAGTCCATGAAGATCGTCTGAGGGGGGAGTGTGAGAACAACCTGGGAGAGAAATTCACCGTCGGGCCAGCTAATGATCTCGCAAAACGCTTCAACCCCGGACAGAGCCCCCACCTCAGCGTGCACGATCTCTCCGTTGTTGATGTAGATGGTTCCTCGCGTTCCATTCTTGGCGACCGACACGAGCGTGCTGTCCCTGCGGTAGCAAAGCATCTGGATCACGTCTTCCAGCTTCATGCCGACAAGGCGACCGCTGAAACCGTGATCGGGCCGGAGCATCCCCGCGACGAGTTCGCACAGTTTCTCCACCGAGAAGGGTCGTGTCAGAAAGCTGTCGCATCCGAGGGAGAGCGCGTCGAATCGCTGATTCTCCATTCCGCGCTCGGCGATCATCACCACGCGAGCAGGCAGGTCCGATCCCTTGACACTGCGCAAAAAACCCAGGCCGTCCCAAGCTACCGAACCGCGGTGCTCCACGATTGCCACCTGTACGCCGGGCCGAGCAGCCATCTTCGTCCCATCGGCAATGGAGCCCGCCCAGAAGACCTCGCACGAGGAGTAGACCCGTGCCATATAAGCTTTGACAGACTCGGCCAAGCCGTTGGTTTCACCTATGACGAGTATGCTAGCCGGCGCCAAAAGCTACTCCTGTGAGCTTGCCCGCGCACTCAAGCGGGCCAGGCCCTGCTCGATAGTCAACGACCGGATGCGGGATCCAGGTGAATGATCATCGTTCACAGCGAATCGAGTCTCGGAATCGGAGGATATTGACCTTGTCGCCATTAGATGCCCAATTCCAATCCCTAGTCTCCCGAGCGCACCGAGTAGGAGGGGGCAGCCTCACTTCGACGAGCTCAGCATCTCAAGGAGAACGTCGGTAGGGATGCGAATGTTTCTTTCCGGGACGACGGTCTCAGGGACATCAGTGTGGACAGCGTCCTCCCACGAAAGAATCGCAAAATACCCTTCGTCGCCCGAACCTTCTGAGGTCTCCGCACAGTAGATTTCTCCCGCCTTGATGTAAATCGACCCGCTGCGAGACCCCTTTCGCACATCTATGCGCCGCGACTCTCCTCCTGAAACAATCAGGTGGATGGTCGTGGGTAAATCGTAGCTGGAATAATCTATTACCTCCGACACATCCTCAGGCGGCTTGTCTTCGGAGGATCGTTGTAATGTTTGAGAAGTCATACCCGCCACACCACAAGTGATTTCTTCCGTAACAGGGGCACTGTGAGGGTGGTGCCTCCATGCGCCGGCACGAAAAAGCATTCTCTCGCCCGGAAGTAACCCGCGACCCATGCCCAACGGGGAACCCGGATAGGTCATGGCCGACACCCGCTCGAGACCAATGCGGTGAAAGCCCACAAGGGCTCAGCTCACCATAGATTTCGCATCTAGCTGTTATGGGTTGAGTCTAAATCTGAGTTACCATATCACGTACAACGAGCCGAAATCAAGATCAATTAAATTGAATTGCGGGGTTAGGGTTCGACTCAGCCGCGTCCACTCAGGAGAGCCTACGTAAGACACTACCCTGAGAGAAAAGGAGAGTCTCGCAAAATATCACAACCCATTGTAATCAGAATGGTGCTTTATCTCTAGGTACGCCGACGGTTAGAATTTTGAACCCCTCAGGAGGCGCAAGCCTCTCCTGAGAAACAGCAACGGGCCCGGCACGCGTTCAAGTCGCACGCAGTGGATAAAATACGCAGCAGCCGCGACAAACAAAACAGGCGGCAGGAACAACACCGGTTCGGGCTGAGCCAGCCCGGATCGAGCCAAGCGTTCAGTGGCAAGGGCTAACGCGTAATAAACGAAAATGGCTCCGAGCCCCAGAGCAACATTGTTGAGTCGACTCTTGCCCATGCCGAGCACTCCAAGGGGAAAGGCCATGAGCGCCAGCGCCATGCAGGCAAGTGGATGCACGAACCGCTGCGTGAGGAAAATACGGCCGAGCCGTTCCTCTCTTTGGTAAAGCTCGTGCTCCTGGCCGGTCGTAGTCTTCTGTTTCGCCCTGGCCCGTCTTATTCGTTGGACGATCTCGGAGACGGTATTTTCCTCCAGGCTTTTCGATGCCACTTCCGGACCCGGATTCGGCCGAGAATAACGGAAGACGTAGTTTTTGAATTCAATTGCGGGCTTCGAATCCCCAAGACGATCTTCCCTCAAGATAACGCCGTCGTTCAAGTTCAGCACCAGGTCCTTGCCTTGCGGATCCGGGGCGACTTTTCCTTGCCTGGCTAGAATGGTCTTTACATCGTCCGGATCGGAGGATTCCCGAATAAATACATTTTTCATAATTTCTGTGCCCGGCTCGATCTTCTCCACATACAGGATGAGGTCCTTGAAGTTATCGTGAAAGGTGCGCTCCTCGATGCCCGCAATTGGCCGCGCGGTGAGCGCCTCACGCATAAGCTCATGTCCGCGGGAAATCCCGGCTGGAATCAATACCAGCGTGCACGCCAGGCTCAAAGCAAAACCGATGCACCCTAGCAGCATCACCGGCGGAAGCAGACGGACCACCGAAATTCCCGCTGATTTGAGCGCAGCGATCTCGTTGTCCGCGGTCATGCGACCCAATCCGAGCAGGATTCCGATGGTTAAGGAAAGCGGCAGTACCGATACCAGGGTGCTGGGCAACGCATTTATCAGGACCTGGAACAGAATCATGGTGAGGGTGAGACCGTGTTCTATGCCCTTCTGCAGGAGCGGCAAGAAACCTGCGATGAGCCCGGTGACGAGAAAGATCGCCAGGCAGAAGAAGAAAGAAGCGACCAGCTCACGAAACACGTAACGATCTATTATGCTCAGACCCATCACCTGGACCATAACCTCCGCTCACCTATGACCGAACGGGTGGGAAGACCATGCCGCTATTACTCCCCGCTTGCACGTGAGTCAAGCAGCCGGAGAGCAAACATCGGTCGAGCATACCATTCACGAGCCGGCGATGAGAAGAGTGGCCGGAAATCGGTGATGGACAACGTTCGCATTGGCCTTCCTGAATTGTCCGACGACCACGAGAAGATCGTCTCCTGGGATCAACCCGTTTGATGAGGCGTAGGGGCGTGATTTATCACGCCCTGGGATTATCGGGCGCAATGAAGAGGCTGTCTCAAAAGTCGTGGCACTTGAAACATCGTGCTACGATGCGCGGGCGGCCGGGACGTTATACGTCCCGGTGCCGAAGGCACAGGAGGTTTATTCTCTTGCCAGCTTGTCGAGCAGCAAAGCCAAGAGTCGCATATCCGCCTGAATATACCTCCTGTCGCTGCGCGACCTCGACGTATGACGTCGAGGCCACCCAGTCGGGACCCGCTTCAGTAATCGTGGCACGATCTCAATTGGGATCGTGGATCTGAGACAGCCTCTTTATCACGCCCTGGGATTATCGGGCGCAATGAATTGCGCCCCTACACTGATGCCACTCATGGTCAAGCGCACCAGTATTCTTGGCTTTCTGTCCCAAAATGAATCAGTGTAGGGGGTACGCATGCTCTTGATTCTTTACCGAGCAATGTGCATTAGAAAACTGTGGAAGGCACGTCCCTATCCGGCGAGTACAGAAGGAGGCACTTATGACGTCATGCTCGTTGACGCATTCCGAAGCGGCCGCACATTGGCCCGAAGGAATTATCTCAGCGAAGATAACCATGAACCCTTATCTCTTCGCATACGCGGAGGAGCAATCATATCGGCTCGGTATGAAGCCGTGGGAATTCATCAATGTGGCGCTTTGGGAAAAGCTGGGAAAACCTGACAGTCAGGCGCTCATGGAATTCGCGGCGAACCTCGAACTGGACGACGAGGACCCCAAGTGGAAGAAACGCCTCAAGATAACTGCGCGGCATGAGATGGCAATCGCCGCGGCGAAGAAGGAGCGGGAAGATGCATCCGCTCCTGCGGACGGGGACGGGACTTAGCAGCAATCCGGTTCATAAGGAACGACTATGCCTATACTCAAATACCGATGCAATGCGTGTGGAAAAGAATTCGCGAAGATCTTCTTTAATCCGGAAGCAGCGCCTCGTGCATGTCCTGTTTGCGGCGCGAAAGATCCGATTGAGACCGGAGTTGCCTTCGACTCCAGCGGGCAATCGATAGCGAGGGCCATGTGCGGCTCGTGCGATGCCTGCGAGGGTGACGATCCCTCGTGCGGACACGGCACGGAGAGCGCCTGATAGCAGCTTCGCGGAGAGGTCATTCTCCGTTAATTCTTCAAAAGCGATTCAGGCTGGGTTACCATTGGGCGCACCCTCGGCGACCACCTTGCCCGCGGCAAATACCTCAATTGCCGAGCCTGGTCTGTATCATGCGATTCACGCGGCTCATCCCGGCTGTAGCCATCTTCCTGATCACACCCGTCATGCTTGCGTTACCGAGCGCGGTCCTCGCTGCCGCTGACTTTCAAGCTAAGTACGAGCTGCCCCGAGACCCGGACGCCACGCTCAAAGACATTCTGGGCCGCTCCGAATTCCGCGAAACGCCCGAGATCCCTCTGCTCGCCCGCCTCCGCGAGTGGCTGGACGAGATGATCAAGCGGCTGCTAATCTGGCTTTTGGAACGCTCCCCCAAGCCTCGTTCCATAAAGACTCCTTCCAATGAAGCAATTGAGGCGGTCAAAGTCATTCTCGTGGCTTTAGCGGTGGCTGCTTTCATCGGGCTTGCAGCATGGTTGGTGTTCCTTCTGCGAGGAATTTCGATCAGATCGCGGCGGGAACCAGTCCCCGAACCGGAAACAAGAGATGCCAAGAAGGATGCCCGCGGCCTATGGGAAGAAGCCACACGGCTTGCGGGAAAAGGGGACTATGCCCTCGCTTTGATCTTTTTGTTTCGGTCCGTGCTCGTTGAGCTGGATGAAAGAGGCGACTTGGTTGTGCTCCCGGAAAGGACCAATCGAGAAATTCTGGAACAAGTCCGTTCCGAGGGACATCTTCGGCGCACGCTGGGAGACATGGTCTCGGCATTCAATCGGGTGCGATATGGCAGCGGTGCCTGCTCCCGCGTGCAGTACAAAGACTTCCTGTCCCTCTGCGAAAGGGCAACCAAGGTATCGTGATGTTCATGACGAGGCGAGGCTGGATCGCTATTGGATGCGGAGCACTGTTTGTGGTCGTGACAGCGGCATCCGTGTTGGTGAGCGACTCATGGTCGGCCAGAGACACGGCAGCCTCCACGTACTCGGTAGAACCCACAGGCTGTAAGGCGTTCTACATGGTGCTCGAGCAATTAGGGCTTCCGGTGAGGCGCCTTCGGCGGTCCTCGAGTGAGTTGCGGCGTTACGAGGGGGTCCTTGTGGTGATCCAGCCGCGCCGAATGAAGTATTCCGAGCGTGAAACGGCGAGGTTGAAGGAATGGGTGCGCAATGGAAACCGCTTGATTATCATCGAAGGCTTTCCACCTGTTCGTTCTGAGAAGGGCGTAGATGCGGAACTCATGAAACGGCTCCCTGCCCCGAAACCTGACGACGGGAAAAATGCGCTTGCCAAGAGCTTCGGGCTCCGCTTGAAGAAGGGCACGTCCCAGGGCAGGCGAACCATGCCACTCACTGACGCAGCATTTCCGTATGTCCGGCAATTAAGCGCGTCGGCCGTTTCGCGGTGGCAAGAGACACCATCGGGGTGGAAGAACCTCGCGGCTGACCAGGACGGGCCCCTGATCCTGTCGACGCGTTTGGGTCGCGGCCAAGTTGTGGCTATTAGCGATCCCAGCTTCTTGAGCAATCGGCACATCTCCGAGGAACAGAACCTGAAGTTGATCCTGGCATTGATGCTACAAGATCCGCGGCCCTCAGCAATTCTATTCGACGAGTACCATCACGGTTACATTCAGCCCGAAACGATCTGGCACTACGTGGTCACGTCGTCGTTTGCCTGGATATGGTTGCAGCTAGTGATCGGATTGGGGCTGTTCTTCTATTCCCGGCGGGCTCAATACGCGGGCAGGTTTCGAACCATGGCAGCTCCCGCGGGTCGATCCACGCTGGAATACGTAGATTCCATGGCCGGCATCTTTCGGTCCTGCGACGCTGCACCGGTAGCGCTGGCAGCGGTGCTGAAACGTTTTCAAAACCAAGTGTCCCAGAGAATGGTTCGTCGTTCGGCCAAGGAGCAGCGAGCTGGGAATCGTCGTATTCACCCGAAATCCGCTACTGACGAGCATGATGTGGATCGGCTCGTAAAAGAGTGCCAACGAGTTGCCGAGAGCGGCGGGACGCCTGACGAGGCCCGGGTTCTTGCCCACCGGCTGGCAAAAGTAAGAAGGCAGCTCTTGCAACGACGCCTCTGAACCGGCGGGCTGGAACGAAGCCACGGACGGCCCGGCCACTCGGATGACGGTAGTCAAGCCATTGAGGTTCGATTTTCGAGGGAGGGGATGCATGGAAGGAGTTGAGATCATCCAGAAGAAGATGGCCTTGGTTCGGCAGGCCATAGGTCGAGTTATCCTTGGCCAGGAGACGGTCCTGGAGCAACTGCTCTGCTGTCTGGTTGCGGGAGGACATGTTCTCGTAGAAGGGGTCCCAGGGCTCGGCAAAACCCTGCTGGCTCGCACTCTGGCTCGTGTGGTTGACGCGGACTACGGCCGCATCCAGTTCACCCCGGACCTACTCCCCAGCGACATTGTGGGAACGTTCGTATTCAACCCCAAGACCACGGAGTTCGTCCTCCGGAGAGGTCCGATATTCAGAGAGATACTGCTTGCGGATGAAATAAATCGCACGCCGCCGAAATCTCAAGCTGCGCTCCTGGAAGCAATGGAGGAAGCGCAGGTCACGATCGACGGCATCCGCAATTCACTTCCCGATCTCTTTTTTGTGATCGCAACCCAGAATCCGGTTGAATACGAAGGAACCTATCCCCTCCCGGAAACGCAACTCGACCGGTTCATGATGAAGATTACCATCGATTATCCGTCCCCGGAGGCTGAACTTGCCGTGATGAAGAGTTACGCGGACGGCACGGAACTCAAGGACGTGGAATCTCTGATCCAAAGCCCATTGATTGCCAAGGGAGAGGTCCTCGACTTCCGAAGGGCTCTTGCCTCGACCGTGGTTCGCAAAGAAGTGCAAGAGTACATCAGGCAGATCGTTTCTGAGACCAGAGATCCCATTCACGTGCAGCTCGGAGCATCGACCCGCGCTGCCGTTGCTCTACTTAAAGCCGCGCGCGGTCTCGCGGCGCTTCGAGGCATGAGTTTTGTCACTCCCGAAGATGTGAAGGACGTGACGCTCCCAGTGCTGCGCCACCGAGTGATACTCAAACCGGAAGCGCTTATCGACGGACTCACTCCCGATTATTACCTCGACAACGTGCTGCGCCGCGTGCCGGTTCCACGGTAGTTGGGCCAAGGCCACATTATCTTTCAAAAGACGAAGAGCCCACGATGCAGAGTGATTCCCGACGAGACCAAATGCTAAGGAGCCTGCCGTTTTACTTTTCCCGCAGGTTCTTCTTGCTCTTCTCGCTTGTTTCAGCGGGATTGGTGTGGCTCTCGGCCACTTATGGCGCGCCTTTGTATTTACTGGGTATTGCGGCTGCGTTAATGGTGCTCGCGGCGCTTCTGGACTTCTTCCTTGCTCCTCGTCCAAAGGATATGGAGCTTGTTCGGGTTCTTCCTCGCGCTTGCGCTGTCGATCGTCGGCACTCGGTTACGATTCAAATTCGGAATAGGACCAAGCGGCCGATCTCACTAATCATTACAGACGACATCCCGGCGCAGGCTGCCGCGGAAGACCTCCCAGTTTCGTCAACAGTTCCTGCTCGAAGCTCGGCCAAAGTCGAATATGGGATTAGGTTCGGGGTACGCGGTGATGCTCGGTTCGGACTGCTCTACTTTTGGTTTCGGAGCCGGCTGGGACTCGTGTGGAAGAGAGGTGAGGCAGGCCCCGCGGCAACGGTGCGGGTCTACCCGTGGCTTTCCGCTATCGAGAAGAGGAAGATGGGGCTTTGGCGATCCACGGTTGTAGACACCGCGCAGCGACAACTGAGAAAAGGGGTGGGCACCGAATTTGAGAGCTTGCGAGACTACGTAGCAGGCGACGACCCCAGATTAATCCATTGGCCTACCACTGCGCGCACAGGCAAGTTCATGGTGCGTGAAAACCGTATTGAACGAAGCCAAAACATTCTATTGGTCCTGGACGCGGGACGGATGATGACCGCGCGGGTGAAGGGCAAAACCAAGCTCGACTATGGGCTCAACGCGGCCCTGATGGTCGCGTACAGCGCGCTTGAGCTAGGCGACAGAGTGGGGGTCCTTGTATTTGCTCATGAGCTGGTCTGTTACGTGCCCGAATCAGGGGGGCCGGCGCAGTTCGGGCGCATCCTGGACGCGACGTACGGAGTGGAACCAAAGATGGAGGAGCCCCGATTTCACGTGCCCTTCGCTTTGCTCGCTGCACGCACAAAGAGACGGAGCCTTGTCATGATGTTTACCGATCTGATTGACGAACGGGCATCGGAAGGCCTGGTGCGCCACAGCCTGGGGCTGCTCCCAAGGCATCTTCCGCTTGTGGTAGCCATGTCGGATAGCGAGGTCGTGGAAACCGCGGACTCTATCCCCGTGACCGTGCAGGATCTCTATCGCCAGGGCGTTGCCTCCGAGATACTGACTCGGCGAGAGCAACTGCTGGCTAAGCTCTCCTCGGCAGGCGTAATGGTACTCGATGCGCCGCCGGAACGGCTCTCAGTGGGCGTGGTCGAGCAGTATCTTCACGTAAAGAGAAGGGCGCTTCTCTAGCGCTAATCCTCGTATATGACTCTGTTGTCCTCTCTGTGGTCCACCATGTAGATCAACTTAGCTTTCTCTTTCAGTTCCTGCTCCAAAAGGGGAAGCGAGTTCCGGTCGATGTGGAAAGCCCGCACATACACGTGTCGCTGTCCCTCCGGTGCGTTCTCATAGGAACTGAGGATGCTTACGAGCCTTGCCCCGTACTTCCGGATCACATCGGTGACCTCTTTGATTGAACCTGGACGGTCCTCCAGCAGGAACCCGAACTGCACTCCCCGCTTCTTCAGTCCCGTTAGGGCAATGAAGGCCTTGAACATATCGTTCTTCGTAATAATACCGACGATCGCACCGGCTTTGTCCAACACCGGAGCGCCGGAGATGTTGTTCCGGAGCAACACCTCCGCAGCCTCTTCCATGGTGAAATCAAAAGGCACGGTGATCGGATTGCGGCTCATAATGGCTTCGCAGTTAAGCCGCGTGATGTGATAGAGAATTTGCCGCACATCCATCAGTGTCACGTCGGAAGGCGCGGCCCTTCTCAGGTCGCGGTCCGTCACGACACCGACGAGCTTACCCTGATCCATTACGGGCACCATGCTGATTCGATGGTCCATCATAAGATTGATGGCCCGTTGCATGGTGTCGTTCACGTCTACGGTTACTACATTCTTGCTCATCCAATCCTTTACCAGCATAAAGCTACCTCCAGGTCAGCGAAAAGTTTCAGAATTCGGACAACTCGCGACTCGCGTTGCTTTGCTCTTTTGTTGACGAAATCTGCGTTCAAGAAGATGATATTTCCGAGGGGTAGTGCTTCGGGGATTCCCCCCGGTTTCTTTCAGGAAGCTTTTCCCGCCGCCAGCTTAGCATGGATTGCAGGCTGCCGACAGGATGTTCACTTCACACCTGAAACGATCTGGTCCATACGCTCTCCGTCTCGAATCAGGCGCACATCTCTGAAGCCGGCCCGTTCCAGGTCTTCCTTAACTTCGCTCAAAGTGTACGTGTCGCCCCCAGTAGTGGCTGCCAACATGTTCACCGCGAAGATGGCTCCTTCGGGCGGTAACGTTCGGCTTTCATCCATGAAGAAATCTCGCAGGAGAATGGTACCGCCAGGTTCGAGGCGCCAGTGAATCTTTTCGTACAGCCGTAGGTTTCCCTCGCGCGTATTGCTGTGGATAATCGCGGAGAGCAGCGCCACGTCATGCCCCTTGGGCAGATCGTCCACCATGTAATCCCCTTCCACGATCTCAATGCGATCCCGCACAGGGCTGCCGGCAAGAAACTTGCGAGCTATCTTGCAGACCCGCGGCAGATCGAAGAGCGTCGCGGTGAGATGCGGACCACCCTTGAGGAAAGCCACTGTGTAGATTCCGGATCCCCCGCCTACATCCAGCAGGCGCGAATAAGCTGAAAGATCGAGTGAACTGACGATCCGTTCGGCAACCATACGGCCGATCACTTGCATAGCGCCGATAAAGGACTCCAGATCCTCTTGCGGGCGATCTTCCAGCGGTTCTACGTTGGGATTCCTCCCTGTAATGACAATTTCCCTCAGCGCGGACCAGCTACGCCAAAGATGCGTGCGATGAAGAATCATAGGCAGCACGGTTTCTTCGCCCTCATGTGAGAGGAGGCGCGCCACCGTTTTGTCCACCGAATACGAGTTATTATCCGGTTTTTGGACTAGACCCATCGTCGCAAGCGCGTCCAGGAGAATTCGCAGAGCGCGAGGATTCCAGCCCTCCTGCGCGCAAAGCTGCTCCACGGTGTATGGACCGCCACGCAACTTGGTAAAGAGGTCCAACTCAGCCGCAGTAAGAAAGATGCGCGGCCGCGAAAAGCCGGCTCCCAACTCAAGCAACTTTTCCTTGCTCCATTGCTCTGCCATGGCTAAGCACCTCCGAGAAATGGTCGCCGCCGCGCGTTCGATCCTATCAGCCTTCATTATCATAGCGGAGAGGAATCACGCACCGAGATTCTCCACGAACGCGTACCCGGTTGACATCTGCCTGACTGCATCATCATACTGTGACAATCATGTCTGAATTGAGGAACTGATGAAATACGTCGTAGGAGTCTTGTTGGGTGCTCTGGTCGGCTTCGGCTTGTACCTGGCGAGTTCTCTGACAGGCTCAGGATGAATGCTCTGGTGCAATCCGGTGGTCGCGGTGGGACTCGGTTCTGCCATCGGATTGGCCCTGGCCTCAGTATGAGGCCGTCTCCACGAGGTTTGCGCTTTCAGTATGAGTGCCCCCAGAAATCTCCACGTGTCGGAGAACGAATAGGGAGTTTCCATGCCGGATATCGACATCATGTCCGCGCTTTCTCCGGCGCAACGAGCCTCTCTCGAAAGAGATGCGGTAAAGAGGACGTACCGGAAGGGAACCGTCATTAGCGACCCCGACGACGAAAATGATTCGGTCAATTTCGTGGTATCGGGAAGGGTCAAGATTTACAGTCTCTCCGCCTGCGGGAACGAGATCATTTTCCGATTTTGCGGGCCGAATTCCTTTTTCGGCATAGCCGGGCTTTTCGGAGCCGGACAACGAAATGTTTTTTCTGAAGCGGTAGAAGACACTGAGGTGATGAGTATCAATAGTGCCAGTGTCGAGCGAGTTGTCTCAGAAAATCCGGCGCTGGCCATGTCCCTCATTCGGGTCCTCTCCAGCCGCATCAGGCAGGCTCACGAGGCCATCAGGGAATTTGTATTTTGCGATGCTCGTTCGCGAGTTGCCCATCTGCTCATCAAGCTCGCGGAGATCGAAGGCGGCGGCCACCACGGAGCCCCTGTCCGACTCAAGGGAAAGATGACTCACCAGGACATTGCGGACATGATCGGCACCACCCGCCAGACAGTTACGGAAATCCTCAATGAATTCAAAAGACAAGGATACGTCAAATCTGAGGCGCGGACAATTGTTGTTCTCGATTGCCAACGACTGAGGGATGTCATCACCGATTAGCCGGGTTATTGTTGAGTTGACCTTACGCAAAACCGTTCTTTTTTCCTGGTAACGGTATCCGCAACACAGATAGCCCCTGCCTCCATTGCTTTGAAATAGCCGGTTTCCGCCGTATATGGCCTCAACCCCGCGGAAGGCGGGGACAAGGGATCTTTCTGAGCTTTCGCTGCCTATCAGTTCTCTTTTCCCGAAAAAATAGATCTTTGTCGCCTGGCCGACATTCTATCGATTGCGTGTTCGGTATGATTTGCCGGAAACGGGTGGCGGAGAGGAGAAGGAAATGGCTATAGAGCTGCCAGAGCGCCCCATATTCGTGATCGGGTACGAACGGTCAGGCACCACGCTTCTTATGGCAATGCTGGGCTGTCATCCACGGATAGCATTCCCTGAAGTGGGTTGGCTTTTTCCGCGCATCTACCCCTGGAGATATACGTACGGAGATCTTAGCGTTGCCGCAAACTTCCGCACCCTGGCGGCGGAGATGATCTTCGGATTGAACCAGCCGATGTGGGGCATGAGCTTGAACCCCATGAACGCGGTGGACACCATCACATCGCTCGCGCTGGAGAGGAGCTTTGCCGGTATCTACGCGGCCATGCACCATCGGTACGCACACGAGTTTGGAGACAAACCCCGCTGGGGGCAAAAGACTCCGAACAACCTCTTTTTCGTTCCACAAATCAGGGAGAATTTCCCGAATGCTCAATTTGTTTTTATTGTGCGCGACGGCAGGGATGCCAGCGCAACAAGTCTAGAGTCCGCATTCGGAGCCGGTCACATCTATGGTGCGGCTCATACGTGGAACCTGGCCAACAGCTTTGTGAAACCCTTCAGGGACGGCCTCGATTCGTCAACTTGGCTCGATGTCAAATACGAAGATCTTGTCCGAAAACCGGAACAAGTGCTCAAAAGTGTATGTGACTTCTTGGGCGAAAAATATCACCCTGAAATGCTTGAATTCCACCGCACTCCACTCGCATGTGCACGTGGCAAACAGCGTGACCATGCTCCGTTGGGGCATCCCGTATCCGACCGATATGTCGGCATTCATAAGCACCTGCTCAGCGTGCGAGATCAGCAGATTTACGCGGGCGTCGCGGGGAAAACCCACAAGGAATACGGCTATGACTTGGACGTGGACCCGATAGAAATATCAGAACCCGATCGCACGTTTTGGACTGAACTGGACGGCAGAATTAGGGCAGCTCGCCTCGATGGACCCGGGGGACACATTGCTTTTGATAGCTATCGTGACTGGCTTGTGGAGCAAAGACAGGCGCGCAAACAGAAGGGAATCTGGAAGGATCAAGATGTCACCGATGAATTCCCCCAGGGAAATCCTGACGAAGAATATATTGTCGGTTTTCGCGCGCCGAAGAAATGGAAAGAGCATTTTGGCATCAAACGGCGATATGGGAGCTGAAATGTCATGAATCGTCCAATGGGATCGTATCTCTTGGACCCCGATACAAAGGGAGACCTGACATGCAAGAAACGAAGAGCATAAGCGCGGACGACTCAGTTCTTTCGGCAAGGGGCCCGTTAGGTTATTGGCTCGAGAATATCCGAACGCAAGGAACACACCCCGACAAAACCGTCATCGGGTACGTAGCCGCGTGGGCAGCCTGGGCCGCGATCCTTTGGTTGATAGATTTCGGCCGAGCGATTCCTTCGTATCCTGCTCAGGCAACTCTTGCAGTGGTCGTGTGGGCATCGATCATGTGGGTGAGCGAAGCCATGCCCGTTGGCGTGACAGGGCTCATGATTCCGATGCTTCTCGTCGTCACGAAGGCTATTCCAAAGATACCCCAGGCATTTGGAGGGTTCGTTCTGGACGTGACCTTTTTGACTCTCGGCGCTTTTCTCTTTGCAGCGATTTTGTCTGCTGCACGACTCGACACCAGAATTGCCTTGACAATACTTTCCAAAATGAAGGCTACGCGAGCCAAGCAAATCATAATAGGGCTATTCGCGACGAACATGGCCCTCGGGTTGGTGGTCCCCGCTGCAAATGCGAGATCGACCACCGTTCTGCCGATCGTCAACGGCGTTATAGGCCTGTTCGGCAATACTCCGGCTGAACAAAACGCGAAGAAAGCTATCGTGATCTCCTGTATCGTTTATGCGACCATGGTGGGAGGCATTCTTTTCCTCACGGCCCACTTGCCGAACGTGCTTATGGTAGGGCTTTTTGACAAACAACTGGGCGTACGAATCTCGTGGATCCAATGGCTCTGGTTGCACCTGCCCATAATCGGTCTTTATCCGATCATGTACTGGATTGTCAGTGCCGTTTTCCGATGCAGTGCGGTTGAGGTCCCTGGAGGACTGGAGAGAATAACCAAGGAGAATGACGAGCTTGGCCCCACCAAGCCTCATGAATGGGTCATTCTCGGGATTTTCGGTTTTGCCGCGCTCATGTGGGCACTTGAGGATTTTCACAAGATTAAAACCGGAATGGTCGCCCTCATTGCCGTAGGGGTCTTTTTCATACCCGGTGTGTTTCCGTTCAATTGGCGTCTGATTCAAAGCAAGACAATTTGGGGAACGTGGCTCCTCCTCGGAGGCGCTCTGTCGCTGTCCGCTGCCATGGCTTCCACAGGCCTGGCCAAGCATTTGGCCTTAATGCTTCTTCCTGCGGTTCAGGGCAACGGGTGGATTGTGGTTCTGTTCATGATGATGGCTGCCACTCAGTTCATCAGACTAGGGATGCTAAGTAATATAGCGGCAGTTGCTCTGCTTGCCCCGATTCTCATGGAAATGGCGCCGCTGCTCGGGATGAATACCGTCGCGTTTACTCTTCTCGTCGCAAATGTGGATACGTTCGCGTTCATCATTCCGACGCAGGTGGTCGCAGGTGTTGTGGCATACAGCACCGGCGCTTTCAGCATGTCGGACTATATGAAGGTAGGTATTCCTACAATGGTAGCTGCAATACTCTGGAGCGTCTTAGTAATGGCGCCCTGGTACGCCCTCAATGGACTCCCGGTTTGGGAGCCGTTGGTGAAGTAGCCTGATCCCCGATTTCAGTTCGCCGCGGTACGCGGCAGGTATCTCTCATTCAACCCTCTCCACTCAGACATGGTCTCACAGGTCTCTCCGCTGTTGAATTCGACAGCGCGGTCAGTCCGCCCCGACCAATGCAGAGGTACTACATGAACAAACCCACCTTTTTGCCCGATGTTGCTTGACAATCATCCCTTGAAATACTATTTTCCTTGGCGCCGGACAGCCGCCTGAGCGGCCATCCGATCGCATCTTGGCGGGCTCTGGCCTCAGACTCAAGCACGCGGGATCGGATCGGCACGATTAGCCGCGCAACAAGATCTGTACGGGGCAGAGGCGGGCCGCTGAATCTCTTGAACGGGAGCACGAGAGCTAATCGCCAGATGGGTGTGTCGAAAAAGGTCCAGCGAGGTTTCGCGGTTCATCCTGACTGGGCTCCGGCTCTGGGGAATGTGCGGATCGTCCTGGTGGGGATCACCCATCCCGGGAACATCGGGTCGGTAGCCCGTGTCATGAAAAATATGGGATTGAGGAACCTTGTCTTGGTTTCTTCAACCGAATGTGGACCTAAGACGGATGCCAACTATATGGCATCCGGAGCTTATGACGTGGTGGAGCAAGCCCGCCGAACCTCTGACCTTGCGGAAGGGCTAAGCCAGTGCCTCATGGCGGTAGGAACCTCGGCCAGGCTGGGGCGAAAGAGGTCAAGCGCGCGTACACCCGAAGATACGATCCCCGAACTCATGGAACGAGCCCGAGTGGGGCCGGTCGCTTGCGTGTTCGGCAGGGAAGCCCGCGGTCTTACCAATGAGGAGATCAAGCTATGCACTCATCACATGGTGGTCCCCACGGACGCGGATTTTGCGTCGATGAATATCGCCCATGCCTGCGCGATCACGGCCTATGAAATCTTCAAGCGTGCGTGCCGCCCTCGGGGCGTCCAGATGCGCGCATTCCAGCCGGCTTCGGTGGAAGAGCGGGAAGCCATGTTCCAGCACATCCAGACTGTGCTGACTCGGGCGGGCTTTCTGGAAAAAACCGGTCCCCTGCGTATGATGCGAGACATCCGGCGCATCCTGAACAGCGCCCAGATGGACAATCGAGACGCAAAGATTATCCGAGGCATCTTCCGCAAGATGGGCAACATGGTCCGCATCGCGGACGAGAAGGTTCGCAAGCTGGAGAAACGGCTACAATCGGAAACGTAAATGAGTCCATCTGACGCGCCTTATCATTTTATCGATCCGGTGTTGTGGCGGATCGGGCCGTTTGAACTCAGGTGGTACGGCCTCATGTACCTGGTCGGGTTCGTAGCGGCCTATTTCATTATTCGATCCGAACTAAGGCGGAGGCAGGGGCCGATTCCGGTAGAAGCCGCGGACGACTTCCTCTTCTACATGATACTGGGACTGTTGATCGGTGCGCGGGTCGGGTATGTGCTCATTTACAACTTCCAGGCTTATCTGGAAGCGCCTTGGGAAGTCTTCGCGTTGTGGCACGGTGGGATGAGCTTTCATGGAGGTTTGATAGGTATCATCGTCGCGGGCGTGCTCTTCATACGGCGGTATAAAGCTCCGTTCTTCGAACTCACGGACATCGCGGCATTGGCCACACCCATAGGGCTTATGTTTGGGCGGATCGGAAACTTCATTAACGGTGAGTTGTACGGTCGAGTGACCGACCTTCCTTGGGGGATAGTCTTTCCCATAGCCGGGCCTGCGCCTCGCCATCCATCCCAATTGTATGAATCATTTCTTGAAGGTCCGGTGTTGTTCGGCGTCCTCTGGTGGCTCCGAACCAGGGTTCGTCACACCGGCTATTTAAGTGCGGCGTTTCTGGTCTTATACGGAATCTTCAGGTTTTCCGTGGAATTCGTTCGCGAGCCCGACGTGCAAGTGGGCTACCTCTTTACCTGGTTCACTATGGGCCAGCTCCTGTGTCTGGGAATGATCGCACTCGGCGTTGCGATTTTCCTTCGGATACGGCTTGGCACAGAAACGAATCCTCCGAAAGAGGGCCGCGGCGCATCCGACTCCTGAACTTTCACGAACTCGGGCTTATCGGGCTAGCGGGTCCCGCCTCGAGTTCCTAGCCTCAGAAAATGCACTCTCCGGCGAGGGTGAAAACACGATGAATCAATATGGAAGAGAGCAGAGCAGGGCGAGCATCTATCTTTTCGCTGCTATGACCGTGTTGGTCTTTGACGCCTTGTGCGGACTACCGAACAACGCTTGGGCTGAGCAGAAGGACATCCGGCCTTCGGTTGGCGCGCCTATTGACGCTCTCCTAAGTGGCGGTCGAGCGGCGAGATTGGCCAATGCCGACACTTCCCAAGGCGCCAAGCCGCAGGTCGCTCCAAAGCCAATACCAAGCCAAGAAAAGAAAGATCGCAACGCGAAACCGCAGCTTGTCGCGCCACAAGCGCCGGAAACATCCGTAACCGACGCTTCTCAGACGACCGGCGGCCCATCCCCGGACAAACCAGCGCCGCAACCTGAGCCCAAACAGCCAGATCCTGGTGACGCGGGAGACGCGCTCAAGAGCGCACGCGCGCTCTTTCAGAAGGAAGAATATGCCCCGTCGGTTGAGGCGTTTCGGGCCGCGTTAAAGAAGAGCGAGAAAGCCGGCGATCAGAAGACCGCAGCACTCGCACTGTACGGCATGGCGCAGGCGCTCAATAAGCTTGGCCAGGATGACGAAGCCCTCAAAAGCCTCCAGCGCTCGATTCAACTAAATCAGGCACTGAAGAATGCCAAGGCCAGAAGCCTCGATTACTTGCTCATGGGTCGCATTCTGATGGGACAAAACCGCTTTCAGCCGGCACTGGAAGCTTTTCAGGAAGCCCTGAAGATTTTGCCGGAGTCCGAGGATGCGGAGCGGCCGCGTTTGCACGAAGATATGGCTACTTGCCAGTTGCGCCTTAATCACTTTGCCGAGGCTGTCGGCGAGTACAACCGGTTGATCGCGTTCTATGTGAAGAAGGGCAATGAAAAGGAGGCTGCACGCATTCACGTCCTGACCGGGAATATGAAGGTTTCGCGATCCGATTATCAGAGTGCGAAAGCGAGCTTTCAGAAAGCTGAGGCTCTTTACCGCAAGCTGAATCAGCGCAAGGAGCTGGGAGAAACCCTGTTCAGACTTGCATATGTGAGTCAGCTAACCGGCGACCTCAAAGCCGCGCAGAAAGAAGTGAAAGAAGGCCAATCTTTTCTCAGCGGCGAGACTGAGAGCGATTTCGACGGGCTTCCGCTCCTGGTGAACGGCCAGGTCGCGTTCAACCGAGGAGACATGGTGGCTGCGTTCAAGAGCGTCTCGGCTGCGCTCAACTCTTACAATCAGGCCGGGGATCGCATCATGGCCGCTCGCGCTCTGCTCGCCCTGGCCAGGATCGAGGAGGCGAGAGCTCGTTTCAGCGCAGCTCTGAGACTGGCAGGCACCGCACTGAACGACTTTCGAGCGCTCTCCGACCCCAGTGGGGAATGCGCGGCGATCCTTTTGGTCGGTGAAGTCTATTTCCAGCAGGGTTACGCCCAAAAAGCCCTGGAGTATGCGCAAGAATCCCTCGCGCTTGCCAAGAAGATCAACGACGCCACGCAGATGACTGAATCGCGCATTCTCTTGGCGGACATCCATTCAATTATGGGAGATGTGGATTTCGCTTGGAAGCTGCTTAAAGAGGCGGCTCAAGATTCCTCAGCAACCGTGAACCGCAGAACTAAAGCACGGGTGAGGCTTGCCGTTGCCCGATTCCGTCTGGCCAGGGACGCGTCCGACCCGGTGCTCAAGACGGCCGAGGCAGCCCGAAAGCTCTTCGAGGAGACTGACGACACTCGCGGCATGGCCGATTGCGACCTGGTGATCGGACAAGTGCTGGAGCAGCGCGGTGAGCGTGAAAAGGGCCTTGCCATGTTCGAGCAAGCCCTTCAAGCCTATCGCACAACGTGGGACCGGCTGGGCGAAGGCAAGGTTCTGACCGCGATCGGGGTTCACCACAAGAACGCGGGCGATTACGAGCAAGCTCTCAAGTATTTCGGCGAAGCGCAAGATCTTCTCCAAGGAATTCAGGATCGCCGGGGATATGCGGCAAATCTGGCTAATATCGGCAACATCCTCAAGCACAAGAACAGCATTCCCGAATCCGTGCGAAACTTGGAGCAGGCCCTTCAGGTTTATCGTGAGCTTTCCGACAAGAAGGGCGAAGCCGACATCCTCACCAATCTGGGAAATGTCCTCGCGGCGAGGGGGTCCCAAGCCGAGGCCCTGGACAAACTTTCTACCGCGCTGGCTCGGCATCGTGAGATCCAGGATCTTCGCGGAGTGGCCACGGACCTTGCGAGCATAGGACGTGTGCATCTTGGGAAAGGTGAGTTGCAAACCGCAGCTTCCAGTTTGGAAGAGGCATGGAAGGTCAACCGGCGGATCAGCAATCCCCGGGGGGACGTGGCGATCCTCTCGGAACTGGCAATGCTGGAGCGGGCCAAGCGGAACAATGCGAAGGCAATGGAATTGTTGAAAAAGGCACTCAAGCTTTCCCAGGAAATTGACGATTCCCGCTCCGTCTCCGCAGTTCGGTTGAAGATGGCCACAGTGCTCCAGGAGGCCGGTCAATACGATCAGGCGCTCTCGCTGCTGGTGCAGACCTTGGAGATCATGAAGGCCCAAGGAGACCGCAAGGGCGAATTGTGGGCTCTTGGCGAACTTGGCATTACTCAGGCCAAAATGGGTGATTACGAGAGTGCTCTCACGCATCTCCGCCGAGCAACGGAACTGCGAACGGAGCTTGGTCTTCCCGCGTCCCTTGCTCGTGACCTCGATTTCCATCTGGGTGAGATCTACGAAGGCTTCAAGGACTACGAACAAGCCCTGGAGCATTACCAGAAATCCCTGTCCATGGCTCAAGTTGCCGGGACCAACAGCACGCTCGGACGAGTTTATCACCGGATCGGCAGCGTTTACTACCAACTGGAAGAGTATGCCAAGGCCCAAGAATCCTTTGAGGATGCCCTCAGGGTCCATTCGGAGATTCGCAATGCCCACATGCAGCAGAGCGAACTGATCCAGCTCGGGGACATCCTCAGCAAGTTAGGGGACCCTGAGCAGGCGCTCAAACGGCAAATGGAGGCGCTTGCTATCACCAAGAAAACCGGCGACGCGAGAGAAGAAACCCGCGTGCTCACTCGCGTCGGCACGCTCAACCAGATGCTGGGACGCCCGCGGGTCGCGCTGGAATACTACAAGGAAGCAAAAGAAAAGCGCGCAAAGATCAAGGACAAACGAGGCGTAAACGAAAACCTGCTTCAGATCGCGCTGGTGACCTCGACCCTCGGCAGCTTCGAGGAGGCGGTGGAGCACCTCAAGGAAGCCCTGGAAATATCCCAGTGCGCAGAAGACCGGGGAATGCTCTGGAAAGCCTATTTCATCATGGGCCGAGCGCTCCAGAGCAAGAAGCGCTACGGTGAGGCCCTCGAATCGTATCGCAAAGCCATTACCATCCTCGAATCTACGGAAGCGGACATTGCCGAGGAGTCGGATGAGGACAACTTCATCTTTGGTGGAAAACGAGCGCTGTTCGAGACCACGCTTAAGGTTTTGATGCAGCTGGCACGCAAAGATCCGGAAGGCGCTTACGACAATCAGGCTCTGCGGATTGCAGAGCGGCTCAAGGCCGCTTCCTTCGAGAATACGCTTTCACGCATCAACGTGGAGACTTTCTCGGACTTGCCCCATGAGTTGCTGATTCGGGAAAAGAGCCTCCGACTGACCCTCCGAACACTCGACAGTAAGCTGGTGACGGAGCTCTCCGCTGCGAATCCCGATCAAGGACAGATCAACAAGCTCCTTGAAGAGCGGAGGGCAAAAGAAAAGGCATTTAGAGAACTCAAAGAACGGCTCAACAAGGAGTTCCCCGCGTATGCCGGTCTGCGTTATCCGAGGCCGGTGTCTGTTCAGCAGCTCCAAAAAGAGACCATAGATCCCCATGAGGCCGTGATAGCGTTTATGGTGACTCGGAGTAACACGTACATCTTCGCAATGGACAAAACCCGGTTCCACACCTTTTCCATCGATTACTCCGAGAAAGACCTGGAACGAGACGTCAGCACGCTCATCAAACCTCTTCACCGGTCCGACACTCAGGCGAACTGGGACGTGTCTGTCGCCTATAGGCTCTACGATCGGCTGATACGCCCTGTGGAGTATTTCCTGGCAACCAAGAAGACCGTAACCGTAATTCCACACGGTCCGTTGGTCTCGCTCCCGTTTGAAATGCTCGTGTCCTCCAAAGAGCACGCAGGTAAACGCTTCTGGTCGCCCACGGACCAGCCGAGCTACCTGGTGGAGAAGTACGCGTTTTGCTACGCGCCTTCTGCGTCGGTGCTATCGTGGCTCCGTACAAGACAACGGGGAAGGGAGCCCGGCTGGAGCTTGGTTGCCTTCGGCGACGCGGTTTATCAGGATGCAGAGCACAAGAAGGAGTTGAACACCGGCGCGGACAGGCTCCTGGCCGCGTTCAACACCAAGTCCGAGACCGTGCGTAGCAGCAACTTGCGGCCGTTGCCAGGCGCGCGCAAAGAGATCTCCGAGATCGCACGGCTCATGGGAGGGCCGGTCCAGGTTTACCTGGGCGCTGAAGCCACGGAAAGTCTGTTCAAAAAGGCAGATCTCGGGCGGTACCGGTACGTGCATTTGGCCACTCACGGAGTTCTCCTCAGCGGTTTGAGCAAACTGTGGCAGCAGCCTGCTATTGTATTCTCTCTGTATGGTGACAAAGACAACGATGGCTTCCTGCAGCTCGGCGAAGTTTTCGGCCTCAAGCTCAACGCGGACTTGGTCGTGCTCTCCTCCTGCCTCTCACCCACGGATCAAGAAACGGTTGTAAATAACGGACTGGAAGGTCTGGCACGAGCATTCCTCTTTGCCGGTGCGGATTCGGTGATTCTGAGCATGTGGCAGGCCAACGACGAAAGTACCGCCTACCTTTTTATCGAGATGTACAAAGGCCTGAAAGACGGCTCCAAGGCCGAGGGCCTGCGGCAGGCCAAACTGAAGCTGCTCAAAGACAAAGCCACCAGC
Source organism: Thermodesulfobacteriota bacterium (assembly GCA_049323095.1). Classification (GTDB taxonomy): domain Bacteria; phylum Desulfobacterota; class Desulfomonilia; order Desulfomonilales; family Desulfomonilaceae; genus VGSG01. Next base: position 30,293 of record JBMOME010000354.1, read on the forward strand.
CATCCGTATTACTGGGCGCCTTTCGTCCTCGTGGGCAAATGGCAGGTCACCGTTCCCCCTCGACCGGAAGAGGTCGATCCAACAAACCTCCGATTCCAGGGGCTCTCTACCTGGAGGAAGTTGCTCAGCAGATAGGAAAATGAGCCCGGGCCAGCTGGTCGAATCACTTGGGCACAGGCCGTGGACAGGATGTTCGGCGGCCACCAGGTCTATAGTAAGTGTCAAGAATAATGTCCTGGAGTTTCCCCAAAAATCTAAGCCAACGAGAGGCAGAGTTGCGGATTTGGCCCCCCCTGGTTACGTTTTTGGGGAGGTGTTCCTTGTCCTGACCTTGTGAGAATTGCTTTGATGCCATCGGCCAA
>JBMOME010000355.1:0-28198 GCA_049323095.1 Thermodesulfobacteriota bacterium
TTCCCTGACTGTTGATCGTAATCAAACCAGTCCGCCTTCACCTTGCCGGAGTACCTGCCAAGCAGGGCCTTGAGTTCTCTGATGGTTGGCTGCATCGGACCGTGGTTCATGAACAGGATTTCCATTCTTATTTCCTGTTTCGCTTCGCAATCCTTCGCAGCCATTGATCCGAACAGTGTGCCGAGGCACAAAAGAATCAGAGTTATCGCAAAAGGAGAAGGTCGTCTCATGATTCAGTCACCTCCCCGTCACTCATGAAGAAGGACCGATGGGCATACTGCGCCACATTCTCGTCGTGCGTTACCATGAAGATGGTCAAGCCGCGCTCGCCATTAAGATGAGTCAGCAGCTCTATGATTTCTGCGCCGGTCTTGGAATCCAGGTTCCCTGTGGGCTCGTCGCAAAGGACCAAGCTCGGATTGTTGATCAAGGCCCTCGCGATGGCTACCCTCTGGCGTTCACCTCCCGACAATTCAGAAGGCAGGTTGCGGGAACGGTTTTCCAGTCCGACCTTTCGGAGCAACTCCATAGAACGCTCCTTTCTCTCTTTTATGGGCACACCAGTCGGGTACAGCGGGAATCCCACATTCTCTATTGCCGGAAGAGTAGGAATCAGGTTGAAGGTCTGGAATACGAATCCAACCTTGTCTCGGCGCAACAGGGCCAATTGATCTTCGTCAAGCTCTGCCAAGTTCCTGCCTTCAAGGCGGACTTCTCCGCTGGATGGACTCTCCAGGCCTCCGATCAACCCCAGAAGCGTGCTCTTTCCGGACCCGGACGGACCGAGGAGAGTGACAAACTCACCGCGGTCTACAGATAGGTTAACGTTTCTAACCGGCTCGACGCCGTCAAAGTACTTACTTAGTTCTCGTGTGATTATGATGTTATTCATAGCGAAGCACCTCCGAAGGTTTCAGACGCGTTACGCTTTGAGCCATAGCCCAGGCGCTACCCACACCAATGAGCAGCGAAGCGAACAGGGCAGAGGCCACGAGCAGAGGAGATATTGAGACCGAAAGGCGAACGTCCCGCATGAGCTGGTCGCCGCCTCCCGGCAGGAAGTGAGGCCTGGGGGACATGTCCCACGGAATCGGGATGGAAATGGTCACGAGAGACAGAGCCTTGGCGGCACAAAACCCAAGAATCACTCCTCCAAGCGCGCCAAGCACTACGATAACGACTGTTTCGATCCCCAGTTGCCGGATGATGTCTCCTTTGGTCCAACCAATGGTCTTCATGGTTCCGATTTCGGGCCTGCGTTCACGCACGTTGGCTACCGTAGTCCGGGCAACGAGAACGAATGCCACGGCCAGAGAGAGGATCGACATCATCCAAGAAAAGCGGTCAGTGAGGGCAAACACGCCACCTAACATCTCCGTGAAGGACGCGGGCGTGGATACTGTTGCCTTTTCACCCATGATCTCTTTGATCTGTTTCGCCAGCTCATCGGTCTTGTCCCTATCCGCGCGGACAAAGAGCACATTGGAGTCTTCGTCACCGAACCTGTGGACCGCTTTGACGCTTGGGGAATTTACGGCAAGTCGTCTTGCCTCGGGCAACATGACGTAGACCTGCGCTGCCGCCAGTTGGCTGATCAGCGAGGAATCAACTATTCCTGCAATCTCAAACGTGCTGTCCTGAAGTTTCAGCATCTGTCCCACTTCAAGACCCTCGGTTCGAGCGAAAGACAGGTCAACAACGGCAGCTTTCGGATTGGTGTCTTCAAGAAACGTTCCGGCCACGAGAGCCTTCTTCAGGAGGGCCGGCCCAGACTCGTCATTCGGGCGCAAGCCGACAACGATCCGAAATCCTTCCGGCCCAAAGTGCCAGATCAGCAAGGCCTCGTTGGCTGACTGTATGCCGTGCAGCTGGGCTATTTTCCGGACTTCATCCTGATGAATGGGCGCGACCGAGCAAGGCAGCACGGGGCCTTCCATCTTTTCAGGCACGTCACCGGCACGCTGCACGGTGAGCGTGGCGCCCACATCGTCAAGTGGAGCTCGGAACGCTTGCTGAAAAGAAGTTCCGAGTGTGTTCACCACAATGAGAACTCCGATCGAGAACGCTATAAGAGATACACTGACCGAGGTTCTCCGCCATCGGCGGAAGATCTCGCCCAGAACGTAATTCCAGTGGATCATGAAAACCTCCTGCAAGGATAACTATTCGAATGTATTTGTGAAGTTAGCTGAGCACACTACCACAGACGTGGTGAGCGCAGGGCGGACCGGAAGGGGGAAATCTCAAATCAGGAGGGATTGTTTCTGAAGAATAATGGGAGAAGCTCGTTCACATCCGTTGATCGGTTGGACGAAGCGTGCTTCTTGGAAGGGAGCACGAACGACCGAAGACGAGTCGGTCGCAATGAGATAAGCCCACTCGGCATCGGCAACCGAAGTGAGCAACGATCTGACGGGATAGGATTTCAGCTTTTGGAGTAGCTCGTAACGATTCTCAGGATTTCCTTGCTCGCTGGAGGATTGAGAAAAGGGACAGCCCGAGCCGCAACTTGCCTTCGCTGGTTCACACTGCTGCGCAGTCACCCGAAAAAAGCCTTTCGATTTCCGAGGACAATTCACCTTGGTAATGTAGCACTCAGGCAGGGGCAGCAAAAACCCTGCAAGTAGCGCTACTACCAAGAACAGTCCTAGTCCCTTTCTTCCCATGACGCTGTTCCTACCACTATAACGAAGTCGAAGTCAACTTAATGGCAATGGAAAAGTTCTTCCATCTTCACCAGTTATGAGCCACTGGTGCAGAGTCGGCGAGTGAGAGCGGCACCATCGACTACTTTGCGATGGGTCTCGACATCGTCCGCAAACCCCTTGGAGATTTTCGCAAATCCGACAGCATCCTCCATTGGATTTCTCTCAACTTACCAAATCGAAGCTCTCTTCACGACACTTATACCGTGATATAGTCTATTGCCCGCGAAAAAAACGGGATTTTGCAAGAAAGTATTTTCCTCTTCAGAAAGAGGCTCTGAGATAAGATTCTGAGGAAAGGGGTTCGAGAAAGGATTCACTATGAGCTGTGCAGCGCCGAATCAGATGCACTGGGACGACCTGGCGGCACGATCTCGCGCCGAAATCCTTGGTCGAGAGGGAGTGAAGGAGGCCATCGCAGGATCTGGGTATGAGGTCGCGTTTCTTGATGCGTTATACCGCGTGGATCCCATAGCACAGCAGATTGTCGAGATTTCGCCCAAACCCGACCGACCACTCACGGAGGAGTTCCAAATCCTGCTCATCCGGTACCTGGTGGCCCCGAACGGGGGCCCGGTGGACCACGTGGACGCGAGCGAAAAGGACTTTCCTGGCGGAGTGACGTTCTTCCAAGGCCCTCATGCGCTCCATGTGCGGCCGATTGTTCGGAGGTACGGCCGGGACCCGGAAGCCTTCGAGGCGCGAGGTCGCGAATTGGCAGGTGTCCCGGTCCCGTACGGTGACAAGGCGATACGATTCGAGCCTTTTCCTCAAATTCCGGTGACCTACGTGCTCTGGAAAGCGGACGATGAATTCCCCGCGTCCGTATCTGTGCTATTCGATAAGTCGATCGCACGCTGGTTCGAGCTGGACATGATCTTCACGTTGGTGTGGGTTCTGACAGAACGCATCCTCGAAGGAGACAGTGCGTGACCACGTTGCTCAACGCCTGCGTAAGCGCGTTCCTCGGAGTCGAGGTACCCAATTCCTAATGAGAACCTCACGGCGCCAAGCAATTGTTGTCTGGGCCTTGATAACACTGACCTTTACCTTCGTGGACTTTTCCGGTGCGCAAGCTCCTGACCGGATCAAGGTCTTTGCTGCGGCATCTTTGACAACCTCAATCACTGAGATAAGCACGCTATTCTCGGACAGAGGAAACGTGACCGCCTCCTTTGCCTCTTCATCAGCCTTGGCAAAGCAAATCGCGAATGGCGCTCCGGCTGAGATTTTCATTTCTGCAGATGTGGAATGGATGAATTATCTGGCCGAAAGGCGGTTGATCGTGCCCGAAACCCGCGGCGATCTGCTCGGAAACAGACTCGTGCTCATCGCTCCCCGGAAGAGCAATGCTAAATTAGACATTGGTTCGGGGTTTCCGTTGGCAAAAGCCTTGGGGCAGGATCGCCTGGCAGTCGGCGATCCCGATCACGTCCCTGCCGGCAAATATGCGAAGGCCGCGCTGAAAAACCTCGGTGTGTGGTCGCAACTTGCGAACAAGCTGGCACGATCAGACAATGTCCGAGCTGCTCTCACTCTTGTGGAACGCGAGGAATGCCCGTTGGGGATCGTCTATAGCTCGGACGCTGTCATTTCGGACAAGGTCAAGGTGGTGGGGATGTTTCCGGAGGATTCGCATCCACGGATCATCTATCCCGCGGCGATCGTCTCGGGAATGGATAATGCCAGGGCTCGCGCATTCCTCGATTTCCTGAGAGGCCCTGAAGCCAGGGCTGTCTTCGAGAAGTGCGGATTTGCGGTATATTGATGGATATTCTTCTCTTATCGCCTCTTGAAAAGGAGGTCTTGCAGCTTAGCATTTGGGTGTCCGGTTGGGCAGTTGCCGGGAGCCTGCCCCCTGGCATATTCCTCGCGTGGCTCTTGGCGCGCAAGAACTTCCCGGGCAAGTTGGCCATTGATGGACTCGTGCACTTGCCGCTGGTGCTCCCTCCGGTAGTGATGGGCTATATCCTCCTGGTCCTTCTGGGAAAGAAGGGAGTGATCGGAGCCTGGCTCCACGACGTGTTCGGAATAACCTTTGCGTTTAACTGGAAAGGGGCGGCCGTAGCCTCTGCCGTCATGGCCTTCCCGCTCCTGGTCCGGGCTGTGCGCCTCTCCGTAGAAGGCGTGGATCAAGGGCTCGAAGCTGCCGCTCGAACCCTGGGCGCGGGTCCTGTGCGCGTCTTCTTCACGATCACCCTTCCCCTGATCCTTCCCGGCATCCTCACGGGAATCATCCTGGCCTTTGCCCGAAGCTTGAGTGAGTTCGGCGCAACGATCACCTTCGTGTCAAATATTCCTGGCGAGACACGGACGCTTCCGCTTGCCCTTTACACGCTGACTCAGGTGCCCGGAGGAGAGCAAGGAGCCTTTCGGCTTTGCGTGATCTCGGTCGTCCTGGCCATGGCCGCGCTGGTCGCTTCGGAACTCCTGGCCAGAAGACTAGCGGCCCGCATGAGGGGCTGAGCTATGCTCGATGTTCATCTGAGGAGAACCCAAGGCGTCTTTGTTATAGACGTCTCGTTCCGCGCAGGCGGCTCAGGCGTGACAGCCCTCTTCGGGCGGTCCGGAGCGGGAAAAACTTCCGTGATCAACATGGTGGCCGGTCTGGTTCGTCCTGATGAAGGGAGAATCGTGGTCAACGCCAAGACGTATTTCGATTCCAAGAAGCGGATCGATATTGCGCCCGAACAGCGTCGATTCGGATACATTTTCCAGGATGGACGGCTCTTCCCTCATCTCTCCGTCAGGTCCAATCTCATCTATGGGATGAAGCTCGTGCCTGTTTCAGAGCAGTACGTGGATTTCGATCACGTCGTGGATTTGCTTGGCATCGAAGTGCTCCTTGATCGACGGCCTGCCAAACTCTCCGGGGGCGAGAAGCAGCGAGTAGCCATAGGTCGAGCGTTGCTGACAAGCCCTCATCTTATGCTTATGGACGAACCGCTGGCCTCACTGGACGAAGAACGCAAGGGCGAGGTTCTCCCTTTCATCGCCACGCTGGCAAAAGAGTTCTCAGTTCCTATTCTCTACGTGAGCCACTCAATCGACGAGGTGCTCGCATTAGCCGATACCGTCGTGCTCATGGATTCGGGCAGTTTGGTGGCTGTGGGACCTGCCACAGAGCTGTTGGAGCGCGCGGACCTGGCAGCCAGGTTTGATCCCGGTGCACGCAGGCCTTTCTCGCTTCCGAGCGTTTGATGCCACTGCGCTATCAAACGGTGAATCAAGGTAGGTCGGGTTGAGCCCAGCGAAACCCGACAAGTTGCTTTGGACATGATGTCGGATTTCGTCCCGCGCAGAACGCGGGACTCAATCCGACCTACGGTTGCTCTTGCTTCAACGCCGTCTTCACCGTTCGCAAGGTCATTTCACAGGTGGACTTCCCATCAGGGTGCGAACTCTCTGGAGGTTTTGCTTGGCGGAAGGATCTTCGGGGTTGATTTCCAGGGCCTTTTCAAACTGAGTAGCAGCCTTTTCAAGATTTCCTGACTTTGCCAGCATCACGCCAAGATTATTGTAGATTCTCCAGTTGCGTGGACTCAGGATCAATGCTTCATGGAAGTGAGCTTCGGCTTGTGCCGTGTCACCCGATTGTGCCAGGAGCAAACCCAAGCTGTTGTGGGCTTGCCAGTTGCGCCAATTCAGCTCCAGCGCCTTTTTGAAATGGCGAAGGGCTTCCTGGGGCTTCCCCATAGCTACACAGGCTTCTCCGAGGTTGTAGTGGGCTTCGTCATACCCGGACACGGTTTCAATCGCTTTCCGGAAATATGGAGCAGCCTCCGATGCCTTTCCCTCCCGCAGAAGAATCTTACCGAGCCCGTTATGGAAGCGTGGATCAGACGGAGAGATAGCCGCGGCTCTCCCCATATGATGCCACGCCGAGGCAAACCTTTGTTGACTCATATAGAGCTCGGCAAGCGCGAACTGGGAATCGGCTGAGTTCCGATGAATCTCGAGCGCTTTCTTGAGAGACAACTCGGCTTCCGTGCTGTCGCCCAGGGCCTCGTGGCTGACCGCCATGTGTAAATACGCGTAGGGGTAGAGAGGCTGAACCTCAATAGCTCTGCGGAAGAGAGCAATAGCCTCGGCCTGCCTTCCCCGTTCCTGCAGCGCGACGCCGAGATTATCTAAAGAGTCAGCCGCCACACGCTTTTCAATATTCTTGGCATGAGACGGCAGGCTCTCAACAATGTCGGTCCAAAAGGCTACCGGGTCATTCCAAAGCTCCGACTTGGAGACAGTCACTGCGCTGAGCGACCCGATTACTACCGCAGCCGTGCAAGTTGAAGCTGCGACGGCCAATTGCGCTTTCCGTCGATCGAGAGACTCGGCTCTAGCCCAGACTGCCAGAAGGATATCCCCCAAGACCAACAGGAGCCCGAACATAGGTAGAACCGCCCTATAGGCAAAAAAGAAATAATACGGGACGGCTAATGTATCGAGCGCCCAATTGACGAGAAAGAAGAGCAACCCGAATCCCGTGACCGGTCTTTTTCGGATCGAGAGAACGCCCGCGGCGACAATCGCAAGCGCTCCAATGACGGAGGCCGCGATTTCAGGAGTTTCCAGGGGCGAGCTGAATACAACGTGAGCGATGGTGAGGCGTACGTTGGACGGGACCGGCACGATAATCAGGGCCAAGTATGAAAACAGAACACGACACTGTGAGACAAGGACCTGCCACAGGGTCAGGCCGCTCTCACGATAATACATGATAATGGTGGGCAGAAGCCCCGAGTATCCTTCTACATTACCGTAGGGGCGTTCCAGAAAGGACAACACTGCCATCAACGGCAACAAGATCATGATGAAGATCGCAATGCGTTTGAAAAGGTTCTTCCATCCACTCCAGAAAAATGCGATTTCCGCCAGTACCAGGGCCACGGGCAGCGTAACTGCCCTCTCCTTGGTCGCTAAAGCTAGGACGAACAGCACCAGGCATAGAGCGTAGCCGGAGACAACGTAAGGAATTCGACCGGCCCGTACGGCAACATATAGCGCCAATGCAGAGATATAGAACAAACAACAGAGCAGCTCGATTCTTTGCCAGATGTAGGCAACGTAGTAAGTTTGGAGTGGATGTACCAGGAAGATCAGCCCCAGAAATACTCCAATAGCCTGCTTCTGCCTTGAGTCTGCCGGCCGCGGCGGACCCGCTGCCTGCAGGATCAAGATGAAAGCCGCGGCGGCCATGAATGCAGCCAACCCCAGAATCACCGCATTGACCAATCGAAAAAAGAATGGATTCATGCCCCATATCAGAAAGTTCAGATAGAAGCTCATCATCGCTATGGAGCGCTGCGGGAGAAGTCGGATAACTTTGAGGACGTCGCCTGAGGCAAAAATGGGTTCCTTAGCTTCCAGTAAGCTACGGGTGTCATAATAGGTGGGCGCCGTGAACGAGGGATAATGAAGTGCCAGTGCCGTAAGAATGAACACCGACAACACACCGAGAAACAAAAAACATTGACGGCCGCACTTTCCGGTCTTTGGTGGAACTGCCGCCTTGGGACTAGCACCAGTAGGTGCTGGTCGCGGGCCTTGGGTTGATGCCTCTCTCTTTCGCTTTTTTGCGTGCGGCTGCTTGTAATTCTTAGTCATTGAGCGAGCCTCAAGGCACGGTGACGAGAAACACCCTTGCACGAAACGGTCCCGGCACTACTCCTCAAGTCTCTTATACCACTGTGCTGTCAAACGGTGAACCAAGGTAGGTCGGGTAGAGCGCAGCGAAACCCGACAGGTTGCTTTGGACAAGATGTCGGATTTCGTCCCGCCCGGAACGCAGGACTCAATCCGACCTACGGCCGCCGCGGCATTACTCTTCAAGCTTTTTATTCGAGGCTGGAATGGTGTCTTGGTCAAGATCTTTTTGACCGCGGCGCCGCGCTGAGCACGCGAAAAACCCCAACCATCCGGGATGATTGGGGTTGAAAAAGCTGTCGTTATACCTGCGGCTTAACGCCGGCGTCCCTGACTACAGATAGGGCAGATTAAAATTCCACGACGTCTTGCCACCGACCGTGATGGTGTTACGATCGAAGACAACCCGGTCAGTAAAGTTGAAGCCCACGAATGGAATCTCCGTATTTATCTCCCCATAGCCGTGCAAGACGTTCCATTTGAAAAACGCGCCTATGTCCGCGCCCCCACCAAACACGTTATAGCTATATTCCCCGAATACCTCAAAGAAGTAGCTTCTCTCGTTGAAGGTGCTCCTCCCCTCGGATCGGAGGCCTGGCCCGGCCTCGCCCGTGTGAAAATGCTGGACATCCGCCCCAAACCACGGAAAGCCCAAGGCTCTGAGAATAAGGCTGCTGGTGCTTCCCATAGAACTGTATTGCACGCCGACATAAGGAATGTACGCATTTACGGTGATGTCCGCGGTGTCCTGGCCCTCGCTGACCCCAAGAGGGAATGCGTCCACAGGGGACTGAAAACGCGTTGAAAAATGATCATATCGGAAACCGGCGAAGAAGTCGAAATCGCTCCCATATTTACACATCAGCCGGCCGTCAACGTAGCCCCAATCGGGCTTCGTGGTCCAACCTTCTCCGCTCGGCCCCGCAGTTGTTGTAACTGTGACCAGAGTGCCGTTGACCGTAACTGTGGTCCTGCTGAATGTCGATGATTCAGTCCCTTGGGCTGTACTCGGTATCAGCACCCAACCTTCAACCGCGACGCCGCATGTCTCGTTGAAATTGATCTTTTGAATTGCTCCGAGCCACACCCCACTAACAGGCCACCTATGCTCCAACCCAATGGGAGTCGGAATAGTCCGGCCGTCAAGGTTGAAAAGAACCTCTTTGCCGGTCCACATATACCCCACGTAGAACGATAGGGGGTCCAGGAGGGGCCGAACAGGATCACCCGGGGACGCCCCCGGCCCCCACCCGAAACCGGGCACCGTGGTTGGCAAGAAACCCTGGGCGAACGACGCGGCAGGCACCGCGATGAGAATCGCTAATGAGGCGACTACGAACAGCGTTTTCTTCATTCCTCAACCTCCCACCACAACGAAGCCCATAAACCGCGCCACGTTCCGCAACGTGGTTTAGGAGTTTCTCAGCAGTAAATAAAATTCACCGAATTACCATGCACCTTATTAGGAGTCTTCGAGTTTGTCAAGCTATTTCTCATTGAAATCGTAGGTATTTAGTTACGTGAGAAGGAAAGCTCCATAAGCTTAACTCAAGGGACATCCGATAGGCCATCCTTGGCGCCCCGGCGAACCGCCACAATCTATCGGTCAGAACGGAATATAAAAACGCCGCTATCGCGCTTCTGTTCGTCATTCCGGCGAAAGCCCATAGGCATTAACTTGAAGGATCTCGGCATGTGATTTCAAATAGTTAACTCAAATGCATCCCGTCACCCCGGACCCCGGATCGTTGTCCGGGGCAGGCATTGATCCGGGGTCCAGTCCCGCGCAGAACGCGGGATTGAAAAAACTGGATTCCTGCTTCCGCAGGAATGACGGAATCATCCTGTCTCGCATCAGACAAGGTTTTTGGCAACGGGTACAACTGGATGGACACACAAGAATCCGTTCACGTTTGGTTCGTCACTCAGAGGCAGGGGGCAGGAAGCCAATGGAAATGAAGACTTGGAGGGGAAGTGAAGCTCTGAGTCTACCCTACTGTTTTCAACCGCTTTGCCGGACACACTCCTCGATGTGCTCGGTGAGGTCCACACCCTGATCCTGTAATTTCCCATTTGCCCAGATCGTCTTATCTTGAATCCGGATGTGTCCGAATGCCAGCTCTCGGATTGCACGGCTCAGCAACGGGAGCTCCCGCACTTCGCCAACCTCGCGGATCTTTCGAAAAAGTGGGTGGCGTTCGCGTTCTTCGCGAGGCGTGTTGGAGCTGATGTCGCGTTTCCATTGCTCCCAAAGGTGGTCCCAACCCTGACCTTGGATGGGAAACCGGCAGTACGAGATCACGGGGCCTCTATCGAGAGTCTTGGTGACCAAATGGACCATGATGCCCTGTTCGTGAGCCGCTTCTGCGATCAGCTGGTGGATGACTTCCTGCCAAGTGCCTCTCGGGCCCCAGGGCAACGCGGGGTGAATATTGACCAGGTTCAGGTGCCGGAGCTCCGGATCCCCAATGATCAGCATGTAGCCCGCCATTACCACCACATCGACCGGGTCCTGGTCGACCGCTTTCACCACCTCTTCGCCGAACAGGTCCCGCCAGCGTTCAAGGTCCGAAGATGCCTCGGCCGCAGAAGCACTCTCAGCAAGACCTTTCTTGCGCAATTGAGGCATAAATCGGACGTGAGACAAGGTCTTTATCGGTATGCCCAGCTCGTCGGCCAGTCGGAAGAAGAGCCCTCTCTCACGGGATTCGTCATTTTCCGGGCCATCGCCGACCTCGCGGTGGCAAAATATCCACTCAATGGTTGCGGGAGCGTCGCACGCTTTGAGGTCATAGTACACCGTTTGAAGCAGGTTGCGTGCGGCCTCGTCTCTGCCGGTGGAAAACCATCCGATTCGCAGTCCCATGAGTAGTAAGTCCTCTCTGTGTGTCCCGTCTCGTATAGCAGGTGTAAGAAATAATGTTCGATTGCTGCTCGGGTATTGGTAGGTGCCGGCCTCCGTGCCGGCACACTCCTTTTGAAACTTAATTAGCTCGGGCCGGCAGAGCCTGCCCCGGACTCGATCCGGGGGACGCCGGCCCCTACCGATTTTCTTGCAGTGCGGGCTGCCCAAGAGGCAGAGAGTTGAGACAACCGGCATGAATATAGCTGGGTGCCACTGACCTGAGCTGGCTCAGATAAGTGCCGGAGTTGCATCACAGAATAGCACTGACCTGCTTCCCAGGTCAGTGGCACCCAAATATCTCACCGAACTTGCGAAACTAAGTATTAGTCTCAGTACCCCGCGGTTCACGCGCTCCCGGTCCCTGGTCCTCTCCGGATATCTGCGAAATCTGCGGATTCACACGCTTCCGGCGGCTGCAGCTCACCGCCTCAGTCGTGGGTCTAGGGTGTCGCGTATGCCTTCTCCGAGCAGGTTATATCCCATCACGGTAATGAGTATAGCCAGCCCGGGGAAGACAGACAGCCACCAGGCGATCTCGATGTTGTCCTTTCCTTCGGTGAGCATGTTTCCCCAGGATGGATCAGGCGGCTGAACGCCGATCCCCAGGAATGAGAGACTCGATTCTATCAGCACAGCGCTCGCGACCCCCAGGGTGGCTGCAACGAGGACCGGAGCCATGGCATTGGGCAGACAATGGATGAATATTATTCGCAGATCGCTCGCACCCTGCGCGATGGCCGCTTGAACAAAATCCCGCTCTTTGAGGGTGAGAAATTCGGCTCTCACCAGGCGGGTCACCCCCATCCAGGACGTGACGCCGATGACGATCATGATGTTGTAGATGCTGGGACCTATGAACGCGATAACAGCGAGTATCAGAAAGAACGATGGGAAACAGAGCATGATGTCCACAAATCGCATAACGATCCGATCCACCATTCTGCCGTAATAGCCAGCCAGCGCTCCCAGGATCACCGCAATAAAGGTGGATATCCCCACCGCAACGAATCCCACGCTCAGCGAAACGCCCGCGCCATGAATCATCCGAGAGAGCACATCCCGTCCCAGAATGTCCGTTCCGAGACGGTGTTGCTTGGACGGGGCCTCAAGCACCTGGGACGTGTCAATCATATCCGGGGGATAGGGGGCTAAGTGATCCGCAAATATGGCCACCAGAAAGAGAGCGACCACCACAGCCAGACCCGCCACAGCCAGCTTGTTCTTGACAAGCCGCGATACAAAATCGCCGTATAGAGCTGCCATGCGAGCCTCTTAGTCCGATACCCGGATCCGGGGATCCGCCAGCGAATATGACACGTCGGCTAGAAGATTACCCAAGAGCGTCAGAACAGCGCCGATCACCAGGATTCCCATGATCGTGGGATAGTCCCGCATCATGACAGATTGGTAGAAGAGCTGGCCCATGCCGGGGATCGCGAAGACGGTTTCGAAAATCACACTCCCTCCAATCAGCCCAGGTACGGAAAGTCCCAGAAGAGTTATCACGGGGAGCAGCGCGTTACGCAACGCGTGTCTGAAAATCACTGTTCTTTCGTCTAATCCCTTGGCCCTCGCGGTGGTGATGTAATCCTGACGTATCACCTCCAGCATATTCGACCGCATGTACCGGCTCATACCCGCCAGCCCGCCGAATGCGGCAACGAAGACGGGCAAAATCAAGTGCTTGGCTACGTCCAGCACTCTCGCGGGCAGGGAAAGGTCGCCATAATGGAGCGATCTGAGGCCCGAGATAGGCAGCCAATCCAGCTTCACGCCGAAGAGGATCATCAGGAGGAGCGCGAGCCAAAACGTGGGCATCGCGAATCCCAGAAATACGAATACCGTAGTGCCCTTGTCCAAGAGAGAATCCTGCTTGACCGCGGACATGACACCAATAGGGATTGCCACCCCTATAATGAGTATCATTGAGAGAACGTTAAGCATAAGGGTGATCGGTATCCGCTCCAGGATCTTGTCTATAACCGGTCGGCTGTCGGGCGCGAATGACCGGCCGAAATCAAGCATGAGCATGCTGCGCAGCCACTTGAAGTACTGCACGTACCACGGCTCGTCCAGGCCATAGTGCGCCCGTATGCGCTTGACCGCTTCCTCGTTTATGTTGGGATTCAGGTCTGTCAGCAGGCTGGTGGGGTCGCCCGGGGCCATCTTCATGACCGCGAAGGAGATAATGGTTATCCCGAGCAAGACGGGTATCATCAATATGAGGCGTTTCGCTATGTAGGATGCCATCTTACCTCGTGATCGAGCATCGATTCGACAGATGGTGCGGCCGACGAATCAGTACACAGAGGTCGAGTACTTCTGGAGCTCTTCAGGCACGTACCACTTCTCGGAGTTGTAGTCTATGCCCATGGGTCCCGGTTCTATGCCATAGAAGCGGGAATGGATTATGTCAAGCTCTTCCCGTATCCATAGGAAAGTATAAGGCTGGTCTTCCGCCAGGATTTCCTGAAGTTTGTCGTATGTCTCTTTCCGCTCTACCGGATCGTAGGAACTGACGCCCAGTTCAAGCAGCCGATCGACTTCCGGATTCCGGTATCCCACATGGTTAAGCTGGTGCTCGTTGACCATAGTCGAATGCCACAGCTCCCACTGATCCGGATCCACGTCGAGGCTCCAACCGCAAAGAACCGCATCAAACCGCCTCTTCCCAAGAAAATTTTTCAAAAATGCGGACCATTCCAGCACACGGATGTCGACCTTTATTCCGACCTTCTTCAGATCGCGCTGAATGATGATGGCCGCGTTCTTCCGCTGCTCATTGCCTTGATTGGTGATGATGGTAAACGCGAAGGGTTCGCCATCCTTATCCAGAACCCCGTCACCGTCGGTGTCTTTCCATCCGGCTTCGGCCAGCATCTTCTTGGCCTTTTTCACGTCGTAGGGCCATTTCTTGGCGTTGGGGTTATACCACATGGTGTCGGGCTTGTATGGCGAATGGGCCACTTGTCCCATCCCAAGCAAAACCCCCTTGACGATCCCTTCCCGATCTATGGCCATAGTGATGGCTTGGCGAACTCGTTTATCCTGGAACTTCGGAATCCTCAGATTGTAACCCAGGTATATGAATCCGAACGCAGGAAAGTGATACTTCTTGAAGTTCTCCTTAAAGTAGGGTGACTCTGTTTGCCGCTTGAATTGCACAGGGGTCAGGGTCATCTGATCGATAGTCCCAGCCTTGAGCCTCAGAAACATAGTCGCCGGGTCCGGAATGATCTTGATCAGGAGCCGGTCTATGTAGGGTCGGCCGGCGAAGTAGTCCTTGTTCGCTTCCAGCTCGATCTTATCCCCGCACTCCCACTTCACAAAACAGTACGGCCCTGTTCCCACGGGATGAGTCCTCAGCGGGCATTCCGTGATCTGAAACGGCTCGACCAGATGTTTCGGAAGGATCTTTGCCTTTGCCCAGGATGCAAGCGCGGGCGCGTACGGTTTGCGGTAGGTCACTTCCACCGTGTAATCATCAAGCACTCGAACCCCGTTCTCTTCAATCCTGAGGAAATCGGAAGCGTATGCGGTCGGCGTCTTTGGGTCGACATAAACTCGATAAGTGAATTCCACATCCGCAGCCGTGAAGGGCATGCCGTCATGCCATCTCACATCGTTACGCAGATAGAAACGGATCCGCAGCTTATCGTCAGATATTTCCCACCTTTCCGCAAGATCCGCGACCAACTGCGCATCCTTGTCGTATTTGAGCAAGCCGTTGTAAACGAGATTGGCGATCTTGGCGGTGAAGAGATCGTGAGCCAGAGCCGGAAGGAGCACGGACGCGTCGCTGATGCTTCCCCGAACCATCATATCGCCGAACGCCGGCTTGTACTGAGGCTGGACACGCGTGATCGGACCGGGCTCTTTGCCGGGTGGCACAGGCGCCTCAGCCTGGTCCGAGCCACAGCTCACACAGAGGAAGAACGCCACAGATGCCAGCGCAACGGTCAGAAGCCTGTTCACGGTCCGCTCGAAGAGGAAAGCTCGCACCGATATTATTTTAGACCGAACACGATCGCCGCACAATGGGCACGAGCGCGTCTTGACCATCGCTTCACGGGGTCCGAAAGGACTAATTGGGGGTATCGAGAAAGAAATGCTTGACATGGGCAAAGACCATTCATACTATGTGAATAGTGATTCACAATTGATTAATTGCTATGGCTGCCAAATTGAAAACAGGGGCAAAGCAGAGAATTATTACCGAGCAAGCCCTCGCAATGCTTGCCAAACATGGCCTTTCCGGGGTCAATATCGCGGGCCTTGCCCATCGAGTAGGTTTGGTACCATCGGGGATTTACCGCCACTTCAAGAGCAAGGACGAAATTGTCGATGCGGTTTTGAATCTAATTCTGGAACGACTGACAGGTTTTGCTGACGAAGCAGCGGAGGCGTCCCTCGATCCCTTCGATCAACTTAGAAGTCTGCTTCAGCGTCACGTGGCAATGCTTCGCGACAACCCTGGGATCCCGAGTTTCGTGTTTGCGGAAGCGATTTTTTCAAGCCAAAGCAGGCGCAGGGCCAAGGTAAGACGCATTGTAGAGAGTTATCTCGCGAGAGTTGCTCGGATAATTGAGCGCGGCCAAGAATTGGGCCGAATCCGATCTGATGTGGAACCGAAAGCGGCTGCCGTCATGTTTCTCGGATTAATTCAGCCGTTGATTATTCTCCGGCAGATTACTGACGGGGCATTTGATGTGAAGGGGCAAACTGAGCGCTCCTGGCCGTTATTCGTTGAGATGTTGAAAAAATAGCGAACGCAAGCATTTCCCGAATGGGGGTCTTTCCGGCCTCGGATTGAGAGGAGAGCCATGAAAGCTACTGCTCAGCTCAAAGCAGAGCATGAGGGCATCACCCTTATGCTACAAATATTGGAGAACGTGAGCCAACGTCTTGAATCAGGTGAGCAGGTAGATCCTGCGCATTTGGAAAAAATCATAGAATTCATCAGGGTGTTTGCCGACCGATGTCATCACGCCAAGGAGGAAGATCTGCTTTTCCCCGCGCTCGAAGCCGCGGGCATACCCAAAGAAAGCGGTCCGGTCGGAATTATGCTCCTGGAGCATGATGAAGGCCGAAAACATGTCCGAGGCATGGCGGATGCTCTTTCGCGCTATCGGGACGCGGGAGCCCCGGCAGGTCGAGACTTCGCTATGCACGCGCGCGAGTACGTGGCCCTGTTGAGTGAGCATATCGAGAAAGAGAACCAGGTGCTCTACGAGATGGCCGACTCGGTCCTCTCCGAGTCGAAGCAAGACGAGCTGTTCGGGCAATTCGAGCGTATCGAAGAGGAAAGGATCGGACATGGTAAACACGAGGAGTTCCACAGGCTCCTGGAGGAACTCGCTCGAATCTATTTGAAATGACCGGGTCTGATGGCCGCGGCCGTTAGCGACAAGTAATGAATCCACCATCTAATGGGGTTGTGTGTCCTTCGCAAACCACAAACAGGGTGTGACGGGAGAACCGGAATTTGCGCAATCACGTGTCAAGGCACGACTAATAGTAAGAAACGGGTTTCCAACACGGCTCAGCACTCTGAGCCCGCACACTATTGAAGGAGGTGCAATATGTCGGTGAATGGATTGAAATGGGCCGCCATCTTGTCGTTTTTCGTGGCGATGGCGGTACTCCTGGTGGGAGGGTACTACGCCTTGGACAAGATGCCGCCCTACCCCGGCAAGGTTGTCGATTCGACGGGGAAGGCGCTGTTCGGGAAGGACGACATCATGGCCGGCCAGCAGGTCTATCAGCGCTATGGTCTGATGGATCACGGCAGCGTCTGGGGACACGGCTCGCAACGAGGGACGGAATTTTCCGCGCTGACACTTCACTTGATCGGACAAGCCGCCACTGACGCGATTGCGCAGAAAGAATTCAAGAAACCTTACGATCAGTTGTCGGACGTGGACAAAAAGATCGTCACCCTGAGAACTGCCGACGAGATCAAAACCAATCGATACGATGCGACTAAGGATACGTTGACCCTCACGGCCAATCAGACGGCCGCGTTGGAAAAGGTGGAGCAGTTCTGGGAAAAGACATTCAAAGAAGGTGACAAGCGTTACGGATTCCTGCCGAACACGGTCAAGTCCCCGGAGGATCGTCGGCAGATTGCGCGGTTCTTCTTTTGGACGGCCTGGGCTGCCTCGACCAATCGGCCTGACAGCATCTACACGTACACGAACAATTGGCCTCCGGACGTGAGTGTGGGGAACGTTCCTTCCACGGAAGCCTACATTTGGTCTTTGGCAGGCATTCTGGGCCTCTTGATCATTTTGGGGCTGTTCATCTTCTGCGTTCATTATTTCGGTATTTGGTACGGCGAGGCGCGAGGTGTCGCGCTAGCGGAGAAGCTCATTGAAATGCCGCTCACGCCCAGCCAATTCCGGGCAGCCAAGTATTTTCTGATCGTGATACTGCTCTTTCTGCTCCAAACGAGCTTCGGAGGCTTGCTGGCCCACTATACGATCCACCCCGGAACTTTCTGGGTCCAATTCGTCGCGGATCTAATCCCGTACAGTTGGGCCAAGAGCTGGCATCTCCAGCTTGCCATCTTCTGGATCGCCACAACCTGGGTCGCGTCCGCCATCTACCTAGCCCCCATTCTGGGAGGTGTGGAGCCGAAAGGCCAAGGCGCTCTCGTGAATCTGCTCTTCGTCGCGATACTCATCGTGGCCCTGGGGAGCTTAATCGGAGAAGTTGCAGGCGTGTACGGACTGCTCGGCGACTGGTGGTTCTGGCTCGGTCATCAGGGCTGGGAGTATATCGAGTTGGGCAAGTTCTGGCAGATTCTGCTCTTTGTGGGCCTGATCGCGTGGCTGCTTATCGTGTATCGCCCGATCTCTTACCACCTGAAGCTGAAACACAAGGATGAATTCACCTCGCTGATTATGTTCTACGTGTTGAGCGCGATCCTGGTGGTGCTTTTCTTTGGGTTCGGACTGCTTTTCGGCAAAGGAACACACCTGACGCTGGCCGATTACTGGCGGTGGTTCGTGGTCCACATCTGGGTGGAGAGCATCTTTGAGTTCTTCGGCGTAGCGGTGATATCCCTGCTGCTTGTGGCTATGGGACTAGCGACTGCGAGAGGAGCTCTAATTGTTGCCTACTTCACGGCTTCCATTGTGTTCCTGTCCGGGATTATCGGAACTGCACACCACTACTTCTGGTACGGCGGCCCGAGTTTTTGGCTGGCCTGGGGATCCATCTTCTCATCCATGGAACCGGTTCCCCTGCTCGGTTTGGTCACCAGAGCTCTGATGGAATATCGCGGCATTCGGGAAAAAGGCGAGGCATTCCCTTACAAGTGGCCGCTCTATTTCCTGGTAGCGTCCTCGTTCTGGAACTTCCTGGGCGCGGGCGTGTTCGGGTTCCTCATCAACCTGCCGATAGTCAATTATTACGAGCACGGCACGTACCTCACCATGAACCACGGCCATGCAGCGCTTTTCGGCACGTACGGGATGATCTCCATTGCTCTGCTGCTCTTCTCGTGGCGCGGGCTCGTGGACAAGGCCCACTGGAGTGACGGCACGCTGAAGCTTTCATTCTGGGGCTTCAACATTGGCTTGGGTATGCTGACGTTGGGCACGCTGTTCCCTGTTGGTGTCATCCAGGCATGGGCCGCCTTTCAGAACGGGCTATGGGCAGCTCGCAGCGCCGCATTCTTCGAGCGACCCGATGTGGTGTTCCTGGGCACCATACGGATTGTGCCCGACCTGACGATCATTTGCCTGGGTGTGATTCCCATGGCCTACTTCCTGTTCAAGACCTATCCGCACTTGAAGCCGGTTTTGATTCAGGAAGGGGAATCCGTCTGGAAACGGATCGGAGTAGAACTGTAGAAGCACGCGGAAAGTTTGCAAATCTTTCATGTAGGGGCGCACGGCCGTGCGCCCCTACGCAGCCCATACGCTTTGTCGAGAGGTTTCTCCCAATCGAGCGAGCCCAACACCGTCATTCCTGCGGAAGCAGGAATCCAGTCTTATTCTTATTAATGTGTTCTGGACCCCGGCTTTCGCCGGGGTGACGGCTCGTAAATAGGCCATTACTTTTGGCAATAGCTATATGCTCAACCATTTCAGGATATTATGACCGGCATGGTCGCCGGGCCCAACCGCAATCCCCTCATCTTCACCGCGGGGGCTTACTGCTCAATGTGGTATTTTTGGAGCGGTTTGGGCACATACCAGCGGTCGAAGTTGTACTCAATTCCTGCCGGCGCGGGCTCAATGCCGTGGAAGCGCGCGCTGATAATAGGCAGCGCATTCCCAAACCAGAGGAACGTGTATGGTTGATCCTCTGCGATAATCTCCTGGAACTTGTCGTAATATTTCTTCCGTTCCGCGCGATCGTAGGTTTTGACTCCTTGCTCCAGGAGCCAGTCGACTTCTTTGTTGTCGTACGACATAAAGTTGAGCTGGTGCTCTTTGGTCTTTTCCGAATTCCATATGTCTATTTGATTCGGATCTAGGCCGATCCCCCACCCCAGCACAATTGCCTCGAATCTTCTTTTGTCGATAAAATTCTTCAGTATGGCGGCCCACTCAATCACTTGGATATTAACCTTAACCCCCACCTTCTTGAGGTCGCTCTGGATGATTGTGGCAGCGTTTTTTCGTACCTCGTTTCCCTGGTTGGTGAGTATGGTGAACTCGAACGGCTTACCGTCCTTTTCCAGAATCCCATCCCCGTTTGTATCTTTCCAGCCCGCTTCAGCAAGGAGTCTCTTGGCGAGGTCCGGATCGTAGGGCCATTTCTTTACGTTAGGATTATACCAGTATGTATCAGGTTTGTACGGCGTGTGAGCTACCACTCCCAGTCCCAGTAGCACCCCTTGCACGATGCTCTCCCGGTTGATGGCTGACGTCAGAGCCTGCCTCACTCTCTTGTCCTTAAACTTCCAGTCCTGCAGGTTGTATCCCAAGTAGGCGTAGCTGAATGAAAGATATTTGTATTTGCGGAAATTCTCCTCCCACCACTTTCCTGTGGATTGCCTCGAATACTGCAACGGCGATAGGCCCATCTGGTCCACTCTTCCGGCCTTAAGTTCCAGGAACATGGTGGCAGGGTCCGGAATAATCCTCGTAAGGACTCGACTGATGTAGGGCCTGCCTTCAAAGTAGTCGTTGTTCGCATCAACAACGATCTTTTCGCCGGTCTTCCACTCTGTGAACTTGTATGGCCCTGTACCGATGGGCTCTCTCTTTAGCGGGCTCTTCGTAATGTCTTTCCCTGCCAAAAGATGAGCAGGGAGTATGCTGGTGGTCCAGGACCCCAGCGCCGGCGCGTACGGCTCTTCGTACGTCACTTCGACGGTATGATCATCCAGGCTGCTGAATTTATCGACTCTCTTGAAGTCGGTTGAGTAGGCGGTGGGAGTTTTTTCATCTATATAAACTTTGTACGTGTATTCCACATCCCGTGCGGTGAAAGGCTCGCCGTCCTGCCATTTCACGTCTTTACGGAGATAGAAGCGAATTCTGAGATTATCCTCTGAAATGTCCCACTTCTCGCACAGGCTGGGAACAAGTTGGAGGTTCTTGTCATACTTGACGAGCCCGTTATAGATACGCCCTGTTATTGCGAAGCTCGCGTTATCCATAGCCAGCACCGGTAGAAGCACCGACGCGTCCCCTATGCTTCCCTCAACGATCATGTCACCGTACGCGGGCTCACCGGCTTTTTCCTCGTCCCCGGAATTCGAGATAGCCTTTCCCTGCCGGTTGCCGCCTTCATTACATCCTGTGAGACCCAATGACACAGTGACTATCACCGCGATGAGAGCCACTTTCCAAAAAGAAGCTCTCAGGATAAGCTCTACGAATGACCGCATCAGAAATATCTCCTTGGGCTCTCGTACGAACTCGGAGCACGCTTCTTCACGTATGAGGGTTCCTTGATCTCGCGCTCTGCATTCCCATTTCAACGCAGTACACCGGAGCCTTTCGTGGCCCTGGAAAGGGAATTTCTTCCATTGTTGGCGGCCTGCAAGAAAAGATTGAACAATTGCCTGCCGTTTTCTTCAGGATCAAACTGCTTCAGGACCAGCGCTTTACCTCTGCCAGCCATTGCGAGCGCTCTCTTACGGTCGCCGGTCATGGTGCGGATCGCCTGCGCAATAGCCTCAGGATCTCGTTCGGGAATAAGCAGCCCGGTCTCTTCATCGATCACGATCTCCTTGATCCCTGACACATCGGTCGCTACCACGGGAACTCCATGCACAAAGGCTTCCACGAGCACATTGGGAATTCCGTCCCGATCTCCGCTCTTGTGCACAACGCTCGGCATGATGAACACATCCGAAGCCGCGAAAAGCTCGCTCACCCTGTCGTGTGTCACGAACCCGGGAAAAGTTACGCAATCACCCAGTTCAAGCTGGCGGCAAAGAAGCTTCAGCGACGGTCCTCTCGGGCCCGAGCCTGCAATAGTCAAATGGAACGGCAAGCCGGAATCCTTCATTATGCGAGCCGCATGAAGCAAAACGTCGTACCCTTTGGTCCGAACGAACCTGCCCAGAGCCAGCAATTGATACGGCGGTCGCATCTCAACGGGAGCTTCTTTGAAGTCCCGGAGCGTGAAGGACGCATAAATGAGCCTTATTTTGTCGGTCTGCCCGTTCGCGAAGCTCGCAAGGTAGTCCACGTTGTTCTTCACGTCGGTGCGGACGAATGCACAATCCCTTATCTTTTCGCGCAGCGCTCCGTCCTGCGGAAAGATGTCTCCCGCGCGTCCTGTGAAACTAAAAGGGATGCCGGTCAACCGCGACGCAACCCATGCCGCGGTCGCAGGACCGTTCGCCCAGTCCGCGTGGATGTGCTCGATCCCTTGTTCCATGAAGCGTCGAGCCAGCCTCAAACCTCCGAAAAAAGCCCAGATGCTCTCGCCCGCAACTTCAAGGCAACTCCAGCGTCGAAACAAAACCTCCTGAAAGAGCCGCACGATTTCACGAGGTTTCTTTCTCAGCCAGTACGCTGCTTCTGAGGGCACATAAGCCAGATATGGAATCCCGAGGCGCTCAACCTTGCTTGAGATCGCGGCCATTTCCGGCGAAAGCTCTTTCTTTACTTCGCCATAGAGAGCAAAGACCTTCACGGGCAGTCCGAGTTCCCAGAGTTTGAGCACTTCGCGAAAAATGAACGTTTCCGAAGGCTTGGGGAACCACAAGAGGATGTAGGCCACGCGAGCGTTATCTACCTGTGCCGCGAGAGAAGAGGACTGATTTTCGGGCGCTGCGTTTGGTTCCGTCTTGATCATGAAGAGACCCTAATGTACCACCCCGGATAGGTCAAGGGAGCGAGTCCGCGGATCGGATTGATTAGTGCTCCGTATCACAAGTTAAGTGACGTAGTTGGGTGCCACTGACCTGGTCCCCAGGTCAGTGTTCTTCTGCGATCCAATTGCGGCACTGACCTGAGCAAGCTCAGGTCAGTGGCACCCGCGTTCACACTGAGACAGATGAAGCGAATCACTCGGGTTTGACTCAAGGGCTCATGGTGACGTATCCTCAGGATCGGCAAAACAAACTGATGGAGACAGCCAAAAATTCCAATCAAATGCCCGTTTTCCGCGAACCCATAAGACTAGTCGTTCTGCTCCAGGATCTTGAATTTGGAGGCACCCAACGGTATGCCATCCATCTTCTGACCCGACTGGATCGATCCCTCTTTGACCCTGAACTCTGGGTGCTCCGGGGCGGCGAAGATATGATCTCGCACGCGGAAACAGCCGGGCTTCCGATCCGGCACATGTCCGGAACATCGTGGGTAGGGCCTCACTCGCTGGCGAATCTGGCCTTTCACCTTCACACACGTCGTCCACAAATCCTGTACACCTTGACCGTCGTGCCGAACATCTGGGGGAGGCTCTTCGGGAGACTGGTAAGAGTGCCCGTGATCGTTTCCGGATACCGCAATCTCTTGCCCAAACAGCACGAGCGATTCCTGTGGCGGCTTTCGGATCGCATTATCTGCAACGCTCATGTCCTGCAAGACATCATGGTCCGCCGGCACTCGGTGGATGCCGCGCGGATAGCGGTGATTCACAACGGCATCGATCCGGGATGGTTCTCTCCGAATGGGACAATGCCTGAGCCTGAGCGCCGAGTTCTGTTTGTCGGCAGATTGGTTTGGGAGAAAGACCCGGTCAATTTGCTGGAAGCCTTTCGCTTGGTTGCTGAACGGCTTCCTGAAGCCCGATTCGAGATCGTGGGCAAAGGCCCGATGGGCCAAGAACTTGACGAGGGCATCCGCAGATATGGTCTCGAATCCAGCGTCACTGTGGTTCCCGGGTCCGAAGACATCAGAGAAAATATGGGACGCGCGAGTGTCTTCACGCTCTCTTCTGCGGACGAAGCCTGCCCTAATGTGATCCTGGAAGCTATGGCAATGGGTTTGCCGGTCGTTGCCACTCGGGTCGGCGGCATTCCTGAGCTGGTGGATGACGGCCGGACCGGCATTCTCGTCCCTCCACGCAACCCTGCCGATCTTGCCGACGCGCTTACCAGCGTGCTGGCTGACCCTGCCAAGGCGCGTCACATGGGCCTCATGGGACGTGAACGTGTCGTTTCCCTGTTCGACGTGGATAGTATGGTGCGTAAAACCGAGCAGGTGCTCCTCGATGCGCATGCCGACGGCCAGAGAAGAGCGGCCGTTCCAAAGGCTTGAGGACCCATCGATGTGCGGCATAGCGGGATTTGTCAACGGTCGGGCTTCTGAGGACCAACAAAGGGCTTGGATCGACGACATGCTCCGGGCCATGGTCCACCGCGGACCTGACGGTCAAGGCATCTGGTCCGATTCCACAGCATGTCTCGGACACCGACGTTTGAGCATCATAGATCTTTCAGGCGGCAGCCAGCCCATGATGGATGCCGAAGGACGGGTTGTCGTCACCTTTAACGGCGAGATCTACAACTTCATGGAGATCCGGGAGCGCTTGGAACGGCGTGGGTACCGATTTCGGACTCGCTCGGACACCGAAGTACTACTCTATGCGTACCTTGACGAAGGATATTCCTGCCTGGACAGCTTTGAAGGCATGTTCGCGTTTGCACTGTGGGACACACGATCGAGGACTCTGTTCGCGGCACGGGACCGAATCGGGAAGAAGCCTTTTTACTATACCTTACAGAACGGCGTGTTCGCGTTTGCTTCGGAATTGTCTGCGCTGCGAAGCCTTCCCGGCCTTGAGTTCGTTGTCGAGCGGACCAGCATTGCCAGGTATCTCGCGTACGAGTACGTCCCCACTCCCGACACTATCTACCGAGATGTGCATAAGCTGCGACCGGGCCATTACCTGGTCTTGTCGGGGCAATCCGTTACCACTCAGTCGTACTGGGACATTCCGATCCCCGCGAGCAACACGGACCTCTCGACTGAAGAATGCTGCGAGAAACTGCGATTCCTCGCACGGCGGGCAGTGCAGCGGCGGCTCGTCAGTGATGTTCCTCTTGGCGTTTTCCTGAGCGGCGGCATTGATTCCTCGTCCGTTGTAGCGCTGATGGCCGACCTGGTGCCTCCACCTTCCATAAAGACTTTCAGCATCCGATTTTCCGAACCGACTTACGACGAATCACCATATGCGCGCTTGGTGGCACGGCAATTCGGAACCGATCACTACGAAGAAACCCTCAGCGCAGTCAGTGCCGGCGAACTGCTGCCCGACATTGTGTCTCGTCTGGACGAGCCCATGTCCGACCCGTCAATCGTTCCCACCTATCTTCTGTCGAAGATAACCAGAAAAAAGGTGACAGTGGCCCTTGGAGGCGATGGAGGTGACGAACTCTTCGCGGGGTACGAATACTTTGCGGGCTTCCGGTTTGCCAACTGGTACCTGAGCATTCCGCGACCGCTGAGGAAGGCGATCATAGAACCGATTGCGAGGCTCCTCCCTGTTTCTGGCGGATATTTGAGTTTGGGCCATGTGGTGGCCAAGTTTCTGGCAGGAGTTGAAGCTCCCGCATGGCTGCGCACGCAAATTTGGGTTGGTTCGTGTGACGAGACCCTGCAACGTGAGCTCTGGGTGGACTTCCCCAAGGAGTTCACCAATTCTGATTCCCTTTATGCCCAAACACGCAGTCTGTACGAGAACTTTCCGTCCGACGAACCCCTGAATCGGGTCTTCTATCTGTTCGCCCGTCAGTATCTGCTGGACTACATCCTGGTTAAGGTCGATCGTTGCTCCATGATGAACTCGCTGGAGGTGCGGGCTCCGTTCCTGGACAAGGACGTGATGGAATTCGTCTTCGGGCTGCCCCCTCGGATGAAGATGCGCGGAACTACCAGGAAGTACCTTCTCAAGAAAGCCATGAGATCGTATCTTCCCCCAAGCATTCTCAATCGGAGAAAACGGGGTTTCCTCATTCCAACCGCACATTGGCTCAAGGAAACGCTGCGTCCGCTCATGGAAGACGTACTCAGCGAAAAGCGACTTGCTCGTTACGGTCTGTTCCGTCCACAAGTGGTCAGACGCCTCATGGACGAGCATTATTCAGGCCGCGCAGATCATCGAAAAGAGCTTTGGACGCTCCTCGTCCTTCAGCTATGGCTTGACGCAAATTCCGCACGGATTGTGTGAAGGGGGCCGGTTCCTGAATGGCACGGATCCTTCTGGGGGTGATGGGAGACGCGGGAGGCCACATAAACCGCGCGCGTATCATTGCCCGTGAGATGAGTTCCCACGAATTTCTCTTTGTGGGAGGCGGCCGCGCACAGGACCTTAGGTCCACGGGGCACGCGGTGGAAGATGTACCGTGTCCGGGAACCTATTATCGTAACAACCGCGTCGATATCCTGGCGACTGTGCGGAACGCTCTTCGCGTCATACTCACTCGGAGGTCTGCTATCAAGCGGCTGGCAGACATTATCAGACGCTTCGATCCGCATCTTATTCTGACTGACTACGAATATTTTACGCCCCTGGCTGCGCGGACTCTTGGCAGACCTTGCGTGAGCATCGATCACCAGCATGTGCTCACGCATTGCGCGTACGAGCCTCCTACAGACCAACTGGTCAATCGCCTTATGACCACCACTGTAGTCCGGAAATTGTTCAGCCAAGCCGAACGATTTTTCATAACGTCGTACTTTATCCTGGAGCCGCTCAATCCGAACACCACAACCGTTATTCCGCCTATCGTGAGGCGAGATGTCACGGAGATCTCACCAAGCCTCGCTGACCAAGTGCTCGTGTATCAAACCTCACCCACCTTTCATCAGCTTTTTCCGGTTCTTGAACAGATGGCATCACGCTTCATCGTTTACGGTTTCGGCGAAATGCCCTCCAGGAAGAACATCATGTTCAAGGCGCCATCCAGGCAAGGGTTTCTGGAAGACCTGGCTTCATGTCGCTACGTTATCTCGAACGGCAGCCACAATGTTATCTCTGAGTCGCTTTTTCTCGGTAAGCCGGTGTTTTCGTTTCCCATAGGGAATGCGTACGAGCAATTGATAAACGCTTATTTTCTGGCAAAGCTTGGTTACGGGGATTACTCGACGGACGCGAATCCAGCGCCGTCCGTTCTGGAGTCTTTTGAAGCCAAATTGCAGTTATTCCGAGACAATATCAAGGGGAAGCAATTCTTCGGGAATGATCAGCTCGTTGGGCTCTTGGAACTCATGCTGGGCTAATCACCCGCGAATAGCTCGGCTACCGATAAACGGATTCCGAACAAAAGAGGTGGACCGTGATGAGCGCGCTAGATTGCCAAGCCCACTCGCGTGCGCGGTTATTAGCTATGCTCGCATGGACAATGTGTTTACTGCTCGAAACCGCGTGCAGCGCGGAAGTTCAACTCAATGAGATCAAGCTCCCGCCCGGGTTTCACATCAGCGTGTATGCGAAAGGCGTGGAAGGCGCTCGTTCGCTCACGCACGGTCCGCAGGGCATTGTTTTTGTGGGCAGCCGGGACGCGGGCAAGGTATACGCGCTCTTGAGCGGATCGGATACCGGCCGGGCCTCGGAAGTAATCGTTGTGGCTCGAAACCTGCACTCACCAAATGGGGTGGCGTTTCGCAACGGTTCCCTCTACGTCGCGGAAATCAATAGAGTCATCCGTTACGACAACATCCAGACTCGGCTGCGCAATCCACCCGAACCGGTGGTGGTAAACGATACCTTCCCGACAGACAAACATCACGGCTGGAAATTCATGGCGTTCGGTCCTGATGGCAAACTTTACGTGCCTGTAGGCGCGCCGTGCAACGTTTGCGAACGAGAAGATCCCCGCTATGCCAGCATCATGCGCATGAATGCTGACGGCACGGGCCTGGAGATCTTCGCCAGGGGCATTCGGAACACCGTAGGCTTTGATTGGCATCCCGTGACCAAGGAGCTTTGGTTCACGGACAACGGCCGCGACTGGATGGGAGACGATCTCCCTCCGGACGAACTCAACCATGCTCCCAAGAAAGGCCTGCATTTTGGTTTCCCTTATTGCCACGGTAAGAACATCAGCGATCCGGAGTTCGGCCGAAAACACCCATGCAGCGAGTTCGTCCCCCCGCAACTTGAGCTTGGGCCTCACGTTGCTTCGCTTGGTATGCGTTTCTATACGGGCCGCATGTTCCCGGAAAAGTATCGAAACCAGATCTTCATCGCGGAACATGGCTCATGGAATCGCAGCGTCCCGATCGGCTACCGCATAACCATCGCACGCATGGAAAAGAATCGCCCTGTCAAATACGAGATCTTTGCAGAAGGCTGGTTACACCGTTATTCTGCATGGGGCAGACCTGTGGATGTCCTGGTGATGCCTGATGGGGCCCTGCTTGTGTCGGATGACAAGGCAGGAGTGGTCTACCGGATTTCTTACAAGAAATAATGAAACGCATTCGGGGAGAAGTGAGACCGTCTTCCCCTTTTTGCGTTCACAGGCGGAGTTTGCCGGGTTCTCGGTGAGTCCTTTGCGGCCCGAGCGGCCCACAAGCGC
>JBMOME010000355.1:28208-30342 GCA_049323095.1 Thermodesulfobacteriota bacterium
CGTGGGGGGGGTGGGGGGGGGGGGGGGTGGGGGGGGGGGGGGGGGGGCCGCCCCCCCCCCCCCCCCCCCCCCCCCCCCCCCCCCCCCCATTCGTCCGGAAACTCCCGGGTCTTGAAAACGCTTTTAGCCTTCGGGACCTGGGTACAGACGGCCCAGTTCTGCGAGGGTCACTGAATCCACGTTGGCACTCGTGTGCAGCCAGCCGAAGAAGCTCTGAAGTTTATTCAGGAAACGGTCCACGTCTTCTTGCGTGCGGTGCACCGGTGAGGCCCCCGGGAGAAGCTCGGACGAGTGGAAAAACATCGTCAAGACCTTGCCGCCGCGGCCGCGGTGCAATCTAACGGCAGCCTTCAGCCGCCCTAACCCGGTCCAGGCCGGCTGCACCGGCAGCGATCCAAGATTCATCGCGAACCATGAGACTCCTTTTGCTAGGGCCTTCGATTGTCCAGTCCACCGGTGGAGCACTCGGCCAAGGTCTGGCGTAAGCGGCAGGACGGTGAGCGGAGCCTCTAGTATGCTCGAATTGCCGGAAACACACGGGTCGGCCGTGTCGGGAAAGTATGGATCGGTCTTTGCGTATAGATGATCAGGGCCCCCATAGTAGCGATGCATAGGGCAGATGCTGCTATCTACCTGGAAACCGCTCTTTTCCAGAATCGACAGCATCTTGGGACCGAGGTTGAAGCGCCCCATTCTGAATGAAACGGGCTTGACGCTCATTTGGCCCAATGCTTCCAAGAGGCTCGCAGTCTTCGCCTCCAGTAGTTCAGTGGGCATCAACTCAGACGGAACCGGCTGCGGATAAGGCAGCGACTCAAGAGGGGGGGTATTCCAATGGTGTAGATGCGCGCCGATCTCCCCGCGCCACTTGTCCCTAAGCGAAAGCAGAAGCTCCTGGTGTGGCTTGTGTTCAGCCACCCGATACGTTACTAGCAAAGTAGGTTTGATTCCCCACTCTCTCAAGATGGGATCGAGTCGAGTGAGGTGAGGCACGTTCTCCACGGGCGCATCCTTGGCATCGTATGCGCCGCTGAAAAGCCCTTCTTCCTCAACGTCAATGGTGACAACCAATTGCATGGACCCACTCGCAGGCATGTTCGGGTCATCTTAGCATGTGGAATCGAGATTGAAAGGTTTTGGTCTTTCTTGACATAGGTCCGCCATTGGCGTATCACTTACGCGGCTCGGGGTACTTGTTTCGGGCTTGCGGTGATCAAGGCGGAGGAATACCCTTGAAAAAAGAACTGTTTGAAGAACTTCTGACAAGTGTGCGCGAGGGGGCCTCCATCCTGCGTGGGCGGACTAAAGCTTCCCGCACTTTTGAAGTGGATTTGCCCGATGTAAAACGCATCCGGACCCGATACCGGATATCTCAGAAAGAATTCGCTTCGCTCCTCGGTATCAGCGTAAAGACGCTCCAGAATTGGGAGCAGGGTCGCCGAATACCCAAAGGCCCTGCGCAGATCCTGCTGCGAGTAGCCGCCAAGCACCCAGACGCGGTGTGGGACGTGGTTCATCGCGAACGGAGCGCTTGAACAGCCGTGTAATATCTCGTTCGCCTGAAGACCGAAGGTGGGGGTCCCGATTTCTAAGAAGATCTCAGCGTGTCATGGTCGTCTCAGGACGCCAATTCTTGTTCCATTCGGCAATTTCTTCCAAGACTGGCAAACGGCTTGCGGGCGAGCCCGCGAGTTGGTAAGTTTTCCACGGGCTGGGGCGGAGCGGGCGCTTACCTTCTAGGTCCAGGAGTATACCCGTTGGAAGAAGATCAGCTCACGGAAAAACAGAAGAAGTGGTTGGAGGCCTCCCGGAAGATCGGCAAGGGGCCTATGACCAAGACCGAACGGCAGACCCTGGAACGTCTATACGCAGACATGTTGCCACGAGAACAACAGGAACTATACGAATATATTCAGGAAAAATATCCCCCGAAGGGGAAGCCCACCGGCGAAGAAGACTTGCTGGCGCTCATGAAAAAACGCGAATGGCATAAGCCTTCGCAGAAACTACGAAACGCCTTTGCCAAAAGCCAGAAAGTAGGCCGCCCACCATCGCAGGACTAGATTTGGTTTCGAAGGTACGGAGCTTCTGGAAGAGTAGCGGGGGGGGGGGGGGGGGGGGGGGGGGGGGGGCG
>JBMOME010000356.1:0-3604 GCA_049323095.1 Thermodesulfobacteriota bacterium
CGATATAACCCGTCGGGGCGCCCAGGATAGAGGCCTTGGGGTCCATCCCGCAACCAGCACCACCCAAACTTGGGAAGAGCCCGGGCAATCCGGGAAGGACCTGTGCGCCGGCCAAGAGCGGGGCCGCTACAAGTGCGAATACTGCAGCCAGTAGAACTACAACACTCCTCATACCTCAACCCTCCTCCACAAAACAACACATACCGCCCTCTGTCACCCAGAAGGCAGCGAGTTTAAGATCCACACACACTTACACGAATGATACACTTGTAATGAAAAAAAATCCTTTTGTCAAGCAGTAAATGAGAAGCCAACAGCTCTCGCGAGCACACGTCATCGAGTGTTGACGTCACTTACTTGATATGGGGATCACGAGATCTTTCGCACAGGTCAAGGTCTGCGCGAGACCCTCGACGAGATCACGGAATCTCTCTGTTCCGAGGCACTAAAGCGATGTACGGGAAACAAGAAGCGAGCAGCGAGCCTGCTTCGCATCTCCCGTGATACTTTCTATCGTTATTTGAGCCAATTCGACATCAAGTGGGACTAGAATCGATTGCAAAGCCTCCCCGTCGCTCAACCCATTTATAATTTCACCCAATTTTGTTGGTACTGACTCCGCAAATCCATTACAATCGGTAGTTGTTCACGTCCCGTGCACGAGCAAGGCAGTGTTCCACGCGACAACAGGAGGCGCGATTGAGCAGAAGAATCATGGACGATCTCTGGCAAGTGGGCGGCCACGGACTGACCGATCCGGCGGATGCGGCTATTTATCTCATTCGCTTCGGCGACAAGGCAGCCCTTGTGGACGCAGGGAGTGGACAAGCCCATTCGCGGTTGAAGAAGAACATTGTTGAAAGTTTAGGCCCTGGTGTGCAACTCGAATATCTCCTGCTCACCCACTGTCATTTCGATCATACCGGCGGCGCGGAAGCGGTGAGGAACGAATTTGGTTGCCGGATCGTGGCGCACGAATTGGATGCGGTCTATCTTGAAGCCGGTAACGCGGAAGTGACCGCAGCGTCCTGGTATGGCAGTCGGCTCAAACCGCTGAGTATCGACATCAAACTTCAGGGCGAGGAATCAAGAATTGCTATCGGTACCGGTCGAGTAACAGCGCTTCACTGGCCGGGGCATTCCCCTGGTTCCGTGGTCTATACTACATATCTGAGCGATAAGCTCGTACTTTTCGGCCAAGACGTCCACGGTCCGATCCATCCGGCATTGTTGTCTGACGAGAAACAGTATCAGGCCTCTCTCAGAAAGATTCTGGCGTTAGACGCAGATCTCCTTCTGGAAGGACATTTCGGCATCTTCAGGACCAAAGACCATGTGCGCGACTTCATTCAGTCATTCATCAAATAGGATTCTACTGTTCGGCAAAGCTTCGATGAGGCCGAGCCGGCGGAAGGGGGAGCAAGGAGTTCTTCGGTCCGGCAGCGGCTCGCGGAATGAAAGCTCGCGTTGAGGAAAGGCGCCTGGATTCCTACTGCACTCGATTTACCACCTGCTTGTTCTTGCTTGACTAGTTATGGGTGAGTGCAAATTCTTTGGGAAGATTGCTGGGATTGGAAGCCAACAATTGTCCGGAAGTGTTTAAGGGGTGTAAGCCCGGTGAACTAATATACATCAAGCGTAGTCGGCAACGGTGAAAAGCATGGGTTAGGCCAACCAGGGGCTGTCGGGGGCGAGATGGCTATTGAAGCATGGTTTACGATCGGCGTCGTGCTTGTCATGTTGGGATTCCTGTCCCTGACCGACATCGGCCCGGACACAGTGCTCATGGGAGGTGTAACTCTCCTACTGATTACCGGAATATTAGTTCCTGAAGACGCTTTGGCCGGTCTGGCAAACGAGGGTATGGTGACCGTGGGAGTGCTCTACATTGTGGCTGCCGGCCTGCAGCAAACCGGCGTGACGCAAATCATTGTGGAGCGGCTGTTGGGGCCCTCCGGATCGACCATAAGAGCCCAATTGAAGATGATGATACCAACGGCTATCATCAGCAACTTCACCAATAACACGCCGCAGGTAGCGATCATGATCCCCGCGGTCAAGGAATGGGCCCGGCGGTACAATCTTCGCGTGTCCGACCTTATGATGCCTCTGAGCTATTCAACCATTGTGGGTGGGATGTGCACGATTATCGGCACCAGCCCCAATCTCATAGTCAACGGGCTCATTGCGTCTCAGGCTAATATGAAGCCGTTCGGTTTTTTTGAACCGGCCTGGGTCGGCATCCCGGTCGCGATAATCGGAATAGCCTGCATTGTGCCTCTGATGAGGTTGGTTCCGGATCGACACACTCCGACAAGTGAGTTCGAAAGCGCGCGCGAATACACGATGGAGATGATGGTGGAGCCTGACGGCAGCTTCGTGGGGAAGACCTTGGAAGAAGCCGGCTTGCACCACTTCACGGGAGTCTACGTGGCCGAGATTGACAGAGGAGGACATGTCATCCCCGCGGTATCGTCCCACGAGCCGATGGAAGCGAACGATCGCCTGGTCTTCGTTGGGGGAGCGGAGGCCGTAGCTGAGCTGCAAAAGATCAAAGGGCTGAAGCCTGCAACGGATCAGGTATTCAGGCTCGATGTTCCCCGCTCGGAACGACTGCTCATCGAAGCGGTGGTCTCCCCCGGATGTCCCATTGTAGGCCAGTCCGTGAAGCAGGGACGGTTCCGCTCTCGATACGACGCGGTCGTGATGGCCGTCGCCAGGCACGGGCGGAGGCTGCGGCAGAATGTCGAGGACATTATCCTGCGTCCGGGCGACGTCCTCTTACTGGAGGCCCAGGAGATCTTTGTGGAGCAGCAGCGGAATTCCAGAGATTTTTACCTTGTGAGCCCCATAGAAGATTCCAGCCCGCCAAGACACGAGCGGGCTTGGGTGGCATTGACCATACTGGGGCTTATGGTGTTGGTTGCGACGATGGAATGGCTCAGCATGGTCAAGGCAGCCATGCTGGCAGCAGGATTCATGATCATGACAGGTTGTGTCAGCGGGACCGAAGCGCGGCGGAGTATAGACACCGAGGTGTTGCTGACCATAGCGGCTGCAATTGCACTGGGGGCCGCGATGCTCAAGACAGGCGCGGCCGAAGCAATCGCATCGAGTGTGACATCGCTTGCCGGATCGAATCCCTGGTTGAATCTGGCTGCGATTTACCTTCTAACGTTGGTGCTGACCGAAATGGTTTCGCACGCGGCCGCGGCAGTACTGGTTTTCCCCATCGCGTTGCACACTGCTCAAAGCTTGGGAGTGAGTTTCACCCCATTCGCGGCGACCGTCATGATGGCTGCTTCGTTGGCCTTTGCCACTCCCTTCGGGTACCAGACCAACATGATGGTATACGGACCCGGCGGGTACCATTTCACGGACTTTCTTCGAGTAGGTGTCCCATTGGACCTTATCATAGCCGCGACTGCGATACTGATCATTCCGCTGGTCTGGCCGTTCTAAATCGTTCCGAAACGTCGAAAATGAATCTGACAGATACGTTTCTGCAGAGGCCGCCGGCTTTGGATCGTCTACCACCCAGGCCCAATTCCTCCCACAACCCACAGATGGGACAACGTAACCGCAGGATCTATGCGGGCGCAGA
>JBMOME010000357.1:0-30123 GCA_049323095.1 Thermodesulfobacteriota bacterium
AGGCCCTTTTTGTAAAAAGGGCCTCCCCGGACCTCTCCCCAAAAACTTCTAGCCTTTGCAAGCGCTTCCAGCGCTTGCTTGCGCGAGGCGAGGCGCATTGTATCTGAGCAGTCAGCTGCTCACTCATGTTCTCTCCCGTCGATGGAGAGGGATGAGTAAATTTAAGAAGTTACGTTGAAAATAAGAGAGTCAGTGAAAGTCGTGAGAAGCAGATGGACAGGTTTGTACATCTGGAAGTTCATAGTGCCTTTTCTTTCCTCTGGGGGACGTTTACTCCGGAGGGCCTGGTTGAGAGAGTGCGTTCTCTAGGGCAAAGGGCCGTAGCCTTAACGGATTACGGTCTCCACGGGGTGCCCAGGTTTTACAAGGCTGCGGAAAGCGCCGGCATTCAGCCCATTGTGGGCGCACGGCTCAGCATCTGGGACGGTTCGCTCATAACCCTGCTCGCCACAAGCTTCGAGGCGTACGGCAACCTGTGCCGGCTCATTTCCATTGCGCTCGGCGATAGCATGGCTCCACGGGTTTCACTCACCAAACAGGATCTGAAACACTGGTCAAGAGGGTTGGTCTGCTTAGCAGGCGAACGAGAATTCCGAACCGGCCGCCGGCGAACACGGAGCAGGGACGCGGTCAGGTTCAACCTGAAGGAATTGAAGGAAGTCCTGCACCATCCGGAATGGCTTTTCGTAGTACTGCACAACCATGAGACCGCAGAAGACGGCGGAGACCGAGCCGTTCTTGAAGAAAACGTCGGCATTGCCGATGAGTTAGGGCTTCCTGTGGTAGCGACGAATCTGGTTACGTTCCTCAAGCCGGAGGATTACCTGATTCACCAGACCCTGGTGGGTATTCAGCGGGAACATCATCACAGGGATATTCATCCGCTCCCCAATGACCGTTTCTTCCTCGCTTCCGGCAAAGAAATGGCGCGGCGCATCCCTTATCCTCAAGCTCTTGCGAATACAGCTTTTATCGCTGATCTGTGCCGATCTTTTTCTCTGCCGATTGGGCGCCTGCATCCGCCTACTTTGCAGGAATCCCGTGAAGCATCAAAAAAGCTCGCGGTTGTCTGTTTCAAGGAACTTGGCAAACTACATAGACCAGTTCCCGCGGCCTATCTGGAACAACTTGACCGGGAACTGGCAAGCATCAATCGAATCAATCTGGCGGATTTCTTCCTTCTGGTGCGTCGGGTGGTCAACTTCGCTCGTTCCGGAGGCATACGCCACAGCGTACGTGGGTCGGCCGCAGGGAGCCTGGCGGTTTATCTCCTGCTGGGAGGTGTGGACCCGGTAGCTCATGGCCTGCTTTTTGAGCGCTTCATCAACGAGGGACGAGGCGATCTGCCCGACATAGACGTGGATTTCGACTCTGAACGCCGTGATGAGGTGATTCATTATCTCATGGATCTCCTCCCTCGACAGACCACTATGGTGGCTACCATTCACAGCTTCCGGGTTCGCAGTGCGGTGCGTCTCGCAGCCCGAGCCCTGGGCTATCCTTTGCATGAGATCAAGCGGCTTTCCACCTGCCTTCCCTGGTCGTTGCGAGGCCGTGACCTCCTCGAAGCACTGGAGAACCTCCCTGAACTCCAGGATGCCCCGATTGGCAAAGAAACGCGCCTCATCGAGGTTGCGGCAAATTTGACCGGGCTCCCATCCCAGGCATCGGTTCATCTGGGCGGTGTGCTTATCACTCCCGGTGAAGTCAAGGACTGGACTCCGGTGGGGCTTTCGCCGAAAGGGTTGCCGGTAGGGCAACTGGATAAGGACGATGCAGAAACGCTGGGACTGCTCAAGCTTGATCTCCTGGGGCTGCGGATGCACACCGCTATTCGCAAGTCACTGGAAATACTGGCAGAGAAGGGAGTGTCTCTCGACTTGGAGCGACTCCCTCTCGACGATCGCAGGACCTATGCGCTTCTCCAAAGCACAGAGAGTTTAGGGGTCTTTCAGTTGGAGTCTCCCGGACAACGAGGCCTCCTGGGTCACCTTCTGCCGAGACGTTTTAGCGACCTGATCGCTCAGATCTCTCTCTTTCGCCCCGGACCGGTGGAAGGAGACATGGTCCAAGTGTACGTGCGGAGGCGCAACAGAGAAGAGCCGGTGCAGATACCTCATCCCGATCTGCTCCCCGTCCTTGAGGAGACCTACGGAGTAATTGTCTTCCAGGAGCAGGTCTTGCGCATTGCTCATGTGTTTGCGGGACTCTCGTACGCGGAAGCTGATGCATTCCGCCGAGCCATGACGAAAGATCGCAGGTCAAAGAAGATGGATCGCCTCAGGAGCCGATTTGTGGAAGGCGCTCTGTCACGCGGTCATAGCCTCTCCGTGGTCGAAGATGTTTTCGAGAAGGTGGCCGCGTTTGCCGCATATGGTTTCTGTAAGGCTCATGCGGCTTCTTTTGCGCATATCACCTATCAAAGCGCATTCCTTAAGGCTCACCACCCACAGGCTTTTTATCTAGGACTCCTGAATGCAGGCCATGTGGGCTCGTACCCGCCTTCGACCATTCTGAACGAGGCCCGGAGACGCGGCATCCCGATCTTTCCTCCGCACGTGAATGCCTCAGGCCTGGAATACGAGCCAGAAGGCTCGGGTATCCGGGTTCCGCTCGTGGTGGTGAATGGGGTAGGGCCCGCGGTGGCGCGGCGAATCGTGGCTGAACGAAAAAGCAGAGGGGCGTTTCGTGACGAGACCGATTTCCTGACACGTGTCCCTTTGCCCGACAGTATCGTGGAGGTGCTCACTCTGGCCGGCGCATTCGAAGCACTCGAAGACACGGAATGGCGCCTGGCGCCGGAAGTCTGGCGAAGTGCTTCACAAGCTTGAGTGGCCTGAGGAGGACAAAAACCTTTTCCTTTTGTGGGGCAGGCTTTCGAGCCTGCCGGGGGCCTGGAAAGGCCGCCTCCGAGCTACTGATTTGAGCGTGGACTAGGATGAATAGGCAAACAATCGAAAACGAAGCTCGATCCATGAGCGTCTTCTGTCGGGCTCACCCTCTGGAAGCCCTGCGTCCCCGGCTGGCTGCGGAAGGAATTGTGACTGCCAAAGAGCTGCGACGCCTCCCTTCAGGCAAGCGAGTCCGCATCACCGGAGTTCTGGTGATTGTTCACATGCCGCCGACTAAATCCGGCAAACGAGTCATCTTCATAACCCTTGAAGACGAAACCGGCCTGATCGACCTGGTGGTTTTCCCCAGGGCTCAAGTGAAGTACGCCAAAGCTCTTCTCACCAGCGAAGTCCAGACCGTCGAAGGCAAACTCCACCGAGCCGGAAAAGACGGCCGTGCCATCTCCATCGTGGTCGAAAGCGTTATCCCCCACCTGACCGGCTCCCTGGAGAAGGTGCTGCAACTAGGCAATTCCGGGGACATCGCGCCTAGTTCCGGCGCCGAGGCGCAAAGATCCCACCACCAATAAGCGGCGTCTGGCCACGATATTGAGCAGTATTGAAATCTGCGCCAACAGTCACCCTCCCCTTTCCCCCTCCCATCAAGGGAGGGGAATCCGAAAACCCTCTCCCCAAGTGGGAGAGGGCAGGGAGAGGGGGGTTTCCGCTCAATTCAAAGGTGCAGATCTCAGCGCAGTCTTCTATAGTCCGCGGCGGACAACGTCTATTTCAACTTCTGTTCCCAGCTATTCTTACCGTCAGGGGCCACCCAACCCTGGAAGCGAAGCGCGTTGGGCACGTCTCGCACTTTCCAGTATGCGCTGTTCGCGCTGACATACTTTCTCAGCGATTCCAGGATGGTGCTGAAGTCTTTCCGGTCTTGTTCGCTGAGTTTCGTATCAGAAGCCCGAGCGTTCAGAAATTGAATGGTCGCGTCCCTGAGCAGCGCTAGATCCTTCTCAGGCCATTGCACCAGCACCAGGTCGTTTTCGGCATTCGTGTCCGCGTCGTTAGCCGTGAGGATCTGCTTAAGCTTCGCGCCTTGCTGCCTCAGGTTCTCGCCGTACGACGACACGACATGGTCACGGCCCACGCTCATGACAAGCGCCTGCTGCGCGGGGCTCAATTTGTCCCACACCTTCTTGTTGACGATCATGTATGTGATCAAGAACTGCTGGTGCCAACCGGGAAAGTGCATGTACCGAGTCCCCACGGTCCCGGGATTGCCTTCTGGAAGTCCAAAAAGCTGGGACACGTCGTCGAGCGGAGTGGCGAATTCGAAGGCCTGTATGTGGCCGTCCTCTACCGCCTGGACCAGCGACCCGCCCCCGGCAATAGCAGCTATGAACTTGATATTTTTCTTTGGAATCGTGCCTGCTGAAACCAGGTTGTCACAGGCGCGGTCCAGAACGAACTGGGCCGGCGGCAAGTATCGGAACGTCCAGGTCTGCTGACACAATCCGGCCAGGCCGATGCCCTTCTTTGATCCCACATCGCCCACGGGCAGCATGAAGTACCCGGAACCTTGCTGGCTGCTGCCCACAATGGGAACCGCCACGATGTTCTTGTTGCCACCGTCGAGTATGCGCTGAAGCTGATCGAGGCCTGTGGCCTTGCCGTCATCGATAGACTTGCCGTAAAGAAACCCGATGAATTCATCGAAGTTGGGGCCGAATGGAACCCCCGAATTGTAGATGAATCCCCATGCCGGGCTAAGCTCTGACCCGGAAATGTACGCCGCGTCGAAACCCGTGCCCTCTGCTAAAGGGCCTCCCGCGGCCACTGCAGCCGCGATGCCCTTGAAGTCCTTGGGAATCGCGGGAGTCGGCTTGATCTTGGTGAACTTCACCTCTTTGTCTTTGCCCAGGACCGTTGCGGAAATGGTCGCCAGCTTCGCAGCAAAGTCATCCGCAGGAGGGCCGATTGCCGCGGAACCGCTAAAGCTACGAAAAGAAATTTCCATCGCTGGTGCGGTCTGCGCAGCCACCAAGATCGCGCAAACAGACACCGCAACGATGAAGCCGATACGTGATAGCCATCGTGAGCGCAACACTCTAGCCATTTTGACCCCCTCCATTTGCATGAGCACCGTTTTACGCTCGGTATGGGCGGCTCGTCATGGTCGGTACGCCCAAGCCTATTGCTGACGTTTCCCTATTTCACACTTCATGAATGCGACGTCGAAAGGCAGATGCGCGAAATGCTTGTGCTCCACGAAGGCGAACCCAAGAGCTTCGTACCACCTTTGGAGTTCAGTCTGCTGTGCGATGATCGCGATGCTGACTGCCGTGGCCTCCTCAGTAGCTGCAAGCCGAAACACGTGTCGGACAAGAGCTTCGCCGATACCTTGTTTGCGTGCATCCGGAAGGACCGCAAGCCTTTCCAGATAGAAGATGTTTTGATCGGCCTTTTCAAGAGCCACACACCCAATAGCTCTTCCATCAACTTCGGCTAGGTAATAGACAATTCCTTTGCGGAGCTCAGCCTGAACTTTTTCGATCGTGTGGTTCGACGGATGTGTGGGGCAGTTTTCTGGCGTAAGGCTGAAACGTTCCGCCACATCCCGGAAAGAGCGGCGGATAATGTCTGCCAACAGATCGGCTTCATTCTCGAGAGCTCTTCTGATATGCAATTTCGGTACTCACGTTCCGTGCAGGCCTGAGAAATTACGCGCTGTTGGTGGGTAAGGTCTTGCGCTCTCGACCCCACCTACCGGGTATCCGCGCGGCGACAAACACACCTGAGGCAAGATCCCACGTGCGTGTGGTGGCCTTACGGCGCCAGGCAAGAGAGAACCTACGCCCTACTTTCAGCACTTCGCCTCTCAGCGCGGCTCTTCTCCTACCGTTTGTCGTGTGTCCACCCTGGAAATTAGCGGGTATCTATCCGGATGCTTGATGGAATCCAAAGCCAGGTCCACGTCGAGATCAGGCCAGTGAAGATGCTCGGGACCCTCTCGTTTGACGTTCAGTATGGCTTGCAAGGGAGCGTTTTTGAACCAAGGGAACTCGTCGAAGGGAAGAAACAGCTCTTCTTCGCCAACCAGTAGCCAAAGACCGTATCGAGAGATATTGGTGACTTCAACCTCCGAAGTGCTTACGCCAAGCGATTCTGATATCATCTTCCCGTTCCCTTATGATGTCTTCCACTACTCGTAAGTCAGCGCCAGATAAACCCTGGTTCCTTGCAAGAGTGATAGATGGTTCAATCCAAAACTTGGCCTCACCGTGGGCACACTGCACATGAACATGTATTCGTGGCTCTTCGCGAGAGAAGAAGAGAAACCGAAACCCGCGTTCACGGAAAACCGTGGGGCTCATTGATCACACGTCCTCGTCTCCTGGAGCTCACGCCGAACGTCCGAGACCGTTGGCCTTTCTCCCGGCCGTTTCTGTAAAGAAAGCATTTGGCTAGCCGAGCTCCACGCGCATTCTAGCGGAGATTCGGTTTCAATCAAAGTAGCTTTGGTACTCCACCGGGAGCTTGTCCTTTTGCACCTCAAAAAGCTCGATCAGCACGTCGTCAGGAGCAGGCACCATCACGTATTTCCACACGCCCAGGTCTGCGACCTCTTTCCTCAACGG
This sequence comes from Thermodesulfobacteriota bacterium, assembly GCA_049323095.1. Lineage (GTDB taxonomy): Bacteria > Desulfobacterota > Desulfomonilia > Desulfomonilales > Desulfomonilaceae > VGSG01. The sequence goes on from JBMOME010000357.1 coordinate 6,476, forward strand.
AACTCCCCTGAGCTTAAGCCGCTCCACAACCCCGGCTATGTCGTCCGTCTGAATCCCGAAATGGTGGATACTGCCCCGTCCTTGGTTTTTCGGCGGTTGATCGTACAGGTGCAGCCTGCCGGTCCCGATGCGAATAAACACGTTCCTTGCGCCGGCTACTTCCATGTCCATGACAACTTCACCGTCAAAGATCTCCTGGTAGAACCCGATAGTTTCTTCCACGTTGGAAGCAAAGATGTGCACATGGTGAAGATGATGGCGCATCGCACGGTCCCTTCAGCTTAGGATCCTAGCTCCAGCTTGAACACGTCGGCCGCGTTGGTGCAAAGGAACAAGGCCTTGGCTTCATCGCTGAGCCCGAGCTCGTCCAGTCCTTCAAGGCACGCGGCCGGTGTGAGCATCGGGTAGTTAGTGCCGAACATCACCTTCTTGATGCCTCGTCCGCGCATAAACTCAACGAAGTCAGCCGGGAACCGACTAGCCTTGTACGCGGAAGTATCTATGTAGATGTTCGGGAATTTCCTCGCCAGCAAGATCATCTCCTGGGTCCAGGGCGCGCCGATATGACCCGCGACAACTCGAAGCTCCGGGAATTCCAGGGCAACGTGCTCGAGGTAAGGGATGGGACGGCCCGGCTCAGAAGTCATGAGAGGACCAGTGTGCCCCACTTGCAGGCAAAACGGGATGTCGAGCTCTATGCACTCCGCGTAAAGCGGATAATAGCGTCGATCGTCGGGCGGAAAACCCCAAAGCCACGGAACAATGCGAAGGCCACGAAATTCGAGCCGCTTGACGCAGCGTCGAAGCTCCCGGACTGCCTCCATTGGGTGCGCGAGATTAACTGATGCGATTCCGTAGAGACGTTGAGGGTGCTCCCGAACGAAGGAAGCTACTTCATCATTGTGAATCAACGCGCCCTGAGGCCCCCACCACGCGGCCACCAACCCGATCCGTACGCCCGCCTGATCCATCGCGCCGATCGTCGCGGCCAGCGGGATGTCAGGAATGAAGTTCTGGCCTGACCAGCGCCGCAGAGAATCAAACATCGGCTGCTGAAGGAAGTTGCCGGTAGGGTGTTGTATCCAAACGTCGATTATGTTCATGCCGCCCCGTTTCTATTACTTCCGGATCTGGAAGAACGACTCGTCGAATTCGGGCTTTCCCTCGTACTTTCTCATGAAGAAGCCTGGGGCAGTCTCCAGGTTCAGGAGTATCTGCGGATTGATATCCACGCCCAAGTCGTGCAGCGCGGTAATGATTGCTTCAGGTGATGGAGGACAGCTCTTGATCACCTTCATCATCGCGATGTCAGGGTGGTCCTTGTGAGCCTGGTACAGGCATTTGCCGACCAGAACTGACTTCTTCCCCGGAGTGGGCTTCATCCTCTTGCCGGTGAGGATTTCCACGTCGTTCCACGGCTCGCCCTTCCACGCGAATGCGATGGAAGTAAGGATCGCGCCTGTGAGCCCGGAACAGTACGTGCACAGACTGTTGTCGTACTTGGGGTACGAGAGCCCCTTAATTCCCATCTTCTCCATGGGAACCGGAAGAGTGTCAGATTCGTTGTAAGGGAATGTGTACGCGTGAAAAGATGTCAAATCCTCGATCTTCGCGCCGAGCACCTCTACGTCCGAGAGATCCATTGGCCGGTTACGGTTCTTGGCCGCGTGGACCAAATGAGGAACCTCATTCGGTTCGTACCCCAGGATTTTCGCTCCAACCATGTCTCCGGACAGCACATCCGCGGAGCCGATGAGTATATTGCTTTTGCGCGCCTTGCCGTCGGGCCCAGGCCCACGTTCAATGGTGTATATGCCGTCAAGGATGGTGAAGGATGGCGGTATCTTGTCCGCAAGCCTCGCGATCCAGAAATCCAGGTCTTTGGCAGTATCTGCCGCGTGGCATTTCTTGCGGGAATTGACGTCGAGCATCCCCTTGATGTTCTTGATACCCAGGCTGACTTTAGCCTGAGCGTGAGTCTTGAGCACAGGGATGTTGACCACGAAATCGCTGTCCAGGATTTCCTTGCTAAACTTCAACTCTACCCCGTCACCGAGATCGAGCTTTTCGAAGGGCCGTTCGAACACGTTGACGCTTTTCACGCCGTAGCGGTCTCTCAGCACGTTGTATCCCAGGTACTCGAACGAGTGAAGCGCAGTTTCCTTATCTTTGGGGTCAAAGACGACCGTGCCTTCGCCAATGGTTATTTGGCTTACTCCTCGCTCTTTGAGCAAGACTACCATGTCCTCAATAACACGAGAGGTGGTTATAACCCCCCACTTGGGGAACGCGACCTTACGCGTCCAGAAGACGATGTTGGGCTTGATGAAGACTTTTGCCGAAGAGGGGAGCTTCTCCAGGCCCTGAGATAGGTCTACGACCTTGCGAACCGATTCCAGGGGCTTTTCGTACTGTATCAGCGCAACTCGGGATTTCTGCATTGGGTCTCCTTCCGGTCTCTCAGGTGTTGGTGAATCGAGGGCTGGAGTCGCTTCTCTGAATAAGAGCAGCACCAGCAGTTCATAGTCCAGCCGCGTAACTGAGTCGCACTCCATTATGCGTCAAGACGCACCTGATTTCCAAGAGGGATTCGTCGTCGAGAAGAACTTGCCGAGATTTCGCAGCTATTTGCTCAATCGTGACATGGAAGGTCTGATACGGGCTTGGGTTAGGATGAACGAGGCTGTGACGCTTTCATTCTTTCCGATGAGGGATTCAGAGGCCCTCCCGGGCCCGACGGCCCGCTTTTTGAGGTTCGCTTCTTGTAATCGAAGGCCATACGGCGAATGGTTTCAATCACTTTCTCCATATCCAGGGGTTTCTCCAGCACGAGATCTACACCACTCTCCTGCATCTTGTCTGATTCGGTTGTTTGCCCGCCCCAGCCCGTGAAAAGTATGAAAGGTGTCTTAGGACTGCTCCGATCCTTGCAGATCTGCTTAATTCTTTTGCCCACCTGCCAACCGGTCATACCCGGCATTCCCAGGTCGCAGATCACCACATCGACCGGATTATTGAGGAACACTTCAATCCCTTTTTCGCCGTCCGCAGAAGTAAGTGTCACATATCCGGACAAATCGCCCGTACGCCGCAGCATATCGAGCACGCGTTCATCATCATCCACAGCAAGGACCGTGATCCGCTCATCGCGAGGCAATGGATGAAGTTCGGTCACCACGTCGGGCGTCTGTTCCGCGGCCGGCAGGAAGACCCTAAAGGTGGTACCGACTCCGGGCCGGCTTTCTACCGTGAGACGGCCCATGTGGTTGTCGACGATCCTTTTGCTTGCGGCAAGACCCAGACCCGATCCCAGAGCAGCCTTTGTCGTGAAGAACGGGTTGAAGATTCGGGCAAGATCCTCTTCCGGAATCCCTGGCCCTGTGTCCGCCACACTAATCATCACCTCGCCCTGTTGAGGGGTGCACGTCACATTGATCTCACCGCCTCGTGTTGCCATCACCGCTTCCGCGGCGTTCCTGATCAGGTTCACAATGACTTCCAGGAGGGCGCTGCGCTCACCTCTGACTATGCACCCAGGATCAAGCTTTGATTCCAGCGTCATGGCGATATCCTCGACCTCCGGCGCGGTCTTCCACCAAGACGAGGTCATGTCCAGGGCCTGCTCAAGAAGAGGTGTTAGGTCAAAGACTCCCCAAGTAGTCAGGGCATCACCGTCTCTCAATCCTGCAAAGGTTTGAAGTCGGCGTACCGTTTCGGAAGCGGAAAGAGACGCTTTCACAAGTGTATCCAGGTCTTTCCGCACAACATCGTACCTTCCATCGGTCAGCTCGATCTTCATCAGTTCTAAGTGGCCGATGACGATCTGGAGGAAGTTGTTGAAATTATGAGCGACGCCTCCTGCCAAATCGGCAACCGCTTTGTATCGCTCCGTTTGGCGAAGGATCTCCTCAGATCGTTGAACTTCGGTGATATCTCGTACCGCATTCACCAGACCTACGCGCGCGCCTGTAGCGTCCACGAGCACAGACACCGAATGCTCCACAGGAAAGATCGTCCCGTCCTTTCGCTTGGCTTGGGAGCAGAACCTCACGGAATCGTCCAAAACGAGCCCTTCCTCGATCTTCCGGCCAACTTGCGCGTGGCGCCCATCGTCCACGTCAAACAGTTCAATCGAGCGTCCAATAACCTCCTGTTTGGTGTAACCGAGCATCTTCTCGGTAGCATCATTGACGTCCCTTATGATGGCGTTCGAGTCCACGACCACCACTGCGTCATCCAAGGAGTTGAGTACGCTTTGAAGCCTGAGTTCGGATTCCTTCAATTGCCTGGTGCGTTCCTGTACCCGAAGTTCCAACTCGTCTCGAATCTTCTGCAATGCCCGTTCGCTCTCTCTGAGCTGAGCCGCGCTGCGTGCCCAGTCGCTCACTCCAAGCATGACGAAGAGGAAGCCCAGCGGATACACCACAGCGTTTATGAGCAGGGATTCATAAGAGGCGGCGCCGAAAGTAATGTATCTATAGAAGGAAGGGAAATCGTCGGCGAGGTTCAAACCTAACCCCACCAGGATCACAATGAAGCCGGCGAGCACGTAAGACCAGCTTCGGGTACGTGCTATGCCCAGTCGCGCGGCACGGTGCGTCAAGTACACAGCGAGAGCCACAAATGCCACGATCCTGAGAATCTCCGACAGGGTGCCCCACGCCATGGCTTACCCCGAATCGCCTCAGATTGTCGCCTGGAACATTGAAGTGCTGTTGGCTCTGTTGCCTACTCACGCCTCCGTCTTGACACGGCCCCCTGGATCATGGTGGGCGGCGGATTGTGCGCAGTGCTCTGGTGAAGGGATCCTTGATCTTCTGGTGTGAGAGGGTAGGTCCGCCGGCGCGGGATTATAGTCTTTGAGCCCTGAATCGTCAAAGGATTATTATGGCCATAATAAGGTGGCGATAAACTTACACAAACCCCCTCCGGCCGCCCGCAGAGCGCGGCCTCTCCGGAGCTGTACCAATTTGGGGTTGGCTTGTCGCTTTCAGCAGCATTATCTGTATCATTGAAGAAGGGCTTGGTACAATGCGACAAGCCTCAAAGCAATTTGTCCTCCACCCACTGCGGGCTGGGACGACTTCCTATCAAGTATTGATTTCACCAATTAAGACAAGAGGAGCTCCTCAATTATCAATGGAACCCCGAACCGCAGAACGGGGTACTCTCGAACTCCGGGGTCGAGCACAACACGGCTCGCACCTTATCTTCGTGTGAGGCGACCCACAGATCGAAGTCGTCCGGCAGGAACTCTATTACCGGCCGACTGTCCTGCTCAGCGATCCGCTCATCTAAAGTGCTGATCAAGTCTTGCGCTAACTCACTCTTGAGGCTCATATACCTCACCTCCGTCCATTCCTCTCTGGTCGTTTAGATGCAATCCATTCGCGGACGATTCATTTCCCTTCCGCTTGCGGAACCATCTCGTATTGCTTTATGCTCAGCTCTTGCCGCGGGAGGCCGCGTCGCTCTCTTAGGCCGAAGTCACTGCCGTGGCCTCTGGCGTGCCTTGCGGTAGACCCAGTGATAACGCCCATGCGACAGAAAGATCGCCGTTTAAAGATCCACTCCCTCGCGGCTCTCCTGTCCAGTGTGCGGTAATCGCAGTCGAGACGGAGTTTCATGTATGGTTCACGTCGTTTTGGTTACGGGCGGTTGCAGGAGCGGTAAGAGCGCCTTTGCACTGCAGTACGCCGAAGCTATTGAAGGGGCACGCGCATTTGTGGCAACCTGCTCGCCCATTGACGTGGAGATGAAGGAACGGATTCGGAAACACCGGCAAGCCCGCGATAGAGGGCAGTGGGCGACAATTGAGGAACCTATCCGGCTGGCTGACGTGGTGCGAAGAGCAGGCAGCTTCAACGTGCTCCTAATCGATTGCCTCACACTCTGGATCAACAATCTTCTTTTCGAGGCTTCTCAAAGGAATGAGCCCATAAGCGACGAGGTGGTGGCACGGCTTTGCACAGGCCTGATCGAGGCAATCTCGCAATTCGACGGAACCGTCATCCTGGTTACCAATGAAGTAGGAATGGGGATTGTTCCCGAAGACGCGACATCACGCCTTTATCGCGATTTGATGGGATGCTGTAACAGGATGATCGCGGATGCTGCGGACGAAGTAACATTGGTCGTCTGCGGCCAGCCGCTTACTATCAAGAAGAGGAGTCATTCATGACACTGCTTGCTGAAACGATTAAGAAAATCGAACCCCTTGACCGAGAAGCCATGTCGAAGGCTCGGGAGCGACTCGAACAGCTCACCATGCCGTACTGGGCCCTTGGCAGACTTATGGATCTCGCTCTGGATCTTGCAGGTATGACAAGGTCAGTCAGACCGGACGTGGAAAACCGAACCATTGTGGTCATGGCCGGCGATCATGGAGTGGCCGCCCAAGGGGTGAGTAAGTATCCGCAAGAAGTCACCGCGCAAATGGTTTACAATTTCATCAATGGCGGAGCAGGCATTAATGCGATGGCACGAGTAGCTGAGGCTGAAGTCGCGGTGGTGGATATGGGTGTTGCAAGCGATCTTGATCAGCTTGTGGAGCAAGGTTTGCTGATTTCGAAGAAGGTGCGTCCTGGTACGTCAAACATGTCTGAGGGCCCGGCAATGACACGTGAGGAGGCCACGCAGTCGGTAGAGTCCGGGATCGAGTTGGCTCTAGCGCTCGCGGACACCACCCATGTCTTCGGTACAGGTGATATGGGAATAGGGAACACAACCCCGAGCAGTGCGATCGTCGCTTCTATGACGGGAAGCGACCCCAAGGAAGTCACAGGCCGTGGCACGGGAATTGACGACGAGCAACTGACTCACAAGATAGCCGTCATTCAGCAATCGCTTGACGTTAACAAACCCAATCCGCGGGACCCGCTCGACGTGCTGGCAAAGGTGGGCGGATTCGAGATCGGTGGTATCGCAGGACTGATCCTCGGAGCTGCATCAGCCCGCAGACCGGTAGTAATCGACGGATTCATTTCGACTGCCGGTGCGCTCATCGCGCACGGTTTGAATCCCACAGCCGCGGATTATATGATTGCGGCGCACATGAGCGTTGAGCGCGGCCACCGGATCGCGCTTGAACACCTGGGCAAGAAGCCCTTGATGCAATTGGATCTTCGCCTGGGCGAAGGTACCGGCGCTGCGCTGGCTATGACCTTCGTGGAAGCCGCGTACAGGATATTGACTGAAGTGGCCACATTCGAAGAGGCCGCGGTATCAACCGCAGAGGGCACCTGATCGCACACGTGAGCGGAAGTGTCTGATTGTGCAATAGCCTTGAACAAGGTCTCACAGCGATTCGATCGACCTTGCCAACTGCAACGTAAGGCTCCGATTTATGGACCAATTTAAACATGGCGGCAACCTAAGGCGAATGGCTGCCGCGTCAGGCCTGCCGGAAGAAGCGGTACTTGATTTCTCTGCCAATATCAATCCCCTGGGCCCACCCGAGTGGCTCAGGGCGGTTGTGAGCTCTGCGCTCGGCAGGGTGGTGCACTATCCCGACCCGGACTGCACGGAGCTCAAGGCCGCGGCTGGAGACCGATTCGGAGTATCTGCTGCCGAGGTGCTTGCGGGCAGCGGTTCGACGGAGCTGATCTTCTTGCTGGCAAGAGTAGCCGGAAAACGACGCGCGGTTATTCCCGTGCCCTCGTACAGCGACTATGCTGCTTCAGCGGAACTGGCTGAGCTGCATGTGGAGCGACTGTTACTGCGCGCGGAATCCGACTTCCGCGTTGATTACGATGAGCTGGATCGCTGCCTTTCCGCAGACGATCTCGTCTTCCTCGGTCATCCCAACAATCCTACCGGTCTTCCGCTTGATCGTAGAGCGATACTGGACCTTGCCGCTCGGCATCCTCAGACGCTTTTTGTCATCGATGAGGCCTTTGCTGACCTCGCAGATGGCGTGGAAAGCTTCCTGACCTCGCGTCTGCAGAACATGGTCGTTCTCGTCTCCCTCACCAAGACTTACGCGGTTCCCGGCTTGCGGCTGGGATGCGCGGTGGCGGATTCGAGCCTGGTGCGATCCATCGAAGCCGCGCAACCACCGTGGTCGGTAAACAGCATCGCTCAAGCCGTGGGTTGCGCGGCTCTGAGAGACCGCAAATACGTCGAACAGAGCCGTAACTTCGTAAGGGAGCAAAGGGTACGCCTTCAAGCACACCTCGAGGAGCTGCCGGATATCAAAGTTTACTCAGGCACCGCGAATTTCCTGCTACTAAAGCTTGAACGACCTGGTATCACCGGAACCGGAGTTGCCGAGCGAATGCTCAAAGACGGAATCGGCATTAGATGCTGCGGCAATTTCGAGGGGTTGGACGATCGGTACGTTCGCGTGGCCATAGGAACCGCGGAGGAGAACCAGCGCCTCGTCGATTCGCTCAAACGGGCAATGGGTCAGCACATTCGGACCGGCAAGCGTTCCCCTGCACGCTGCATCATGTTCCAGGGAACATCATCGAACGCGGGGAAGAGTGTGCTCACAGCAGCTCTGTGCCGGATCCTTCTCCAGGACGGCCACAGGGTCGCGCCGTTCAAGTCCCAGAACATGTCCTTGAATTCGTTCGTCACCCGCAACGGAGGAGAGATGGGCCGCGCGCAGGTGGTCCAAGCCCAGGCATGTCGGCTGGAACCTGACGTGCGCATGAACCCGATTCTTCTCAAGCCCAATAGCGACACTGGGAGCCAGGTAATTGTCATGGGCAAACCGGTGGGCAACATGGACGTGCAAGACTACGTCAATTACAAGCCCACTGCCTTTGGCGCGGTTGCCCAGGCGTTTGATTCGCTGGCTGGAGAATTCGACGTCATCGTCATAGAGGGCGCAGGAAGCCCCGGAGAAGTGAATCTGAAGCATCACGATATCGCGAACATGAAGATGGCCCAGTATGCTGAAGCACCGGTTCTCCTCGTGGGCGATATTGACCGGGGCGGGGTCTTTGCGTCGTTCGTGGGGACGATGGAAGTCCTCGCAGAGTGGGAACGCAAGCTAGTTCGAGGGTTTGTGGCGAATCGGTTCCGCGGTGATGCCGGGTTATTGGATTCGGCGCTGGAATATACCCGGCGCCACACCGGCAGACCCGTGGTCGGCGTTGTTCCTTTTATGTCCGATCTGGGATTGCCTGAAGAGGATTCGGTCACATTCAAGAGCGGCTTCTTTGACGATCACATGCCCGCGAACGAACACGTGGAGATAGCAGTGATCGATTTGCCGCATATTTCCAACTTCACGGACTTCGATGCCCTGCGTCGGGAACCCGATGTTCGAGTCAGGATCGTCAGGACGCCTCACGATTTGAATCGGCCCGATGCCGTGATCTTGCCTGGAAGCAAGAACGTCCCAGGTGACCTGGCTTTTCTCCGCGACAAAGGTCTTGATCGGAAAATCTTGGATCTCTCGGACCGCTTCGAGAGCGAACTCGTAGGCATTTGCGGAGGATTCCAGATGCTGGGCGTGACTATTGCCGACCCTCATGGGCTCGAGTCCGACCGGAAGACCATTCCCGGCTTGGGATTACTCGGAGTCCAAACGGTGCTGGCTATGGAGAAGACCCTGACGCGCGTTTCCGCGGTACACCTTGAATCCGGCGAATCAGTAATCGGGTACGAGATACACCACGGCGAGACCGACACCGCGGCCGCGCAGCCATGCATTAGGCGCGAAGACGGCGCCCTAACCGGCGCGCGATCTTCCGATGGCAGACTCTGGGGCACATATCTTCACGGCGTATTCGACTCGGACGGCTTCCGGAGATGGTTCATCGACCGGCTTAGGGTGAGGCGTGGTCTTCCGGCCTTGGGCAAGGTGGTCGCGTGCTATGATCTCGAGCCGTCCTTCGATAAGCTGGCAGACGTTGTCCGCGGTAGCTTGGACATGGGCTTCATCTACAAGCTGTTGAGAATCTGATGCCTCTGGAACATCAGATCCTGCTCGCCTTCCTACTCGACCTGGCACTGGGTGATCCGAGATGGTTTCCCCATCCCGTTAAGATCATTGGACGATTCGCCCTGTTCCTCGAACCGTGGTGCCGGTATGCTTTTGGGAACACGCGGGTGGCGGGGGCCATCGCGGCGCTCGCGGTCGTTGGTATAACTGCCCTGACAACATATACGCTGGTATGGACAGCCGGAATGCTTCACCCATGGGCAGGTGATGCGCTCGCAATTTTCGTTATGTATTCCGGTATCGCCACAAGGGATTTGCTAAATCATAGCGCTTCGGTCTTGCGTAATCTGGAGGCAGACAATCTTACCGATGCAAGGGTCGCGGTCGGCCTCATGTGCGGCAGAGACACCGATATCCTGGACGAAGAGGGCATCGCGCGAGCCGCTGTGGAAAGCGTGGCCGAAAATCTGGTCGATGGTGTGACAGCTCCGCTCTTCTTCGCGTTCCTGGCAGGGCCGGTCGGAATTATGGCATACAAGGCGATCAGCACTCTTGATTCCACTTTCGGATACAAGAATGAACGCTATCGGCGCTTTGGCTGGGCATCCGCGCGGTTGGACGACGCGGCTGCATTTCTCCCGAGTAGGCTGACGGCGGTTCTGGTGCCTGTGGCAGCCGCGCTGATTGGTCTGCCGCCACGGCGAACACTGGAGGTTTTCCTGCGAGACAGAAGGAAGCACCCGAGTCCCAACGCGGGCCAGACCGAGGCCGCTTTTGCCGGGGCGCTCGGAGTAAGGCTCGGTGGGCTCAACTATTACCAGGGTGTCGCCTCGGTCAAGCAGACTCTCGGGGACCCAGTATTGCCGCTTGACGCGCACCGGATCGTCGAAGCAAACCGGCTGATGTTAGCCGCTGCAATTCTGACGCTGGCGCTCTTTTGGGTCGTTCGCGTTGCTGTGGTGACATACGGATGATCGACCGGGTCGTTGTATCTGCATGACAATGTGAACGTCCATCGTGTGAGTTGGGGAATCCGAAGTGATTTCATCGTGCCCGAGAATTGTCATTGCAGGTACCAATAGCGGAGTGGGCAAGACTTCGCTCACGCTGGGTTTGGTTCGCGCACTTTCGGCTAGAGGTTTGCGGGTTCAGACGTTCAAGGTGGGGCCTGATTATCTGGACCCGACATATCTTTCTCTCGCATCAGGGGGGCCTTGCTACAACCTGGACGGCTGGATGCAAGGAACGGAATATGTGCGCGACCTGTTTGTGCGCGCCACAGCGAACGCAGATGTGGCAATTGTAGAAGGAGTGATGGGGCTTTTTGACGGCGCGGAGCCCGGGGGAATCAAGGGAAGTACGGCAGAAATCGCCATCCTTCTCAATGCGCCGGTGCTGTTGGTGGTAAACGCCCACGGGCTTGGCGGCAGTCTCGCCGCGCTGGTAAAAGGGTACAGCGAATTCGAGCCCCAAGTCCAACTGATCGGTATCGTTGCAAATCATTGCGGTTCCGCCAGACATCGTATGTGGCTCACGGAGTCACTTCGAGCCGCCGGCCTTCCCGACCTGGTGGCAGCCATCCCCCGAGGAGCTATCCCGTCACTCCCTAGCCGACACCTGGGCCTGGTGACCGCGGACGCTAGAATCCTCACGTCTCAGGTGCTCGATCAGCTTGCCACAACCTTGGAAACTCACGGGTCGCTGGAAACTCTGATGGAGCGGTTGCGGGACGTGCCTGCAATCCAGGCGCCGGAAGCAGACCTCAGTTCGGGCAACGCTGTGACCTCGGTAAGGGTAGGACTGGCATGGGACAGGGCGTTCCATTTCTACTACCAGGACAACCTGGAAGCGCTTGCCGGCAGAGGAGCGGACCTGATCCCGTTTTCGCCGCTGCTCGACGAAAGGCTTCCCGAGGGCGTGGACGGACTCTACATTGGCGGCGGGTACCCGGAAGAGTTTTCGGAAGAATTGGCCGCGAACAAGACCATGCTGAGCGACATCCGCGGTTTCTCACATTCGGGCAAACCCCTGTACGCGGAATGTGGAGGTCTGATGTACCTGGCGCAGGGGATCGAGACTCTCGACGGTAAGCGGTATCCTCTGGTGGGCGTGCTTCCCGAGTGGGTGCGGATGTTGGATCGGCGCAAGTCTCTGGGATACGTTGAAGTTTCCCTGACCTGCGATTCCTTGCTCGGGGCCGCGGGCAGTACGCTCAGGGGCCATGAGTATCACTATTCCGAATTGCTCGGTGACCCAACCGCCGATCTTCGATGGACCACGAGTTACCGTGTCAAGCGACGCCTGAGTGAGGCCGAGGAATTCGAGGGTTTTCAGAGCCGAAACACCCTTGCAAGTTACATTCATTTGCATCTTGCGTCTCGGCCAGGTTCCGTGGAGCGCTTCGTTGCCACTTGTCGCACGAAGGCGGTGTCCAGACGTTGAGATTGTCGCTGTGGCGGGCCGGGGATCTCCTTCACTTCGGACGACGCAAAGCCGTCGGACCTACGTTCAGGAGATCCCCAACCCGCGGCCCCGACAAATGCCTGGTTTGAAAGCGCAGTGAGGTGACGAGGCAAGAATGGGCAGTCTTCGGGAACTCGCAAACGGGAAACACCATGACGACGAAAGCATTCATCCATAATCTGTATGAAAATCCTTTGAGCGGTGAGGCCATTGAGGCCCTTTCATTTGACCTAATCGATCGTGAGACCAAAGATCACGGTTTCCGGGAAACTGAGTGGACTGTGGTGAGAAGAATGATCCATGCCAGCGCGGATTTTGGGCTCCTGGAATCCGTGCGGTTTTCGCCCGATGCCCTTGAGTCCGCTCTTCTTGCGCTGCGGGCAGCTCGACCTATCTATGTGGACTCAAACATGATTCGATCGGGGCTCTCTATGGCGCGACTCCAACGGGTCAACTCAAATTACTCTGACGATAAGATCTCCTGCTATGTGGCAGACGATGACGTGGCGGACACGGCCCGCGCTGCCGGTCTACCTCGGTCACTCTTTGCGATTCGGAAAGCCCAACCGATACTCCACAATTGCATTGTGGTGATCGGCAACGCGCCGGTAGCCTTGCTGGAACTGAACCGCATGATTGTGGAAGAGGGGATTAAACCCGCCCTGGTTTTAGCTATGCCGGTCGGTTTCGTCCACGTGATCGAGAGCAAGGAAGAGCTTATGAGCTTGGACGTTCCGTTTGTGGCAGTTGCAGGCCGCCGGGGTGGCAGCACTTTGGCGGTAAGCGCTCTGCACGCGCTTTGTTCATTGGCTGAACGTTGAAGAAGCTTTTGTTATGACTTGGTTACGCGAGAGAGTTTGCTGCTTTCTGTCATTGCGAGGACCCCGGACGTGATCCGGGGGACGAAGCAATCTCGGACCATGAGCGCTGAGATTGCTTCCCCCGCTTTTCAGCGGGGTCACAATGACAGTCGTTCGTTACTGGGAACTAAGTGCTTACAAGCGCTTCAACCGTGATGGCGACACGTCGGTAAGTCTGTGATATATTTCACTACCGATTTCCAGCCGGCTGGAACACACGTTGAGCAAGAGACTGAGAACGGGCTTCACCACAGGGACATGCGCGGCCGCGGCTGCCAAAGCCGCAAGCATGATCCTCGCCGGAATTTCGGCTCCGAAAGACGTTGACGTTCGACTCCCCGACGGGCAGACCGTGAAGCTTTGTGTGGCTGAGAGCGGCAGAGAAGGCGCCACAGCGTGGGCTTCGGTGCGCAAAGACGCGGGTGACGATCCTGACGTGACTGATGGTGTGCTTGTGAAAGCTGTGGTTTCGTGGATTGAGGGAGACGAAGTTGCCTTGCAAGCCGGCGAAGGAGTGGGAATCGTCACAAGGCCCGGCTTGTCGGTTCCACCGGGTGAGCCTGCGATCAACCCGGTTCCGCAAAGGATGATCCGCGAGGCTGTTCGAGATGTGACCCGACGCGGCGTCGTGGTGACCATTTCCATACCAAACGGCGAGGAACTGGCAAAGAAGACATTCAATCCCCGGCTGGGTATCGTGGGAGGGCTCTCGATCCTTGGAACGTCCGGCCTGGTCAGGCCATTCAGCGTGCCTGCTCTGCGCGACGCGCTGAAGTGCGCGTTGAGCGTGGCCAAGGCATCCGCGATAGATGCTCCTGTCCTGGTTCCCGGACGTATCGGCGAACGTGCGGCCCGGCGACATTTTCGGCTGGCTCCCGAGCAAGTAGTTGAAGTCAGCAATGAATGGGGCTTCATGCTGGACGAAGCAGCGCAATACGATTTCCGGAACCTGCTGGTGCTCGGCCATCCCGGAAAGCTGGCCAAATTGGCCGCGAGCGATTGGGATACGCATTCCTCACGTTCGAAGAGTGCGGTACCTATGGTCACGCAGCTCGCAGAGGAACTCATAGGCGGGGGTGTTGCAAGCGCGACCACCGTGGAAGGACTTTTCGCAAGCCTTCCTAGCGTTGAGAGCAGGCGTGTAGGCGATGCGCTTGCCGGCTTGGTTGCGAAGGCAGTGTCCAAGCGGGTGAGGCGCCGATTCCCGACGTCCGTGTTTTTGGTGAACATGAAGGGCGAGGCGCTCGGCGTCCACGGAGACTTGAGTCCATGGGCAAGACCATCACCATAGTGGGCTGTGGCCCGGGATCGATTGACTATCTGACTCCTGCAGCTCTGCACGCGATACGCACAGCAGAGGTCTTGGTTGGGGCAGATCGGCTACTGCGCTTATTTTCTGAGTCCGCGGCCGAGCGCATCCCATTGGCAACGCGGACAGAAGAGACTCTCGATCGCATCGAAGAGCTCTTGGGCACGAAATCCGTGGCGGTACTGGTCACTGGCGACCCGGGACTGTACAGTCTGTCACGGCAGGTGGTCAGACGTTTCGGTCGAGACTGCTGCAAGCTCATACCTGGTGTGAGCTCTGTGCAGACAGCCTTTGCTCGTATCGGGCTCGATTGGGAAAACGCCCTCGTGCTCAGCGCTCACAAAGAAAGCCCCGGCGGAGAGCGGATGGATCTCGCTAGGGAGTTCGACTCCATTGCGGTGCTTACCGGCCGGAAGGAATCTGCCGCTTGGATAGCGGAAATGATCCAGGACCTGGCGGATGATCGGCGGGTCTTTATTTGCGAGGATTTGACCCTCCCCGACGAACGGGTCAGAGAAGTAAGCCGCGAAGAGCTGGCCGGCCTGGAGATACGATCCAGAGCTGTGGTGATCATCGTGAAGGCGAGCCTAATGGCATGAAACTAGGAACGCTCTACGGTATCGGCGTGGGCCCTGGAGATCCCGAGCTAGTAACGCTTAAGGCTGCGAAAATCCTGTCGCAATGCCGGCATATCTTTGCACCGGCTTCCGACCAAGCGGGTGAGAGCCTCGCGCTCTCAATAGCCAGACCTCATCTCAGGCCGGACGCGGAAATTGTCACGATTGGGTTTTCGATTACTGCGGATCGGACCGATCTGAGCGCCCGTTGGGCAAAGGGAGCTTCGCAGGTGGCGACTGTGTTGTGCACCGGCGCTGACGCTTGTTATCTCACTCTTGGAGACCCTTTGCTTTACTCCACCTATGTGTACTTGTTGAGAGAGTTGCGCAAGCAGCTTCCCGATCTTGAAGTCGTTACGGTTCCGGGTGTGGCAGCGTACAGCGCTGCGGCCGCGCTCAGTGAATTCCCGATCGGCGAAGGGAAGGGCAGGGTGACCATAGTCCCGACCGCGGACGACCTGGAAACCCTTGAGCAGGCTCTCGCAGGAGACGGAA
The DNA here is from genome assembly GCA_049323095.1 of Thermodesulfobacteriota bacterium. Lineage (GTDB taxonomy): Bacteria > Desulfobacterota > Desulfomonilia > Desulfomonilales > Desulfomonilaceae > VGSG01. Next base: position 22,115 of record JBMOME010000357.1, read on the forward strand.
CGGTCGTGCTCATGAAGATAGGCAAGAGATTCGGGCGTGTGTTGGATCTGCTTGATCGCACTGGTCGCATTCAGCAGGCGGTCTTCGTCTCCAGGGCAGGTCTCCCGGGGCAACGAATCGAGCCGGACCTGAGCAGTATGTCCAAGGCAGAGCCCGGACCAGGTGACTTGGCCGTGATCCTTGTTCACGGCAAAGGAGAGACCGTTCCATGAAAGTGTTTTTCGTGGGCGCGGGCCCGGGTGATTGGGAGCTGCTCACCATAAAAGCCCACCGCCTCCTCACGACGTGCCGCATCTGCATGTACGCGGGATCGCTGGTGAGTCCTGATGTGCTTAGGCTCATCCCGGACTCCGCGGAGAAGCATGATTCCGCTCGACTGGACCTGGATCAGATGACAGGGTTGTTCCGCGACGCTCGAGACCGCGACATCGACGTTGTTCGTCTGCATTCCGGAGACCCTTCACTATACGGCGCGATCAAGGAACAGATGCATCGATTGGACGAGCTTGGGATTGAGTATGAAGTCGTCCCTGGAGTGAGCTCGTTTCAGGCAGCCGCTGCTGCGCTCAAGACCGAACTTACCGCGCCGGGAGTCGCACAGACGGTAATCCTCACCAGGATGCCCGGCCGGACTCCCGTTCCGGAAGGACAAAGTCTAGAGCGTCTGGCACAGAGCAAGTCCACCTTGTGTATCTTTCTATCAGCGGACAAGGTGGCTGAAGCGGCTCGGACAATCGAAGCCCACTATGGCACCGATTGTCCGGCTGCGGTCATATACCGAGCCTCGTGGCCGGATCAGATCGTCATTCGAGGAACGCTGAGAGACATCGCGGACAAGACCCGGGCCGCGGGCATCACTAAGACCGCGCTTATTTTGGTGGGGCACGCGCTTGCCGAACCAGCCGCGGACTCGAAGCTCTATGACCCGGCTTTCTCGCATGGGTTCCGCGAGGGACGGCCGTCATGAAGATAGCGCTTATTACGCTATCAGCAGAGGGCGCTCGAGTTGCCGACCATATCGCTGACGGATTTCCGGAAGCACGGGTTTACTTGCACACATCCGTGGAAGCAGCGCTTCTAGGAGAGCGCTTCGAGAGCATTCTCAACTTGAGCGAAGAGATCTTTGACCGGTTTGAAGGACTCGTCTACATCGCGCCTTGCGGCGTGGCGGTTCGAGCTATCGCGCCTTTGTTGAAGCACAAGACCGTGGATCCAGCGGTCGTAGTGGTGGATGTTTGCGGACGGTTCGCAATCAGCCTCTTGAGCGGTCACGAACGCGGCGCCAACGATCTGGCTTTTCAAGTTGCCAACTTGATTGATGCGGAACCGATTGTCACCACGACCACCGAAGCATCAAAGAACCTGGTTGTGGGAATTGGCTGCCGACGGGGAACCGCGTCCAAACGGATCGTGGAAGCGATCAAGGTCGTGCTGGCAGACGCGGACCTGGGACTCGACCAGGTCCGGCTGCTTGCAAGCGCGGACATCAAAGCAAACGAGGCCGGACTGCTCGAGGCTGCCCGTGAGCTGGGCATTCCCTTGAGGTTCATCTCGTCGGAAGAAATCCGCGCTTGTAAGAGGGCATTTCAACGCTCAGACTGGGTGCAGCAAAAGGTAAACCTGCCCGCGGTGGCTGAACCGGCTGCTTTGCTCGCAGGTAGGAGGACAACATTACTCGTACCAAAAAAGAGCCACCACGGGATCACCATCGCGGTGGCTCGGGAAAACTGTTCCTCGTAGGGATAGGTCCGGGCAATCCCCTGGACAGAACACGACGAGCAGAGGCCGCGATAGCTAGCGCTCAAGTCGTGGTGGGATACAGCCGTTATTTGAAGCTCATAGAGGACTTGACCCAAGGCAAAGAGCTGCTTTCAACCGGAATGACCAAAGAAGTCGACCGATGCATGTTAGCTCTTCGTAGGGCAGAGAACGGCGATACGGTAGCGCTTGTTTCTTCAGGCGATCCGGGGATTTACGGTATGGCAGGTCTTGCGTTGGAACTGGCGCACAAGGAACGTATAGCGGTGCCCATCGAAGTAATTCCCGGAGTGACATCCGCGACCGCGCTCGCGGCTCGATTAGGTGCTCCGCTCATGCTCGATTTCGCAGCAATCAGCCTCAGTGACCTCCTTGTTCCGTGGGAAGTCATCAAGCGCCGCTTGGAGGCGGTTGCAGCCGCGGATCTCGTGGTGGCCCTGTACAACCCGAAGAGCCGGAAACGACAGAAACAACTGGACGAGGCCACGGAAATCTTCCTGCGCTATCGAACAGGGGCAACGCCGGTGGGGATCGGGACTTCGGTCGGCACTGACGAGGAAGAGATCATTGTGTCGGACTTGGACCATTTCCGGGAGTTCGATATCACCATGAGATCCGTCGTGATTATTGCCAACTCCATCACCAAGCTGCTTGACGGATGGCTGGTTACGCCACGCGGGTACCGAGTATGATCTTGCTGCTCGGAGGCACGAGCGAAACCGCGGCTCTGGCTGAGGCGCTCGCAGCAGCAATTCTGCGTGTTTTGGTCTCTACCGTCACGGACCTACCGCTGAACATAGGCAGCCATCCGGCCATCGAACGCGTGACTGGTCCGCTGGACGAACCGGGACTAGAGGAGTTGGTCCGAAAGCGGGGGATCAAGGCTATTGTGGACGCAACCCACCCCTATGCGGTCCAGGCACATGAGACCGCGCGGCGGGTCGCAGATAAGCTGCGAGTGCCGTATTTCAAATGGACCCGAGAGGCAACACCGTACGACGCCGATGCCGTAGACGTCGCGATTGACCATGAGCACGCGGCCGAGCTGGCAGCTTCGTACGGCCGCGCAGTCTTGTTGACCACCGGCTCGAAGCATCTGCGCATGTACGTGGAATCATGCCACAACCGCGGGGTTCCTTTGATAGTGCGGGTGCTGCCGGAATCCGAATCCATACAGGCCTGCCGAGCTGCCGGGATTGAACCCGAGCACATCGTGACTGGTCGAGGTCCGTTTTCCGTTGAAGAGAATATCGCAGTGCTCACGAAATTCGACATTGGTGTTCTGGTGACCAAGGACAGCGGTCCTGCAGGCGGCACTCTGGAGAAGCTTGAGGCTGCCGAACGGTGCGGGTGTAGGGTGGTTATGATCCGGAGACCTGCGGAAGATTGTGACGCGGGGTTCTCAGAAGTCGAGCTCCTGGTGCGTGCTGTGTGCGCGGCATTGGGAGCGAGCTGATGTTGTGTCTGCTCTTGGCTGGACACGTGCCGCGTGTTATGAGAGGATAACAGAAAGCTTTGCAGGTTCCGCAAACGCGGATGAAGAGGGAATCCTGTGAAAGTCAGGAGTGGGCCCGCCGCTGTAAACGGGTACGAAAGCTGCTCAAAGCCACTGGGGGCGTAACAGCCCGGGAAGGCGCGGCAAGTAGGATGATCCGTAAGCCAGAAGACCTGCCTGCAAAGATTGGGTCTGGTACCATCGAGGGGAACTGGTAAAGACCAAAAGGCTTTCCGAGGAGCAGAAAAGGGCAATCCCGGGGCTGTTGAAGCCTCGGGATTTTTTGTTTGTTCGGCATTTCCCGTTTTTGGACAGCCCTACAGAGGATATCTGCTTTGCCGTTCTTCTCGGTGGATTGCGAAACACATGGCTCCCCGGCGGCGTGGGACGCGCCGCGTATTGGGGCCGCATCCGCGGCCGCTTAGCGGTCGCGCTGCAATTCACAGTGTGAAAAGGAGCGGCTAATGGCAATCAAGAAGCTGGTATGGATTGGGTTCATCGTGGCGTGGGCCGTTTTGTTACCGGCTTGGACTGTGGCCGGTGGAACCACGAAGTCTGACCATGGCAAAGCACCTGCTACCAAGGATGCGATATTATTGGTAGCTTTTGGGACCAGCGTTTCCGAAGCCACCAAAGCATTTGACGCAATCGAGGCCCGAGTCAAAGAAGCTTTTCCCGGTGTCGAAGTGCGGTGGGCGTACACGTCCAAGATGATCCGGGACAAACTGCGCAAACAAGGCAAAGTCCTGGATGACCCCGCAAGCGCGCTGGCTCGGATGCTGGACGAGCGTTTCACGCACATTGTGGTGGCGTCACTCCATACGGTTCCTGGCGAGGAATTTCACGACCTGTATCGAGACGTGGAGGCGTTCAAAGGCATGAGCGGCGCAGATGGCCGGAAGCTCGTGGTCTCATGGCCTTTGCTCACGTCACGAGAAAAGATGGAAACCGTGGCAAAAGGAGTGCTCAATCATGTTCCCAAGAGCAGAAGACCCCAGGACGCAGTTATTCTGATGGGACATGGTTCCGAGCATCACTCTGCTGATGCGGCTTACGCGGCCATGAATTACTGGCTCCAGGGAATTGACTCAAACGCGTTTGTTGCGACCGTTGCCGGGCAACCGCAACTGAAAGATCTTGTCCCTGGATTGAAGAAGAAGGGTGTCAAGAAGGCTTACCTGATGCCTCTCATGCTGGTGGCCGGAGACCATGCCCGCAATGACATGTGCGGGGATGAGAAGAAGAGCTGGAAGAGCATCCTTGAAGCTGAAGGAATCCAGGTCCAATGCGAGCTGAAAGGCACCGGCGAGATGCCTGAGGTGGTCAACATCTGGGTGGACAACATCCGCACGGCGTACGATCGCCTGAAATAGGTGAATGCCGTAGCACTGCCCGGTTATCCGGAAACGTACGGCCGAGTATGCCTTCAATTGTCCCGCAGAAAATCCCCCTGCCCCCCTTTAGGAAAGGGGGGTATGAGCTGCTCTTGCCCCTTTGGAAAAGCGGGGGCATGCACCGTTTTTTTCCCCCTTTTTTAAAGGGGGATACAGGGGGATTTTCGAAGCGACGAAACTCAGCGGCACCAAAGTCGGCCTTTGTTTTGCGCCACGAAGTCGGATGCATACGGTGACAACGGATCAGGCAATTAGAGAGCAAATCAGACGCCGGGAAGCGCATTTCCGGCGGCGGTTCCATCTTGCTTTGGGCGGGATGATCGTCGCAATCGTGGTTTCCGTGTTTCTTGCGGCGACTTTGGGCCGAGTTGAGCTGTCTGCGACCGAGGTGTGGAACGCGATCATGGCAGGTCTGGGCCTTAGTTCCGAGTCTGCGACAGATGCCACTTCCACTGTGGTGGTGTTCCACATCAGGCTGAGCCGCATATGTCTCTCTTCACTGGTGGGCCTGGCTCTTGCGGTGGCTGGGGCTGCGTTCCAGGGGATTCTCAGGAATCCTCTCGCCGATCCCTTTACCATTGGAGTGTCCACTGGAGCGGCCTTTGGAGCATCAATGGCCATCTTTTTCGGCCTGGGGGCAGGAGCGACCCTGGGAATGGGCCTTCTTCCCCTTGCGTCTCTTGGAGGTGCAGTTGCGGCGCTTGCCGCGGTAATTGCCCTGGCGCGAGTCGACGGGCAACTTAGGCGCGATTCCATGGTGCTGGCGGGAATTGTGGTGGCCACATTCCTTGCCGCGCTGATTTCGCTGCTCAAATCGCTGGATGAGGAGTCTGTTTCGAGCATCGTCTTCTGGGTGATGGGAAGTTTTCAGGGCCGAGGTTGGAGTCATGTGGGATTCGCGTTGCCTTATACTGTAGCGGGCCTGATTTTGGTGGGCGCCCACGCTCATGAACTGGATCTCCTCACTCTGGGAGACATGCAAGCCCGGCAACTTGGTGTGGACGTGCACCGCGTGCGGATGCGTATACTCCTGGGCGCGAGCCTGCTCACCGCGGCTGCAGTATCGGTTTCCGGCGTGATCGGCTTTGTGGGTCTGATCGTGCCGCATCTGGTGCGTATCACCATTGGACCGGAGCATCGCCGATTACTTATCCTCTCAGGGTTGCTGGGGATGATTCTTCTGACCTGGTCGGATGTGGTGGCAAGGACTGCGCTCCCCGCCGGCGAAGAATTGCCGGTTGGAGTTGTTACTGCGTTGCTTGGGGGCCCGTTTTTCTGTCTGTTGCTCAAGAGTAAAAAGGAGTTGCGCAGCCTTGATTGAAACGTTGGCCTTGCGATGCGGATACGGACAGAAGGAGGTCCTCAAAGGGATTTCCCTCCGCATCCAACCAGGCGAGATGACAGGTATTCTTGGGCCCAACGGAAGCGGCAAAACGACGCTACTGCTTGCCTTGAGCGGCGTGATCGGGGTCAACTCCGGGACCGTCCGGGTGGCGGGAGAAGATATCCAAGATCGCAACCCGGGCTGGATCGCGAGACAAGTCGCGTCAGTGCCTCAGCGGGCTGAGATTTCTTTCGGATTCAAATGCCTCTCGTTAGTTCTCATGGGTCGATACCCCTACATGCAGGGGTGGGGCGACTATTCGACACATGATATGGAAGCGGCCCTCACTTCGATGGAAGAAACTCGTACGGCCCACTTGGCCCACCGCATGATCAACGAGGTTTCCGGCGGTGAAGCCCAAATGGTGATCATCGCGCGGGCACTGGCCCAGCAGACTCGGATCTTACTACTGGACGAGGCCACATCGAACCTCGACGTGGCGCGAAAGCTGGAAGTTTTCGATCTGCTTAGCGAAAAGAACCGCCAAGGCATGACGCTCGTGTGCGTGATGCATGATTTGAACTTGGCCGCGCTCTATTGTCCACGGCTAATCTTCCTCAAGGACGGGCAAGTGGTTCTGGACGGCCCGACCGAGGACGTTTTCAATGACAAGAACTTGTCCGACATCTACGAGACGGAGATTCGGGTCGGCTCTCATCCGGTTACCGGGACTCCTCAAGCCCACTTTGTGCCTCGCGGTCGTTCTTGTGTTAGTGCCGGTCCTCTGTAGCCGGGCACAGGCGAATGACCTTGCGATCGTGGATGATATCGGGAACCGGGTCGAGCTGCAAGCTCCGGCCAAGAGGATCATCGCGCTCTACGGTGCTTACAACGAGATCCTGGCGGCCATGGGACTGGAATCGAGGATTGTGGGCCGGACAAAGGCGGATGCGACTCCTCCGTCCATAGCGACACGGCCGAGCATCGGGACTCACATGCGGCCGAACGTGGAAATGGTCCTTGGCCTGAAGCCGGATCTGATCCTTCAGAGCGCTGGCCGTCGCGAGGCAATGGCGCCGGTAAATCAACTCAGAGCCCACGGGCTCAAGGTTGCAGTATTCAACCCGCAGGGGTTTGAGGATCTCTTTTCGGTAATACTCCGGCTCGGTGTACTGACTGGAGAGCAAGAAAAGGCGCAAGTGCTTGTGGGCGCTCTCAAAGGAACACTAGATGATGTGGAGCGGAGACTCCGCAACGTGCGACAACGGCCCAAGGTCTTCTTTGAAGTGAGGTATCCTAACCTGCTCGCAGCAGGTAAGGGATCCATAGTTGACGACATAATCCGGCGTTCAGGAGGCGCCAATTGCATCGATGCAAACAAGAAGCTCGTGCGTTTGAATATGGAAGCGCTCATAGCGGCCAACCCTGACTTTTACGTAGTGCAGCGCGGGCCCATGAACCAGAATCCGAGCGACCCTGGGGAACGACCGCATTTCCAGGTGCTGGCCGCGGTGCAGCGCAACCGCGTTCTCGTGGTGGACGAGCAGGCTTTTTCTCGACCTGGGCCTCGCGGAGTGGAGGCTGTGGTTCAGCTGGCCCGGTTCCTACACCCTGATCTATGGAATTGATCTGAGCGAATAGCCGTGAACCGGATCGGGTAATTGTACGAATCAGAGAAGTGGCGAGGAGATCATATGTCAACCAGACCTGGTGTCCTGTACGGAATTGGGGTAGGTCCCGGCGATCCTGACCTGATAACCGTCAAGGCGCTCAATATTCTCAAGCAGGTTCCACATATCTTTGCAGCGGCTTCATCAAAGAACGATTACAGTCTCGCTGAAAATGTGGTTCTCAAGCATCTTCCCGATGCGCAGGTGGAACAGCTCGCCTTTCCCATGACCAAAGACAAGGATGCGCTCGTGTCCGCATGGGAAGCCAACGCCAGGCGTACACTGGAAATCCTGGGTTCAGGTCTGGACGCGGCGTTCGTAACGCTCGGTGACCCCATGACCTATTCCACCTTTTCTTACCTGCATCG
>JBMOME010000358.1:0-3579 GCA_049323095.1 Thermodesulfobacteriota bacterium
CAAGAGGAATAAAAGCCAGCCGGTCTGAACCACGGCTTGCACAATTCGCAGAGGCAGGGTCTTCTCTTCCTGCAACCATGTAAGCGCAAGAATGAGTCCCCATGCTCCCAAGAGCGCGAGCCATCCGTGCGCGGCATGTGCCGCCCATTGGAAGAGGGCGAAAATCACCTGGGTAAGAACTATCTCAATTATGCGTCGGATATTCATGGTTCCCCCCGGAATATCGACGTTTTCCCCTTCAGACAAGGAGGGGCTATGGGATCTGCCATGTTGGCTCTAGCCTGAGCGAGCCGGAGTGTCCTTGTCGAGCCGACGGTACTCTTCGTCACGGATCTCTCGGCGCAGGAGCTTCCCGACTTTGGATTTCGGGAGCATGTCCCGAAATTCAATGTACGACGGCACCTTGTACGGTGCGAGACGACCCCGGCAGAAGTTGATCAGCTCTGCTGCCCCCACTCCCTTAGCGTCGTCCTTGAGCACCACGATTGCCTTGACCCGCTCTCCAACTTTCGGATCAGGAACCCCGATAACGCACGCGCCGACTACCACCGGATGATCCTGGAGCACGGCCTCCACCTCAGACGCGGAGACTCGATATCCTTTGTGTTTGAGGATGTCCGCGGACCGCTCTACATAGTATATCTGTCTGTCATCCCCGGCGCGGACAAAATCGCTCGTACGATAGTAGACCGTCCCGTTGAGCGCCACGAAGGACTTAGCTGTTTCCTCCGGCTTGTTAAGGTAATGCTTGATTGTGTTCTCCGACGTGACCAGTAACTCACCCACTTCGCCCTGAGGCACTTCCTTCATGGTCTCCGGGTCTATGATGATGGTTCGCCTTGAGGGCAAGGGCTCGCCTATGGACATTGGAGGCGGCTCTCCTGCTTCCGGCCGGGAATAGGTGACGTGTCCGGCCTCAGTGGAACCATATACTTGGTATATGGGCGCGCCTACGCGTTCCTTCCACCTCAAGAGGACTTCTCGCGGGAGCACATCTCCGCCGCAGTAACAGTAGCGCAGGGAACTCAGGTCGTACGTATCCTGCCGATCGTTTTCCAGTATCATGCGGTACAGGGCCGGGACACCCAGCATCCATCGGACTCCATAGCGTTGGATGGCCACCAGAATGGCATCCACCTGCGGCATGGGCATAAGCACCGTGGTGTTGCCCACATTTAATCCCACTGCTAAGAACAGACCCAAAGCCATAATATGAAACAGCGGGTTGATCGCTATGTACGCGTCTCGACCGCGGAGCAGATGGTCCTTGAAGACCACGTCCGTGATGTCGTTCACGTATGATGTGTGGCCCCAATGATTCCCAGGCACGCCCTTGGGAAATCCTGTGGTGCCTCCGGTGTAGAGGATGTACGAGAGGTCCTTAATGGGATCGATCTCGACGGTTGGAGGCGAGGGTGCACAAGCGAGCAGACTCCGAAAGGTGCGGATCTGCGGACCTCGCTGAACCTTTCCTCGTGGGACCTTGTCCAGCAGCGTGGCGATTGCGCGCTTGGGCCACGAGACCAGATCCAGAAGATTGGTTACGATCACATTCTTGAGGTTGGTCTTTGGCAGAAGTTCCTGTACATACCCGAAGTTCGTGTCATGACAGACGATGGTCTCAGCGCCGGAGTCCGCGATCATGTACTCCAGCTCATGGGAAGTATAGATCGGCGAGACGAGCACCACTACCGCGCCGATCTTCTGAGCCGCAAGAAAAGCGATAATGAGCTGCACGGAGTTCGACAAATACACGATCAATCGATCGCCCTTCTTGATTCCCAGTCCGGTCAAGGCCGTGGCGAAACGATCCACCTTGTCCTTGAGTTCTCGATAGGTGAATTTGTCTCCCAGAAACACGATTGCCGTGTTATCAGGGTATGTGACACACGCTTCTTCGAAGCGGGTGAAGGTCAGCTCAGTCCCCATTGCCCGCCTCCTCCTTAGCTGCCAAAGTAGGCTGATCGAACGTCGGGATTGTCCATGAGCTCCCGGTTGGTTCCTGCCACGACCGATGCCCCGTTTTCCAGGATGTACCCATAATCGATTATGGGCATGACCGGCCGTGCATACTGCTCGGATACAATGATAGCCGTATGTCGCTGGTCTCGTATTTCTTTGATCGATTTCGCCAGCAGATATTGAATCACCGGGCTGAGGCCCAGGAGCGGCTCATCTAACAGCAAGAGCCTAGGCTGAGCCATGAGCGCCCTTCCTATTGCGAGCATCTGTTGCTCGCCACCGCTCAAGAAGCCGCCCAGTCGCTTGGACAACCTCTTGAGCGGAGCAAAGATCGTGAAGACGTACGCCAATGTGTCCGCTGTCTGCCGGGAATCGGCCAGGTACCCGCCGATCATAAGGTTCTCCAAGACGTTGCTTTCAGGGAATATGCGACGCCTCTCCGGACAGAGCACGATTCCCGCCTTGGCTCGCTGGGACGGCTTGAGATGCATCATGTCGCGGCCGTTGTACATGATCTCTCCGCGCATGGTGATCCGCTCGCCGCCGGCCATTTCCTCTTTTTTCTGGATATCGAGCATGATGCCCGACAGCGTGTACATGAGGGTGGACTTGCCGGCGCTGTTCGCTCCGAACACGCCGATGATCTGGTCCTCGCCGCACGCGATGCTCACGTTATTCAGGGCAAGCATGTTCTCGTAGAAGACCATGAGCCCTCGTGCCTCAAACATGGCTCATGACCTCCTCTTCGGAACCGAAATACGCTTCTTTGACCTCTTTGGTTGCCAGCACTTCCTCTGCAGTCCCTTCCGCGATCTTGCAGCCAAAGTTGAGGACCATGACACGTTTTGCAAGACGGAAGAGCTCTCTCAAGCGATGCTCAACCATGATCAGCGTGATTCCTTCCATCTGGAGTTTTTCCATGAGCGGCACCATGCTCGCCATTTCGCTCATGCTCAGGCCGGAGAAAACCTCGTCGCACAAGATAAGGTCGGGCCGGAGCGCCAGACACCGGGCCAGCTCCAGACGCTTGAGATACCCTGTAGGAAGGGATGATGCCGTTTTGTACGGTACGTACGAGTCCCTCTCAAAACCGATTTCCTCCAGGATATCCACCGCGACGGTGTCGCGGCTCCCCGTCTTGCCGCCCCCGCGCCAGCCGCCGGACCTGCGCGCCCGCCTGGAAAAGAGTGGGACGATGAGGTTCTTGTAAGCGGGCAGGCTGTAGTAGGGGCGCATCACCTGAAAGGTGCGAGTGAGCCCGAGGTCTGCGATCTTGTGGGGCACCCAGTTTGTTATATCCCGACCCTTAAACACGACTTTGCCGTGGTCGGATTGCACAAACCCCGTGATCGCGTTGACCAGGGTGGTCTTGCCAGATCCGTTGGGGCCTATGATACCCAGGATGTCCCCTGCGTGGACCGTCAGGTCGACTGCCGACAGAGCTAGCACTCCGCCGAAAGATTTGCTCAATCCCTCGACGGTGAGCAATGGTTCCTGACTCATTTAAGCTCCTCTGCTGAAGGGCCTTTTGGACCCATATATCTCGTTCCTAGATCCGCACCCATCGCTCGATCTGCTCGTACTTACGGGTGCCGTAGTTCATGAGTCCTTCACTCT
>JBMOME010000359.1:0-3568 GCA_049323095.1 Thermodesulfobacteriota bacterium
TTAAGAAGCTGTTTCAAAAAGCTCGGTGCCGGGAAGACCGTGGCTGAGGATTAACCTCTCAGCCTGACACTATCGCCAGGCAACGAGTTCCGGATAAACGAGGGCCGGGGATATACCCGGCCGTCGCCTTTTGAGGCAAAAGAGGCTTGACAAGTTAGCATTATTCTGATCATTATATTTGGATACGTAGTCGGAGGTGGCAGCATATGCCAACAGTCAACCAGTTAGTCAGAAAAGGACGCGAAAAGGCCCGAAGAAAGACCTCCGCGCCCGCTCTGACCAACTGCCCACAACGGAGAGGCGTCTGCGTCAGGGTCTATACCACAACCCCCAAGAAGCCTAACTCCGCTCTGAGGAAAGTGGCGAGGGTCCGCCTTACCAACGGATACGAGGTCACCTCTTATATCCCCGGAATCGGTCACAATTTACAGGAACACTCAGTCGTCCTTATTCGTGGCGGCCGCGTGAAGGACTTGCCGGGCGTGCGTTATCACATCATCCGCGGCACGCAGGACGCGTTCGGCGTTCAGGACCGAAAACAGGGTAGATCTAAATACGGCGCAAAGAAACCTAAATGATCCCCGAGGGGTTTCTTGCCGGGGATGCGCGTTCCTGTGCGGCGCAGCCCGGTGGAACGTGCAAAGAAGAGCAGACAAAGGCAAGAGGTTAAGGGATCAGCCGTAAAGAGTTCGGGTAAACCGGCATGGTGCCGGGGAAGGTTCGGAACGCCGCGGGCACTGCCCAGCGGCAATGAGCGGACCGAAATTCCGCCAAAGGTTCCCGGACCTATCCAACCTGAAAACTGAACGGCGGAGTCCGTTCTGGACGCCGCTGTATCGCTAGTTGCGGGAAAGGCTCGGATCGGAGCACAGCGAGATGCCAAGAAAAGGAAAAGTATCCAAGAGAGAAGTGTTGCCCGACCCAAGATACCACAGCAAGCTGGTGGCAAAGTTCACCAACGGCATTATGTGGCAAGGGAAGAAGTCGGTCGCGGAGTCCATCTTCTACGGCGCGCTCGATATCATGGCGAACAAGACCAACGAAGATCCTCTGAAGCTCTTCGAGCGAGCGGTGGAAAACGTCAAGCCTATGCTTGAGGTTCGCTCCCGCCGCGTTGGTGGGAGCACGTATCAGGTTCCGGTGGAGATCCGCTCGGCACGCAGTCAGGCGCTCGCGATCCGTTGGCTCATATCGTACGCGCGGGCTCGAGGCGAAAAGAGCATGATGGAAAAATTGGCCGCGGAATTGCTCGATGCTGCCAACAACAAGGGCAGCGCTATCAAGAAGAAAGAAGACACCCACAGAATGGCCGAAGCAAACAAGGCTTTTGCTCATTACAGGTGGTAGTAATTTTGAGAAAGACCCAATTGCATGAGCACGAATTCTTACGGAACAACCCGAAATATCGGGATTATGGCCCATATCGACGCGGGAAAGACCACCACTACGGAACGGATTCTCTTCTATACCGGTGTGTCTCATAGGATCGGTGAAGTCCATGACGGAAAGGCCGCCATGGATTGGATGGAACAGGAGCAGGAGCGCGGTATTACCATAACATCCGCCGCCACCGTGTGTCGCTGGCGGGATCATAAGATCAACCTGATCGACACCCCGGGTCACGTTGACTTCACCATTGAGGTGGAACGGTGCCTCCGGGTACTTGACGGCGCGGTCGCAGTCTTTTGCGCTGTCGGAGGCGTAGAGCCCCAGTCCGAAACCGTGTGGAAGCAAGCTGATCGGTATCACATCCCCAGGATCGCTTTCATCAACAAGATGGACCGATCCGGAGCGGATTTTCTGAGAGTTATTGAGATGATGAAGTCCCGACTTCGAACCAACCCCTTGGTCCTCCAACTTCCCCTTGGGAAAGAGGCGGACTTCCGCGGGGTTATCGACCTCATTTCCATGAAGGCCCTCGTCTATGACGAGGCGTCCAACGGAATGAAGTTCGATGTCGTGGACATACCCGCGCAGATGCAGGACGAAGCCGCGCAATGGCGCCACAAATTGGTAGAGAGCGTCTGCGAGCTCGATGACGAGCTGCTTGAAGCGTACCTGGAAGGTGACACGGACATCCCTTCCGAGCGCATCTATCAAACGATCAGAAGGGGCACTCTCGGCCTTCAGATCACTCCTGTGCTCGTGGGCGCTGCATTCCGAAACAAGGGGATTCAACCTCTCTTGGATGCGGTCGTTTCCTTTCTCCCGTCGCCTGCGGACATGCCTCCGGTTGAAGGCAAAGCCCCGGACGGCAAGCAGGATGCTCGCGGCATAGACGGCCCCTTCTCGGCCCTGGCCTTCAAGGTGATGAACGATCCGTACGTAGGGAACCTTACCTTCCTTAGGGTTTATTCGGGTCGGCTCACTTCAGGCTCTGCGGTCCAGAATGTGAAGGCCGACAAGAAGGAGCGCATAGGCCGTCTCCTCAAGATGCACGCGAACCAGCGCGAGGAAGTGAAGGAGGCCAAGGCCGGAGACATCGTGGCTGCGGTTGGCCTCAAGCATACCAGGACCGGAGACACCCTCGCAGACACCGACCATCCCATCATCCTCGAATCAATTGATTTCCCCGACCCCGTCATATCCGTTGCAATAGAACCCAGGACCCGTGAAGACGCAGAACGGCTTTCCAAGTCTTTGAGCAGACTCCTTCAGGAAGATCCTTCGCTCCACGTGCGGGTTGATAAGGAGACGGGCGAAACCATCCTCTCCGGCATGGGCGAACTCCACTTGGAGATCATGGTGGATCGGCTCATGCGCGAGTTCGGGGTCGCGGCGGACGTGGGCGCGCCCGAAGTAGCTTTCCGCGAGACGCTCTCCAAGCCCAACCGCATTCATTATCGTCATGTGAAGCAGACCGGCGGCAAGGGCCAATTTGCAGAGGTCGTCCTGGAGATCGAGCCGGGCGAACGCGGCAGCGGGATGGAATTCATCGACAAGATCACGGGCGGCGCTATCCCCAAGGAATTCATCAAGCCTGTGTCGGAAGGCATTCGGCAGGCTATGGAATCCGGCACGCTCGCGGGGTATCCTGTTATTGATCTGAAAGTCACCCTTGTTGACGGTAAGCACCATGAAGTGGACTCGTCTGAGATGGCTTTCAAGACAGCCGGATTCATGGCTCTCAAGGAGGCGTGCAAGAAAGGGAACAGCGTACTCCTGGAGCCCATTATGGACGTGGAAGTGGTCTGCCCCGGCGAATTTCTCGGAGACGTTCTGGGAGACCTCACGGCCCGTCGAGGCAAGATTCTCGGCATGGAAAGCCGCCTCGGTATTCAGACCATCGGGGCAACGGCGCCCTTGGAGCGCATGTTCGGCTATGCAACAGACCTGCGCAGTTTGACGCAGGGTCGAGCCACATTCACTATGCGATTTTCACATTACGAGCCGGCACCGCAGTCGGTCACGGAAAAAGTGGTTGCCGAAGCGAGGAAATCTGGAGGACACGATGGCCAAGGCGAAGTTTGAGCGGACCAAGCCTCACGTGAACGTAGGTACCATAGGGCACATCGATCATGGGAAGACGACGCTGACCGCGGCGATCACGCTGATTTTATCGAAGAGC
>JBMOME010000360.1:0-29670 GCA_049323095.1 Thermodesulfobacteriota bacterium
CGGTGGGGTAGCGGCCGGCGTCCCTGCGGGCCCACGCCTTCATCGGTGCACCGGTGGCGGCCATTGCCGATGTTAATTCTTTGACCGCGCATTTGTATAACTGCTCCGGTGCGATTGTATGGCCTCGCATTGACAAAATGGGTAATAGCCGAAGATCAGCGAGCTTGGAGATCTGAATTACTTCAGAATTCGCTCTTCCAGCTTGACTGTGGGCTCCTTGCCAAGCACGTGTCGTGCCCAGGCTTGTTGCAGGGAAGAGGATCGAAAGAGGATCTCGTCCGCGTTGTTCCCGGCCAATCGATGCAGTTCCTCGAATAATTCGGCCTGCGCTTGCCGATCTTCCGACATCGGCCAGGAAATAAGTACGGGGAGCGGCAAGTCCGCGATTCCGCGTCGAGGAGGGCTTGTAACATTCCAGACCACGGTTCCGAATCGTGCATATTCATCTGCGATAGGTTCGCGGCGGTCCGGATCTCCAGGATCGGACACAAGCAAGGTGAAATTCACCGACACCATCTCGCCTTCGCCGACCAGAGGGCCGTACGAACGATTGATGAACAGTCCTGGATCGGCCGATACTTCGAGGGCTTTTTGAAAAAAGGAAGATCGCGGTCGCTCAGAAAACTCTGTTACCACATGCAAGATCGCATGAGGGTTTCTGGAGCAAAATTCGCTCAGAATCCTGACCATCGCTTTCTCTGCTCTGTTAGCCGACGAACCGCGGAACCAGAAAGTAAACGGATCAGTGGCCCGCGAAATCACCGAATTCAGGCAAGCCCTCCACGACCGGCGGTCAGACGGATCGAGTATCCACTTGCTTATGTAATCAGCTCGATCGGGCCTGCCGATCACTTCCGGCCCATTATCCACCAGCGACGGCAGCGGGATGTGGTCCATTTCCATGTCGAAGACGTCCTCGCACTGGAGAAGGGATGCCTGTATCGATTCCTGCGTGAAGGTAGGTGTGGATCGGACATAGTACGGAGGTCGCGGCTCGTAAGTGAGTCCCAGCATTGAAGCCCTGGTTCTAAAATTCGTCCCCGGAAGAATCGAGAGCACAAACGGGTGAACTACCGAGTAAGCCCCAGTCTTCTTTAGCCAGGCCAGAGTGGCGGCAAACCCTAGCGGCGAATCCTTGGGCAATCCGAGGATGATCCCGGTGATTACCTCGATGCCTGCTTGTTTCAGGAACTCCACACCCCTCGCAACCTTCTCGGGATCGCCGGTTCGGCCTGCTTCGCGCAGAGCGTCACGGTTGATGGTCTGTAGTCCCACCTCTGCGGACCGTAAGCCCGCGTCTCTCAGGAGCTCTACATCCGAATGAGTCAAAAGGTCGGCTCTCAACTCGGTGTGGAGCGCCACCTTCTTCTGCGGCCTGTACTTTCGGAGCTCTTTCAGCAGGGTTCTGAAGCCCCGGATGGCATTGAACGTGGGGTCCATCAGATATAGCTCACGCACGCCGGACTGCTGAGAATAGGCCATGTCGAGCACCGATCGGATCGATTCAGCCGGATGCTTTCTCACACCCGCAAAGGTCTTGTGGTAGTAGCAGTACCGGCATTGGAACGGACATCCCCTCACGGTCTCCAGGAATAAGGTCCCATCCCATGAAGGGGCAATCTCCCGGTCCAAGTATGGATATGAAGCGGCTGCGAGGTCCCACGGCGGGGGCGTGTCGTCGTTCATCTGGAGCTTTCCACGGGCTTTCAGGAACGTGCCAGGGGGCTGATTTCCGCGTCCTACAAGCAGTAACTCCAGCATGGGAGCAATTCGCGACTCCCCTTCTCCGAATACGCCCGCATCCACTGCCGGATGTTCCAGGACCCACTGGTTGTCAGGGGTCACTTCCGGCCCGCCAACGATGACACGGAGCCCCGGTAACCGTCGTTTCAGGTTTGAAGCCAAGAAGAGGCTCCTCTGCGAGTTCCAAACGTACAGCGTCATAGCCACTACATCGGGTTGCTGTTCCAGGATACGCGCGGCGAGGCCTTCGTCAGCCAGCATGTCCGCAATCGCTGGGTCGAGTAGGGACGATTGGAACCCTCGTTCGGCACGTGCTCGGAGTGCGCTTAAGAGGAAGCCCGCAGCCAGAGGAATATTGGTAGGAGGTTCCTCAAACCGGAACCGTGGTGGAGGCAATTGTACAAAGAGAACGCGTTTCATCATTTCAGCCCTTGGAGTGCTGTGAAACGCTTATACCATGCGGGATCGTCAATTGTAATCGGTGGATGAGGATTGGTTTGCGAGTGCGGCTCATCGCGGGGACTGCTCGCCGCACAACGCCCGCAGTCCGGGGCGGACATAACATCCCAGTGGAAGGAATTGGGTGGGGGCTTCCAGCCGATCTTGCATTGAACCGAAGCCGTCGGTTTGGGCGGAGTCGGCAGGAATCCCTCACCTCACAGCTAATATGACGGTGGGCCAGCGCTAAGCCGGCCCCAGGATTGGTGATTCCTTTGCGAGGCGAGGGACGCTTCGGGCAACTGAAGGTCCCCCGCCCTCTGTGTTGACGAACTTCAAGCTGCCGGCGCTAGGGCTCGCCGTGAGTGCCGTCGGCTACTCCCACGAGCCGCGGACGCACCGGTTCTCTTTGCCTTGAGTAAGACGGCCACCTCCTTATAACCTCGGAATAGAGCCCACGAATGTGGGGTGTTTCCATGGTTATCTTCCTGATGTGGGGTAGCGCCTTTCGTCGCGCTACAGATTACGAAAGCAGCCCCTGCCCGGGATGGGCTGGGAGTTCCTGCCCGCTGCCCTGCAAAGGATGAGGTGGATTCACGGCAGACCACGGCTCCTTGTAACTTCGGGCAGGTTGGGCTCGCCGGTTGGGATTACGAGTCCCTCCCGGGGCTGCTTCGGCTGCATCGCAGCGGAAATCAAGTTGTCGAGCACAGGGAAATCGCCCTTAAAGACTTGCAAGTCAAATGCCAAATCCGGACATCGCAAGCAGAGAGCGAAGAAGCGCTCCGATGGCTGCTTTGGCCTAAACTTAGGTTCTTGGATGAGTCTGATTGATCGGTGGGAAACTGTACAAATTCCGCACGTCCTGGGTCCCTTTAGTAATAATGCATCTGATTATCAGTACGTATCATTTTCCTGCCGTGTGCGAAAAACGCACACGGAAAAAGGTCGCGTCGCAATGCCGCACACCCCTAGCGAAAGCCCGCGTTCAGGCAATTGGGCGGGACTTCTCCTCGCAGGCCGGCCAGCAAGTTTTCGGCAGCCAGGGCCGCCATCTTTGTCCGCGTCTCCAGCGTCGCGCTTCCCACATGGGGGAGCAGAACCACGTTTCGCAGTTCCAAGAGCCCCGATGTGAGTTCCGGCTCACGCTCGTACACGTCTAAGCCCGCGCCTGCAATCGCTCCGGTTCGAAGCGCTTCCACCAGAGCCTCTTCATCCACTACAGGCCCACGGGAAGCATTGATCAAGTACGCGGAAGGCTTCATCAACTTCAGCTCACGGGCGCCGATAAGGTGCCGGGTCGCTTGACTGAGCGTGACGTGGAGTGAAACGAAATCTGCTTGGGCGAGCAATTCCTCGATGCTTACGTAGCGCGCAGCAAGCTCGCGCTCTTGGCTTTCCGGGATTCTCTTTCGATTGTGATAGACGATATTCATGTCAAAAGCTCGCGCTCTGCGCGCCACGGCTTTGCCGATCTGTCCTAGGCCGATGATGCCTAAGGTTTTGCCGGAAACGTCGTGCCCCAGAAAGAGCAGAGGCGCCCAGTACTTGAATTGGCCGGCCCTCACCCGTTCATCGCCTTCCACCACTCTTCGAGCCACGGCCAGCATAAGCGCAATCGTGATGTCTGCGGTCGCGTCGGTCAGGACACCAGGAGTGTTGGAGACCCATATTCCCCGCGCGGTGGCTGCGGAGAGGTCCACGTTGTCGTACCCGACTCCGTAGTTGGCTATCATGCGGAGATTTGGCGCCTTTTCCAGCAGCTCGTCGTCGATCCGGTCCGTGACCATACAGAGCAGGCCTTCCTTGTCCCCGATTTTTTCGAGAAGGACGGATCGCTGCATGGGACGGTCTTCGTGATTCGCTTCCACGTCATGATCTGCAACGAGGCGGGCCATGATCTCTTCCGGAAGTCTTCCTGTGACGAGTACTTTCATGGGTGTGCTCCGATTCTCCCAAGTGGCGGGCTCTGACGATAAAATTCGGCCTGGAAGAGCCCGGACGGACTCTCAGGCCGCGGGCGTGCATCGCTTAGAGGCTGATTATAGATGAGCCTAGCAGAAAAATGGAGCAAGAAACCCCGTGCAATTCACGGGAACAATGTGTAGCCTAGGACGCTCTACTAAAAGAGGTTGCTCTCCAGTTAGCGGCAAGTGGGGTGCCACGAGCAGAGTCTCACCGGATCGGCCCTGTCTCGATCATTACTGAACCGCGACGTAGCGGCCGCGTGATTCGGATTGGCCCAATCCTCCTGACGCAATGCTACTGGAACGGGGGCGTGAGACGTGGCTTTGTACTTTGAGCCAGTGGCTCTGGGCGAAATTGATGATGGGCAATTAGCGGAATATCCCGACCGAACCATATATCAAACGGTCCCCTGGCTCACGTTTGTCTCCCGCACACAGAATGCCGAGCCCCTACTTGCCGCGCTTAAGCAATCAGGTGAGACGATCGGGTATTTCACGGGGCTCATTGTGACGAGGTTTGGCTTCAGGATCCTCGGGAGCCCTTTTCCGGGATGGAGCAGCACGTACATGGGTTTTAATCTTCATCCGGGCGTATCCAGATCCCGTGCGCTGTCGGCACTCACTGAATTCGCATTTGACGGTCTGAACTGTCATCACCTCGAATTGATGGATCGATACCTGACTCCTGCCGATTACAGCGAAGACGAGTTCGAGACTTGGTGGTTTGAAAGCTACGAGATAGACCTGGAGCCGACCGAAGATAAGCTCTTTAAGAACATGCGCCACCAGACTCGTGGGTGTGTGCGCAAGGCGGAGCGAAGCGGCGTGGTGATCGAAGAAGCTAACGACCCGGAATTTGTTGAGGAATACTACGCTCAGCTCAAGCATGTCTTTGCCACTAAGGATCGTGTTCCCCATTTCGGCATCCATCGGGTGAGAGAACTCGTGAACTGTCTGCTCCCCACAGGAGGCCTCCTCCTGCTCCGGGCACGGAACGAAGACGGCGTCTGCGTGTCCACGGGAATATTTCCGTTCACGGACCGCGTCATGTACGCGTGGGGTCAAGCAAGCTGGCGGCAGTACTCGAACGTGCGGCCCAACGAGGCGTTGTTCTGGTACGGTATCTCATACGCGAAGCGCCGGGGTCTTCGAGTATTCGACATGGTTGGTGGAGGAGACTACAAGAAGAAGTACGGCGGCACGCACATCAGGATTCCATGGGTCAGGCGATCCAAAAGTCGCCGAATCGCCTTCTTGAGGGCAAAGGCGGAGACCGTTCTGCTCAGTCGTCAAAAGGCGCTGGGGAAGCTGGTTCGTTTTGCCCAGCGATTCAGTGGGGGGAGTTCCCCGTAGAGTGAGTCTCCCCACACCGCTGACGGCTTGCCGCGATGTCGGATGTGATCAAAGCCGGCCTTGCGGCCTTAGAGCGGTCACTGAAAGGAGCCAAACACGTGGGGGTTCGCTTTAAGCAGGCGTTGATGGCGCTGGTAGCTGTGTTTATCGGCCTCCTTGCTGCGTTTTTGTTGGCTGAGGTCATTCTGAGGATATTCCCGGTCCGCGGCGCTTATTTCCGCATTCCAAACAAACCCAATGACGCGGTGGGATTTACAAGATTCCCCGGGGAAAAGACTTCCTTCCGCACGAGTTGTTACGAGACCTCTGGCATTGAGTTCAATTCAGCAGGCTTCCGGAGCCGCGAATGGCCGGAGCTCGGCACACCGTGTATCGCGGTGCTGGGAGACTCCTTCATGGAAGCTCTTGAAGTCCCCTCGGAAGTCACTACTGCGAACATACTGGAGAAACTGACAGCAATCCCGGTGCTGAACACCGGGGTGAACTCCTACGGCACCGTCACTCAGCTCTTTGTGTACAAGACGATCTTGGCCCGTTATAAGCCGAAAGCGGTTATCCTCTTTTTCCTTGTGGAAAACGACATCAAGGACAATTCATGCCTGCTCACCAAGCTCTACGGCGAATCGATCATGCAGCCCTGCGGCGAGGTCTCAGCGGGTAAGGTCCACTGGCACACCTCGTACGATAAGGCCGGGCCTCGGGATACGAGCATCCTAAGGGCCTTGATCAGACGAAGCTGTCTCACATGCCTTCTTTCATATCGACTATTCAAGTACGACGTGGTAAACCGGGTGCGTCACGGTGAGCTGGATTTTCTTTTCAATTCGTATCGCCACGATCCCCCGGAGTTATACAAGAAAGCTTGGGAAGACGGGTGGGTAATCACAAAAGAAGCGATCCTGGAACTCAACCAGGAAGTCCAAACCCACGGCGGCAAATTGCTGATAGTAGTCATTCCTTCCTCGTTCGCGGTGGTCCATGACTGGAAGAAGGTTTTTCGCGAAAGCACGCACCTGGACCAGGTGCCCGATGATTTTGATCCGCTCATGGGAGAAAAACGGCTTGAGCGGCTCGGCACGGAAAACCATATTGCGGTGCTCAATCTTGTGCCCGCATTCCTGGAATACCGAGACAGCCAGGGTCTCAAGGATCCGTACCTATGGTACTCCTGCGACGGGCATTGGAACCCGGTCGGCCATTTCCTCGTTGCTAATGTGGTGGCACGAGCCTTGATCGAACGAGACCTGCTCCCAATGACGCCGGAAAAGAAAGCGGCGCTGCTAGGCAAAATCAGCAAGGACCTGACTTTGTCGCCCCGACAGGTTCTAGGGACTGAAGGCTATCGGCAAATCTACGAGAAGGGGTACTATCGCGGGGCATCCAACATTCCGAAAATCCTTGCCGAACAGTGAATGCCGGCCAATCGCTTATTTCCGAATGATGGGATCTTCACCGAGCGTGACTTCTACTTTACGCTCCTGATTGTTCCTCAGAATTGTCACCGTGACCTTCTGGCCGGGCTCCTTTTCCCGCACGGCATTCTTGAAATCGTCAGAGGTGGGCGTGGGGGTGCCGTCAACTGCGACAATCACGTCCCCGCCAAGAATGATAGGCTTAAGAGTCAATTTTGGACGATATTCCCGGAGGATGGCCCTGGTTTGGCCGCCCCGAAGCCCTGCCTGGTCAGCGGGTCCTCCCGGCACAACATCGAAGATGAGCACCCCACCCGTTCGAGGCAGTCCAAGCTGCGCGGCGATGTCGGGCTCCAAGTCCATGGATGATTTGATCCCCAACCACGGATAGATCACCTTGCCCCATTTCACTATATCCTGGACTGCCTTGCGCGCTCGGTTGATGGGCAGAGCGAGCCCGATGCCGATGGACCCTCCGCCGGGTGAATAGATTGCTGTGTTAATTCCGATCACGTTCCCTCGGGAATCGATCAGCGGCCCTCCACTATTACCCGGGTTGATGGCCGCATCGGTTTGGATCATGTCCATCATAGTGCGTTTATCGACGTTGACATCGCGGTGTAATGCGCTGATGAATCCCGCGGTCACCGTGTGCTGGAAACCGAAGGGATTGCCGATTGCGATAACTCGCTGTCCGACAGCCAGATTATCCGAATTGCCCAGGGGGGCAACCATCATGCCTGGAAACGGATCGATCTTGATTACAGCCAGGTCACTGGCCGAATCCTGGCCCACCAACTTCCCCGAAGCTTTCTTTTCCCCGAGCAGCGTCACTTCAAGAGTCAGGGCCTTGGCGACCACGTGACTGTTCGTCACAATGTGCCCTTCTGCATCCACCACGAGACCGGATCCCTGACCCAACTGCGGATAAAGACGCATCCAATTGTCCACTGCAAGTCCCGTGGTGGCCACAATATTGACTACGGTGGGATTGAGCCGACGATAGACGTCCATGACCACTGCTTCCCCTGACTCCAGGGGCGCGTAGGATGCAGGGGGCGGCGTATCAGCGGGTCGGGTGCCCTGCAAGAGCCACATGCCGGCAACCACGCCGGCCCCGAATATAACGGCCACAGTCACGGCCAAGGACCAGGTCCGCGTTCTGCTCATCGGAACCGCCCTGTGGGAGGAGATACTTGGAAAAAATTCCCCAGATCTCGAAGGAATCGTGCCGCCCTCGGAAGAAAAGCTTCGCCGGACTCAACGTCCTGCTCGGATCCGGCACGTCTCGACCGGTCAGGCCTCTCGTCCGGCTCGCGGTCTGACTCGTACGATTCAACATGACTGGGGGTGAAGTATTCGCGGTGAACCATAGCCCGTCCCCGTTCGTCGAACGAGTACGGAGCATGTCCCAGGGTTTCCCCCGTGGGAGACAGGACCCTGATCATGCTCGGATCAAACGAGGCGACATGCCCACCGAAGTAACCTTCAAGCTGGCCGGGCGGCCCGGCCATAGCCTGACCGGGAAATCGGCGCGGACCCATTGCAGGGGCGAAACCAGGCCCCATCTGCCCCGAATAACCGAAGGCGGGATTGGGAAAACCGCTCGCCGGTGCAAAGACCGCGTCAACAGGGGAAATTGTCTTTGTAGGAAGGTGCGCTGCAAGATCCGGCCCTGATTCAAGAAGCGCTGTCACGTCGCCCCTTGCTGCCCGGAGGCTTCCTTCATGAAAGACAAGGCCCGGAGGCACAGGGTAACCTTCCATAGGTTGGCCGGCCAGGGCCTCTTTCATGAACGCCATCCATACCGGAAGGGCGGCTCGTGCTCCATATTCGCCCTTTCCCAGAGACACCTTAGCGTCGTATCCAATCCAGACGCCCGCGGTGTACCGAGGGTTAAAACCGACAAACCACGCGTCCGTGCAGTCATCCGTGGTCCCTGTCTTCCCTGCCAGATCTCGCCGCCCGAGCCGCCGTGCAGCCGCGCCCGTCCCGGAGACACAGACGTCTCTCAGAATGCTGGTCATCAGGTAGGCGGTCTGCGGACTCAACGCCCGTTTCGGTTCGGGGCGGCGGCGCACGGCAGCCGGCGTGATTCCCCGGGGGCTGGCCAGCAGCGACTCAATCGACAGACCGCCCGCTGTCTCTTCCTCTTCGACACGGGGCGAAAGTTCCTCATGAATCCGTCCGAGAGGTCTGGCAAGAGGAGCTACCGGCCCACGGGGCGCTTGCTCCTGGTCAGGGTCGAAAGAGTCTTGTTCTTGTTCCGGGACAAACGCCCGTTCCTGGAGCCACTCCGTTGCTTCTTCCGTCGCCAAGACTTCTGGTGTAATAGCCAACGGTTCCGCGGTGTTATCTTCCAACACCTTCCCGAATCGGTCCACAACCTTCTTGACCAGGACCGGCGCCACCCTCATCCCCAAATTGGGAAAGACCGTATACGCTGACGTGAGTTCCAGGGGAGTCACTTCCGCGGCTCCCAGCGAGATGGAGAGGTTCTTGCCCAGCGGGGAGACAATTCCCATGCCGCGGGCCGTCTGGATCGTAGCATCAAGGCCCACGTCCATGAGGAGTTTCACCGTGGCTACATTGCGGGACTGGGCCAAAGCCTGGCGGAATGTGATCGGACCGAGAAATTGATGGTCCGAATTCATTGGTACCCATTCTTGATCCCGAGGGTCGATCACCACCGCGATAGGTTCGTCCACGATGGTGCTGTACGGACTGTAATAGCCCCACTGGAGCGCTGCCGCGTACACGAAGGGCTTGAAAGAACTGCCGGGCTGGCGCTTCGCCTGGTACGCCCGATTAAAGCGCGAGCGCTCGAAGTCAAGGCCGCCCACAAGCGCCCGCACATAGCCTGTCCGGTTTTCAATGCACACCACCGCTCCCTGCACCGGTGGCATGGTCTCGGGTTCGAGGCTCAGTTTGCCTTCTTGAGCAGAAGTTACCTTGAATTCCAGCAGGTCGTTGGGACGATAGGGAATGGGACTGGTAAGCTTTGCCCCAAACTGAAGGTTTCCGGGAAGTGCCAGGGTACAGTCGTGCTCGTGGCTTGCGGCCTCCCCTTTCTTGCGCTGGCTTGGAGTATTGTTCTTGATCACCAAAGCTCTGACTGCGTCGCCCGCCTTGTACGCGGCATCATTTCCGCCTGCCAGGAAAGCCTTCGCTTCTTGAGCGGTCAGGCGCTGAACCAGCCCTGTGGGGCGTCGCTGCCTTTTCTCCCACTCGGTGACCCCTTTTTCCAAAGCCTCTGCAGCCTTGTTCTGGAGAGTGAGGTCGCAGGTGGTCATCACTTGGAGACCTTCGTTGAGTAGTCGCTGCTCGCCGTATTTTTCCACGATGTACTGCCGGACCGCTTCCGCGAAATAGGGCGCCCTCTGATAAGGATTGGGCAGTTCTTCGCGGAAATGGGGCTTCTCCTTGAGCGCCTCCTCATACTGAGTCTGAGTGATGAAACTGTTCCTCAGCATCGTGGCGAGCACGATAGACCTGCGCTCAAGAGCTGCATCTATGTTGCGGGCGGGTGAGAACTTGGAAGGACTCGCGACCAATCCAGCCAGCAGCGCTGCTTCCGCAACGCTCAGATCCTGACAGTTCTTTCCGAAGTACGTTCGTGCAGCGGATTCTACTCCATAGGCGCTTCGGCCGAGATAAATCTCGTTGAGATACAGGCCGAGGATTTCCTGCTTTGAGAGTGTCTTTTCCAACCTGAATGAGAGAATCGCCTCGCGGATCTTCCGCGAGAGCTTCTTTTCCTTTGCCTTGAGAGGGTCTTCCAGTGCGAGAACGAAGTTGCGGGTAACCTGTTGCGTGATGGTGCTTGCGCCCTGGGCATAGTCTTTCGCTTGAATGTTCTTTATCAGGGCACGGGCAACCCCCAGCCAGTCAACGCCGGGATGGGAAAAGAACCGCGCATCCTCGGCTGCCAGGAACGCGTGGACCACATGGGGCGGGATATCATCCACCGCAACAGGAAAACGCTTCTCGCGGTAAAAAATACCTATAGGAGTGCCGTCTTCGGCATAGAAGGTAGAGACGGTCTTGGGACGATAAGCTCTCAGATCGGGAATATCGGGCAGGTTAGCAGAAAAAAGAAGATAGGTCCCCAGGCCGGTGCCTGTAATCAGCGAACCCAGTGCCAGCACCGCCAGCACCGGAAGCCCGGCGAAGAGCCACACGGACAGCCCCGTCATTACTCCGGCTCTTCTTTTCCGCCCATACCCGTCACTCAAGAGAGACCTCTGCGAACGCGGAACGCGTCTTCCGTTCAATTCGAGGAATTTTACGCTATTAGCGGCCCGCGGTCAATGCCGGCCTTCAAGACGCCTGTCTTGACGTGGATGAGCTCATGAATTAAGCTCGCCCAATCACACGAAGCCTAGGAGTGAGCTTTGAGGGTAGGCCACGGGTTCGACGTTCATGCGCTGGCTGAAGGTCGGAAGCTTATTCTCGCGGGAGTTGTTATCGATCATCCTCTGGGCCTTGCGGGACACTCGGATGCCGACGTAATCACGCACGCGGTGATCGATGCCTTGCTCGGGGCAGCAGGGTTGGGGGATATCGGGATGCATTTCCCGGACTCGGACCCCGCTTATCGGGATGCTTCAAGCATGAAGCTGCTGGGCATTATCACCCAGGCGGTCGGTTCCCTGGGTTACACTATTGAAAACGTGGACGTGACGCTCATGGCGCAGGAGCCGAAAATCGGGCTTCACAGGCCGTCAATGGTGGAAAACCTTGCAGCGACTATGGCAATAAAGCCGGACCGGGTCAACGTTAAGGCTACTACGACCGAAGGGCTGGGCTTTGTGGGGCGATTGGAAGGGATAGCGGCTTCTGCCGTGGCCCTTCTGAAACACAGAGACGATAGATAGCTCAAGGCAGCCAATCCCCATTTTGGATGAGAGACAAGGATGAGCCTCAGCATATTCAATACGCTGACCGGGCGAAAAGAGCCGTTCGAGCCTGTGGAATCGGGAAAGGTCGGGATGTACGTCTGCGGGGTAACGGTTTACGACATGTGCCACATAGGCCATGCCCGGTCTCTCGTAGTCTTCGATATCATATTTCGATACCTGCTTAACTTGGGTTACCAGGTCACCTACGTAAGGAACTTCACCGATGTTGATGACAAGATCATCAACCGGGCAAACCAACTGGGAGAGAACTGGAAAGAGCTCGCGGAACGATTCATCAAGGAGTTCTATATTGATGTGGATGCCCTGGGTCTGCTTCGACCCACGGTTGAGCCCCGAGCCACCGAGCACATCGCTCAGATACTCTCTCTTGTGGAACGACTCATCGAACGCCGGCACGCGTACGAAGCGGATGGAGATGTGATGTTTTCGGTGGAGAGTTTCGACGGGTACGGCCGGCTCTCAGGAAAGAAGGTCGATGAGCTAATATCCGGCGCACGGGTTGAGGTGGATCAAAAGAAGAGAAATCCGCTCGACTTTGCCCTGTGGAAGGCCGCCAAACCGGGAGAGCCTTCCTGGCCGAGTCCGTGGGGACCTGGCCGACCCGGATGGCACATCGAGTGCTCCGCCATGAGCATGGACTATCTCGGGCAGGAATTCGACATCCACGGTGGAGGGGCTGACCTCGCGTTCCCGCACCATGAAAACGAAATTGCGCAGTCACAGGGCGCTACAGGCAAACCGTTCGCCAAGTACTGGATTCACAACGGCTTCGTGAACATCCGTTCCGAGAAGATGTCAAAATCGCTCGGCAACGTGCTCAACATACGAACCGTGCTCCAGGATTTTCACCACGAGGCTTTACGCCTCTTTCTCCTCTCCAAGCATTACCGAAGCCCCCTGGATTATAACGACGATTCGATTCGAGAAGCCACTGTGGGCCTGGAACGGCTGTACTCGGCTATGGCGGGCCTCGAGAAGCTCTTGGGGTTGCAGGGCCAAGCACGCGAGCTCCCCGAACCTCTCACGGGCATTCGCGAACGCTTCAGCGAGGCAATGGACGATGATTTCAATACTCCCAGAGCCCTTGCAGTACTCTTTGATGCTGCCCGGGCCATCAACACCATTGCCACCGCAAAACGCCCTCCACGAGACAAAGTGCCTATGCCGGAGCTGCTTAGCGCGGCCAGGGACGAAATTACCGATGTGTCGAGAAATATTCTGGGAATCCTCATCGAAGAACCCCAGGCATTTCTGGATGATATGCGTAGAAAGCGAGCGCTGGCCAGGGGGCTTCAAGAAGAGGAGATTGAAGCCCGCATCGCGGCTCGTACCGAGGCACGCAGCAAGAAAGACTTTGCCGCAGCGGACAAAATCCGTGAGGAATTAGCCGAGAAAGGGGTAGTGCTCGAGGACAACCCGGAAGGCACGACGTGGACCGTCAAAAATCCCCAGGTTGACTAGAGACGATTGGCGGGCAACGCATTTCTGTCGAAAGGTTTCTGCCGCGTGGAGCTTGTCGTTCAAGATCTGGAATACATTTATCACCGGGGCACACCCCTGGAAGTGAGAGCTCTCCACGGGGTGAGCTTCTCCCTTGCGCAGGGCGAAGTCCTTGGCATACTCGGCGGGACCGGATCAGGGAAGACAACCCTTATCAAGAACTTGAACGGACTGCTCTTCCCGACTGCCGGGCATGTGCTCGTGGACGGAATCGACAGCCGCGAATGCGGGCCTGAGTTGCGGCGTCGGATAGGTTTAGTATTCCAGCGGCCTGAGCGACAACTCTTCGAAGAGACCGTTTACCGTGACATATCCTTTGTTTTGCGGCGATTCACTTCACTGACGGAGACTCAGATACGAGACCGCGTCAACGACGCGTGCAGCCTCATAGGGCTGGACCTTGGTGAAATCAAGGACCGTTCGCCTCTCGCCCTCTCGGACGGCGAGAAACGCAAGGTCGCTATTGCGGGAATTCTGGTCAACGATCCCGAGATCATGATCCTGGACGAGCCCGCGGTGGGCCTGGATCCGCCGGCCATCGCGGATCTGGTCCGCTTCATAGAGGAAATCAAGGCGCGCGGCAACCGTTCGGTGATTCTCGTCTCCCATGATATAGAGTTCTTTTTGCCCGTGGTGGACAGGCTGCTGGTATTGAGGAACGGAACAGCCGTGGCATGGAGCTCCCCCGCGGAGGTATGCCGAGACCTCTCAAACGATCGTGAGATGCGTGCATGGCTCCCCGGGCTTGCCCTGTTGGTTCACGATCTTCAAGAAGCCGGTTACCCGTTGAAGCCGAATGGGTACCGCGTGACGGATCTGGTCGATCAAATGTCGCGTCTGTCCGGAGGCCCAAATTGAAAGGCCGTCTGATCGCTCTTTTCAGCTTGAGCCTCTGGCTTGGGGCAATGCCCGCGGCCAGCCAGGAACGGGTGCCCGCTCCCGAACAAGTGCTGGAAAGGGTCAAGAAGGCCTATGCTGGGCACTGCTGCTTCAAAGCAGCATTCGACCAAGTCACGGTAAATGTGGCCATGGACCTGAAGGACCGATTCAGGGGCGCCATGTACGTAAAGAAGCCGGGGTCTATCTCGCTGGACGTAGATTGGCCCGAAAAGCAAAAGGTGGTGCTCAGGGGACGAGCGTACGCTGTTTATTTTCCCGCGGACGGGAGCGCGGTGCGTGGCGAGGTTCCTCCAGACCTGAACGTGGAGCATTTTTTCGGCTTTTTCAGTAACATTGAACAGGTGGATCGCCAGTTTATTGCATCCTATCCGCCCCGGCCTCAGAACGACAACGAAACCCTGACCATCCTGGAATTAACTGACCGTAAAGACAAGAAATCCTCTTTCCGTATCGTGATTGGGATTGATCGTTCGGATTATACGATTCGGCGGGCGATAATTTACGACGCTTTAGGAAACTACAATCGTTTTGACCTGTCCGGAATACAATTCATGTCGTCGATTCCTGACAAAGAATTTGAGATCAGCTATGGGTCTCAGGATGCTGTCATGCCTCCCCTGGGACCGATGTTGCAGCCCCGTGACCCAAAATAACCTATTTCATCTCATCAGCCTGGGATGCCCGAAAAACCGTGTGGACGCGGAACGGATCCTCTCTGTTCTGACTCGATCGGGTTATCAATACACGCCAGATGCAAAAGAGGCTCTCCTTATCATTATCAATACCTGTGCTTTTATCGAACCCGCGGTAGAAGAGTCTATCGACGCGATTCTGGATACATGCGCTCTGAATCCGGATGCGCTGCTCGTGGTGGCCGGCTGCCTTCCGTTGCGGTACCGGGAGCAACTCCTCGATCCCTTGCCGGAGGTCGATCTTTTCATCGGGCCTGAGCAGATCGAAGCCCTCCCGGAATTGTTAGCCCTCAAGATCCGTTCCCTCAAAAAGAGGAAGAGCCTTCCTCAGCCCGAGGCGGCTTTTCAGAGTGACCCCACGATCTCCCGGAGAGTGCTGACCACCCGCGGGTACGCCTATCTCAGGATTGCAGAAGGATGCTCCAGGCGCTGTCGATACTGCACCATCCCATCAATACGCGGGCCGTTCAAAAGCGAGGAACTTGCAGCCCTGGAACAGGAAGCTCGGTGGCTCGCCTCACAAGGGGTGAGAGAACTAGTTCTGGTGGCCCAGGATACGAGTAATTACGGTATAGATAAGGGCACAAAGAGCGGGCTCACCACATTGCTCCGAAGACTGCAATCAACAAACGGGATCAGGTGGATACGCCTCATGTACCTCCATCCCGCGTCCGTCCCTTTCGACCTGGCCCGGACGATAAACGAGTCGAATGTCATCCTGCCCTACCTCGACATCCCGATCCAGCACGTGGCGGACAAGGTGCTCCGAGCCATGCGAAGACCCGGCAAGGGTGAACGGATTCGCAAACTGATCGACCGCCTCCGTAACGAGGTCCCCAATCTCGTTCTCAGAACGACCCTCATGGTGGGATACCCGGGAGAAGGAGATGCAGAGTTCGGGGAACTGCGAGAATTTGTGGAGTCTGCTCGTATCGAACACCTGGGCGTCTTCACGTACTCGCCCGAACAAGGGACTTCCGCTTTCAAGCTGGGGGATCCTGTGCCCGATGAGGTGAAGGCCGCAAGGGTGGAAGAGATCAGAACCATTCACTCTCGCGTCATTGAAGAACGCAACCGCAGAAGGATTGGTTCAATTGAGGAATGCCTGATCGAAGGCCCGTCGGAAGAAACCGAGTACCTCCTCCAAGGCAGGATGTGGGACCAGGCTCCGGAAGTTGACGGTTCGCTCTACGTGACCTCCGGGCAAGCCACGGCCGGGGAAATCCATACCGTGCGCATCACGGAAACTTTCGGGCCTGACCTGTTTGGAGAGCTGATACCCGAGCAGCTTACTCGTAAAGATAATAGTAGAGAAGGACAGCGAGGACGAGAAGGGCGCCGGTAACGATCTTTATCACTATCTCCGGTTCCATACCCACGATAATACCCGAGGCAAGGTCCTTTCGGAAGAAGAATGTGCTCTCAGCAGGAAGAGGAGCGGGTTTGGGGGGAAATTGATCCGGGGCTCTACAAGCGCCCTTTTTCTTAAAAAAAGACTTTAGCTTCCTACCCTATCATTCTGTTTTTCCTTTTTTTCTTGACACATATAGCAAGCCTCTGTTAAAATCCCTCACAGCGTTATCCTCGCGCAAAGGATCAAGTTCAATGGTCAGAGCATACCCGGCTTCATCCAGAATTACGGCGCCTTATCACGAACGCGCCAGGTCGTCTTGTCCACTGTTTCCATCCGGTGGTTGGGAGCGTGAAACCATGAGGTCAACCCTGATCAAACATGTGCTGGCCGCACTCAGTTGCCTGCTGCTGGGAGCTTTCTCGGTTGCAGCCTGGGCTGCGACGCCCGGTGAGATAGTGCACGTTACGGTGGACGCTAAGCAGAAGCTGGTCACATTGCAGACGAGAGGGGACGTGGGCAACCATGAGGCCCGCGTCATTGCTAATCCCAATCGTCTCATTATTGATTTCCCGGGGGCCAGACTCGGCAAGGTTCCTCCCAAGTTGACTGTCTCTTCTGATCAGATCCACGAAGTGCGCCTTGGGCTTCACAAGGGTCATGCGCGTGCTGTTATTGATTTCCAGAATACGCCCATTCCCGCCTTCATGGTTAAGCGAGCCAACGATCGGGTCCTGGTAGGCTTTGGCGAAGCCGTTTCCCGAATACTTTCAATGGATAAAATGCATGAGCCGCGAGCTCTTCCCGGTGCTCCATCCGCGAAGCCTCAGTTTGCTGCCGCGGCGCCGGCGCCCGCGCCGATGCCGGCTTCAGCTCAGCCTCCGCGCAAGGAATTGCACTTTGAACCGATGAAACTTCCCACAGGAACGAAGAGCGTGGCGGGCGCCGCGGATACCAAGAACTTGGCTCAAAGCAAGAGTTCGCCGCTGCCCGTAGCTTACGCGGACAAAGGTAAGCTGCAAGGTGTACCGCCTGCGCCTGCGAACCTGGCCAGTGACAAGCGAATCAGGCTGGCTCAAGCCACACCCGAGCGCAAGCCGAACGATGTGAAACCGCCGGCCACGCCTCCTGCGCCCGAAAAACCGCTGGAAGCCACCCTCGACAAGAAGCCTGCGGATTTCCCCGCTCAGCAGACCCCGGCTGTGGGCGACACGCGTACTGGCGGCGGCGGCATGGTGCGTGAGGTCAGACCTCCGGTAACACCGCCTACGCCTGATCCCAGGCTGCTGGTCCAGCAAATCACTGAACTCAAGTTTATACAGGTCGGCCATAATGCTCGCTTGGTCGTAAGAGGAGGAGATCACCTGGATTACCGTATGAATAAGGTCTCCCCCACCAAGGTGCGGCTTGACCTGATCAACGCAGAAATCCCCAAGGTGCATCAGAAGCCTCTGCGAACGGACCTTTTCTCTACGTCCGTGGAGATGATCGTTCCCGGGTCGCAAACCATCTTCATTCAACTCAAGGACGCGGTCACCTATCAGGTTGAGAAGAAGAAGGGCGTCCTGATGATCGACTTCCCGCCGCCGCGTTTTGCCTTGACGGACGATCAAAAGGGCGCGCTCGCCGCACAGGGCCCTCCAACCGAACGACAGGCCCAGACTCAGGCCCAGGAGGCGAGGGACGCGTTGCTGCAGAGACGTGAAGCGGCAAAGATCCGCAAGCAGCACCTGCTGTCGGAACAGGCCGAAACCGCAGCAAAGCAGATCCGCGACCTGCTCAAGCAGCAAGAGGACATAGTCAAGGAACGGAAGGAGATCGATAAGAAGTACCCGCTGGTGGTTCCGGATCCCGAAGTTTTCAGCAAGCCGGTCACCATGAAATTTCAGGGCATATCGCTGAAAAACGCTTTTTCTCTCCTCGCCGAGCAGGCAGGCATAAACGTCATCGTCGGAGCCGAAGTCACCGGCGCGACCACATTACACCTCTTCCAGGTGCCGCTTGGCCAGGTGATCGACCATCTCCTGGTCACCAATAAACTGGCCAAGGATATGCGGGGCAATGTGATGTGGGTAGGCGGCCAGGAAACTATAGCCGCCAGCAAACAGTCTCGAATGAGCGAACGCAGGGCTCTGGTTGAAGAGGTGGCAAAGAAATTTGCCGCCAACAAGCAGGCCATCTCGGACCTTGAAAAGAAGCGCGAACAGGTGCTCAAGGACATGGCAGCGGCTGAGGTGGAAGAGGAAGCCGTTCCCGAAGAGACCACCGCGGTGGAGACCGTCGGCGCTACCGAGACGATCGAAATCGACGGCGAGCCTGTCACCCTCCTCCTGATTCAGGTCAGGATGAGTTACCGTAGAGCCAGAGATATCAGGACCATTCTGGAATGTGTATTCAACCGGCGGTGTGACGAGAGAGCCGGTGCAGCCCGACCGCCCGCTCCTGCCGGAACCCCGGAAGCGGGTGCGACAGCGCAGGAACAGCGCAGCCGTGCGCTCGAAGCCGCGGGATTCCAGCCCGGGAGCCCCGGGTACCAGAGCCGCATGGAAGCACTGCAAAGGCAAGAGCGAGCTGAGGCCAGGACTCAAGCTGCCGTGCAGATCGCGTCGCAAACCCCGGGCCAACCCGCAGGAGCACTCACTCCGGAGATGGACGAACGGATGCAGAGGATCCTGAGGCATACCGTTATATGGGCCAACGACACCTTTAACATGCTCTTTATCAAGGATCTGCCGGAGCGCATCGAGGACATGAAGAAGCTTATCATGACACTCGACGTGCCCACCCCCCAGGTACTTATCGAGGCCAGGATCGTTCAAGCCAACCGAGATTGGGGACGTGGTCTTGGTATCCGATGGGGCGGCAGGCAGACTCAGACGGGTCAGGTCCTCCCGAACGGGCAATCTACCTGGGGCCTGGCCGGTTCAGGCGGGGCTGCCACATCAGTCACCGGCGGAACTCTTGCCGGCGCCGGTCCCCCCACTACCATACCGAGTCAGTTCGCCGTTGACCTGGGGCCCGCGATCGGAAACCTCACGGCCCCTCTCATGGGACTAAACTTTAACTTCGGGTTACTCAATACTGCCAACGGCATCACCAATTACCTGACCGATCTGGATGCGCGACTGCTGCTAGGCGAAGCTCAGAACAAGGTCAAGATCATTTCAAGACCGAAAGTGCAGGTTCTTGACGGACAAGCCGCCAGCATCACCAGAGGCCGCCAGATAGCGTACGCGACGGTTTCCGCCGAAGGAACTCAGACACAGTTGGTGGACGTGGACCTGAAGCTGACGGTAACCCCGAGGATCTATCCTGACGGTCGCATTCAGATGCAAGTGGCTGTCTCCGACAACAACGTGGCTAACGTCACGGTCAACGGCCTTGCCGCTATCGATACACGGAAAGCCAACACCACAATGATCGTGAAGGACGGCGAAACCGCGGTTATAGGTGGCGTCACGGTCAAGACGGATAACAACAGCAGACAGGGTCTGCCCGGGTTAATGAATTTGCCGGTCCTTAATTTCTTCTTCAGTAACAAGAGCGTGGACACCTCCATTGGAGAGCTGCTCATATTCCTGACGCCCACGATCATTAAGAGACCTCCTCCCGCCGCTTAGCGGCGCGGCTGGGACGATCCACCCGAATCTAACCGACCTCTTCGTAAGTCCCGGACTTCCCCCTTCCAACTGGAGGGGGGAGGTCTCCGTTCGTTCTCCAACCTCAAAACCTCTTGACAGACATGCAGTATAATGATAGATACGTCTAACTTAGGTCGCCAAATCTATCACACCAAAAAATTCGCTGCCTTGTGCTTGTGCCAAGTGTAGCGAAACGATTCGCGGAACCGGCGCGGGGAATCCAACGGTACGGGGCGGGTTCTTGCGGCGGGACAAGGGAGCACCGGGAGTGGCGCGGAGGAAAGCTTGACACGGTTTGGTAATACCACGTATTAACGTGATATCCGGTGTTACGATAACCTGGAGCTCAGATCCCCGGAAGAGGTGAGAATCGTGGTCTGTGAGGAACAAAAAGCGATCACCTCCAGGGTTCCCAAGCCCTAGAAAAGGCCCTGAGGAAGTTTTCAATCCGGACGGGCTACCACGGGCGCAGGCGCTCCTGGAGCCCCTTAGCTAGGATGCAGTTTTTTCTTGCTACGTTTTCACAAAGCGTGTTATCATCCGCGCCACCGTGCCGATTCGGCTCTTACGTGGAGGGAGGAACGGAATGCGAAATCTTCAATCTGTCGCCCTATTGGCGGTTTGTTTGTGCCTGTCCCTGGGGGTGTTACCAGCATGGGCTTGGGAATTCGATCTCGCAGGTTCGATGGAATGGAAATACGAATGGTACACCCAAACCGGGAGAGAGGGGTTCTTTGGCCGGTATGACGTGGATAACGGAACTACCGCCATCGGCAATCTCAACTTCTGGAACGGGGGACAGTTCGACACAAATATCGTTACGGGAACCAGCGCAGGGTGGTCCTATCTCAATCTGAAGCTGCTGCCGCAAATCAAGGTCAATGAGGCGATAAGGTTCAGGGCGAAGTATCGACTGGGCACCTATGGCGATCCCGCGGCTTCGGACTATCACACGCAGGATGCTCCCGGGACGGACAGGGCATTCAGCGAAGGGCAATGGAGCATGTTCTGGCTTACGGCGAACACCCCCTGGGGGGCGTTTGCTGTCGGCAAAAGACCTTGGCTCTTCGGCAACGCGCTCCAGTACGACGGGTCTGACGCAACCAGTACCGAATCCGTGGTCCTCGCGGCCCCGTATGGTCCTCTTGATATAGGAATCGGGTTTTATCCATATAGGTTCGCGGGTAGTTCCAGTATCAATGCGTACCAATTGGACGACCCGTACGACCTGCCTGTGTACTTCACGGCAGGTGGCATTCCGGTAAGGGGCCAGTATTTCAGCCGAGCGGACAAGAGCGGGGCGTTTTCCAGCGACTTTCTGGCCTTTGTGACCTATTGGAGTGGGCCGTTTCATGCGGGCGTGCTGGGTGTCTACGGAAAATATCATATCGGACCTGAGGCGCTCGTGGTGGACTCCGCTTTTCCCTTGGCCAGTCGTCTCGTGCCCCAGGATTCCGAGTTGTTTCATGGATCCGCTTTTGTGAAGTACTTTAATGGCCGATTCTTTTTCAATACAGAGGCGGCGTGGCTGTACTGGACCGACCAATGGGAATCCGCCGGCGGGCCCATTGGGGCTCCCAACCGCCGGTATATTGAGCAGTGGCGCTACATGGTGGAATTGGGCGCGATGGCCGGGCCTCTCAAGGTCACCTTGTTCCATGTTTGGGGTCCGGGCCCTGACAGGCGGAACGGCGTCTTCATCGACCGGCAGCCCGCGGCATTTGTCAGGCATCCCACGTATGACACCCATCTTGGTAATCATAGCCTTATCAGGCCTTACAGCTATCTGTTTGCTTACAACTATGGGTCAGGACTGAACGCTTACAACCTTACGGGGAACGGCTACGTGCGAGATGCTTCCGTGTTCGCGGCGAGATTGGACTATGCTCTGGCGGCGAACATGAACGCGCACGCGGGCTTTATGTGGGCTCAGAGAACATCGCACGGCTACAGTTGGGCTTGCATCGGACCGAATGAGACTGCTTTCAACGGATTCCCCGCGGATGGAAACGTTGACTTCAACCTGAACCGATACCCGGCCTCGCCCAATATTCCGGATACTGCGCTTGGATACGAGATCCTACTGGGCCTACATTGGAAGCTCCTTGAAACATGGGTTGCGCATGTAGAATTCGCGTTTTGGCAACCGGGCAAGTGGTTCAACTACGCGTGCATAGACAGGTCTGTCCCGGGCTGGAACATCGGTTCCTCCGCGAATTCATTCGGCACGCGACCGGACAGAAAAATCGATCCGATTATCGGCGGCGAATTCGCCTTGACCGTCGAGTTTTGATGTGCCCGGCGAGGCTGATCGACATGCACAGAGGTGTTAATATGGAAATCCAATCCAAGCTTTATATCGTCGTCATTATTGCAGGCGCTTTGGTGGTCGGGTGTTTAGTTGTTTCAGATCGTGTGCAAGCTATACAACCCGCCTCAGCGGGAGAGCCTTCGGCTGTGACAGCGTCTATCCCGAATCTCCAGCCGATGGAGGCCGCTGTGGAGGCCGAACCGGGCGTTTCCTGGCGACAGTCGGCTTCTGCCGGTAACAGCGATCGCCAGAGCAC
Organism: Thermodesulfobacteriota bacterium; assembly: GCA_049323095.1. Taxonomy (GTDB): domain Bacteria; phylum Desulfobacterota; class Desulfomonilia; order Desulfomonilales; family Desulfomonilaceae; genus VGSG01. Next base: position 22,487 of record JBMOME010000360.1, read on the forward strand.
TGCCGAACAAAACAGTGGCGAGAATGTGCCCGCTAGAGCCCAAGCCGACGACAATGGTGATGGGGAAGACGACGGCGAGGACGAAGCCGACAAGGACGGAGACAATGAAGGTGGCTTCGATCGGACGTGGGACCGATGCCTGTGTGGTTAAGAAGCCGTGACTTAGTCCCGAGGAAGGAAAGTCACGTGGCTAGCCTTTCGGAGGCCCTTTCCTTCCTGAAAAGCCTTTATTGAAGCCCAAACCGTCTTCATGGATCTAGGGTGAGGCGGTTTCCGCCGCCTTTCTTACTGCGATACATGAGTTGGTCTGCACGCGCGACGATGGATTCGGGAGTATCGTCCGGCCGCGCGCAGGTCCCGCCGATAGACGCTGTTACCTGCACGATCGACGAGCCAAACGTGACCGAGCAATGGCGAATAAGTGCGAGGAGCTTGGAACCCATGCGCTCAATGTCGCAGATTTCGGCGTGGAGAAGGACCATGACGAATTCCTCCCCTCCCCATCGACACACGCAGTCGGAGGACCTGATGTTGTGAGCGAGTGTCCTGGCCACTGTCTTTAGGACCATATCTCCCACTGCGTGGCCGTGGGTATCGTTGATACTCTTGAAGTTGTCCACATCCATAAATAAGATGCCAAAGGGCCACTCGTACCGAGCGAGCCTACTTAAACTGCTTTGGAGGTAGATCTCTCCATACCGACGGTTCCCGACCTGCGTGAGCTGATCGATCAGTGCGAATCTCTCTAATTCCTTGAGGTGCTGTTTGGCGTCGTGAAGCTCCCGGTTGTCCGTGAAGATCTCAACAGCCCCCGTTATTATGCCTTTCTTGTCTCGAATGGGCGCAACGCGGGTCAGGACCGGCAATCGGTGCCCATCTTTGTGATGAAGGTATACCTGCACCTCGTGGGCTCTCCCGTCAGTCATCGTGGCTACCGCGGGACAAAGGGCCGCTGTACACAACTCCCGACCGTTTTCATCGATATGCATGAGCACGTTGTCGGAACATCGCTTCCCGACCACCTCTTCCGCGGAAAAACCCGTTATGCGTTCCGCGCCGCGGTTCCAGTAACGGATGACTCTGTCTCGGTCCATGAAATAGACCCCGTCATAAAGCCCGTCCAGTAATGTCTTGTAAAATTCGTGGCCAAGTTCCATACGCGAAAATCCTTGTCGTAAGGATAGCATTAGGCAGCGCCGTGCGTATAATAACACACTGGAGCAGGATTGCAGCCATGCACGAGCTGCATGGGCCCCTGTCCAATAACTCGTTGGCCAGGGTATTCCATTGAATGACCGCGATCGAGGGCCACATGGAAGCGAATGAAGTGATGGAACAGTTGGGGACTGAGACGGGACACGAAAGATGGCTGAGCTACCTTGCCCTGACCACCATAATCTTGGCGGTCTGCGCTACGCTGGCAAGTTTCAAAGAGGGCAACAACTCCGTGGACACGGTGCTCAACCAGACTCAAGCTGCGAACCAGTGGTCGTACTTTCAGGCCAAGAGCATCAAGGGGTATCTCTATGAGATGCAACGGGACAAGCTTCAGGTGGAACTGGACGCGGGAGGGGCCACACTGGCGCCTCGCATGAAGGAGGCGTACGCGAAGCAAATCGAGACGTACACTAGTGAGCTCGCCAGATACGCTCAGGAAAAGAAAGAGATCATGGCCGAGGCTAAGAAGTATGAAAAGGAGCGGGACATAACTTCACGCCGACAAGAAGCCTTCGGTATTGCAGTGGTTTTCCTCCAAATGGGCATTTTGCTCTCTTCCGTCGGGGCTCTTATGAAGCGGAAATCCTTATGGATAGTCGGCTGCGTGGTAGGCGTGGTGGGGATCGTCTATTTTGTTGACGGATTCGTCCTCTTTATTACGTGATATCGAGACGGAAGAGTATCCTCAGCTGAGACAAGCGATGGTCCGAGAGATGGCGAAAGGTGTCTCAATTATTAATTCTACGATAGGTTGACCGGAAGACGAGGTAACCGACATTGGCTGAAAGCCCTGTCATAGAATTCCAGGATGTATCCTTCGCGTACGATCGTCACGCGGTCCTGGAGGCCGTGAACTTCTCCGTGAAAGAGCGCGAGTTCATCTCGATTGTGGGGCCGAATGGTAGCGGGAAGACCACGCTGCTCAAGCTCGTGCTGGGCCTGATCCATCCTCAAACCGGAAGCGTGCGCGTCTTTGGAACCCGACCTGAGCACGCGCGTCAGCGAATCGGATACATGCCTCAGCACGCGCACCTGGATCCTCAGTTTCCGGTGGATGTGATGAGCGTGGTGCTCATGGGCTGCCTGGGGCATTCGAGATCGTTCGGGCCCTACACCCGAGCCGACAAGGAGATTGCCTGGAATGCCCTGAAACAGATGGACATGTGGGAGTACCGCAAGAGCCACTTCTCCGCGCTCTCAGGCGGCCAAAGGCAGCGAGTGCTCATCGCGCGGGCCCTGGCCACTGAGCCGGAACTGCTTCTCCTGGACGAGCCTACCGCAGGCCTGGATCTTGCCGTGGAGACCGAGCTTTCGGAGCTCCTTCACTCGCTCGCGGAATTCTTGACCATAATCGTTGTCTCCCATGATTTAGCGTTCGTGTCGCGCTACGTGGACAGAGTCGTATGCGTGAAACGGACCGTGGTGGTGCATCCCACCAGCGATGTCCTGGGGGAAACCATCACGGGGCTGTACGGATCTCCCATGAAGATGGTGCGGCATGATAAGACCGACTCGGGAGCTTCCGGCCCGTGTTCGCCTTTCTGATTGACCTTTAGCAGCACGTGTTCTTCCGCTATGCCCAGCGCGCCGGCGCGTTGGCCGGTGTGGAGGGCAATGTTATTGGGGCATTCGTCCTCGCGGAGCGAATCACTTAGGTCACTGAAGGATCGGAGAATCGGGCCGTGAGTGCGACTTCCAGAGGCTCGTCGCCTTTCCTACACTTCATCTCTGGCGTGGGATAGGGGGAGAGAGCTATAATGGGTCCGCGTTCAGGCTCACCAACCAATCGAATCCCCCAAGGAATAGCTCATGTCGATCACCGAAATCGGCTTGCGTCCCTACCAGTGTTCGGCATGTGGTTGGCAGGGGCTCGTTCGAGCGGTGGCGGTCTGCGATAAGGAAAGGATCCTCTACGTTCAACCTGTCAATCCCCGAGAAGTCTGCCCTCGCTGTCGAACACCTCTGTGTGACGATCGGGACCAGTACGCCTGGAAGTCGGAAGATGATTTCACCTGGCCGCGGTTGGCTTATTTCTCTATGGCCAAGGGGGGGCCTGCTCACGACGAGGAGCTGTGGCGCTGGATACTAGGAGGCGGGTTGGACCCGGATGCTCCAGGGGATTCTCAGATAATTCGCGAACGCCTGCATTTGGCCACTTCCGGGCACGATCTGTTTGCGCGGTCTCAGGACACTGGATCCGTGGTCACCGTAGAGGCGTGGGAACCACCCAATCGGCCCGAAGACAAGTTTGTGGTTCTGCTCTACCGCCGCGATACGGGTGAGATCGTGGCTCCGGAAGACCTCCCCGTGGAAGAAAAGAACAAGATTGCTATTCTTGCGTACGTTCGGCGCTTTCAAGGGCTCTGAACAACCTATCGGATACCGGGGAACAGGCAACTCGTTGACGGAGAAAAGGCAAACTTTGATTTGAGATAGCCCGTGGACAGAGAGGCTCTCCTGAAACATCACGAGGAGTTGCTGGCCCAAGGCTGGGTCCGTCGGTTCACTGCGGAAGAACCGCGCGTTTCGGAAATGAAGGAGGTGTACGAATCCATGGGACTGGAAGTGCACGTGGAATCCGGCGGCGTGCCCGAGACGAACCAGGACTGCACCTCTTGCCTCGATCTCCCTGGTTTTTCAGATCTGTGCAAGACCATCTACACCAGAGGGGAACCGAAAGCCGACCGCCCGGACGAGGAGCTCTACGAATAGGCGCGAGGCGACCCGTCCAAAAACCCTCTGGTCGTTACCCCCTGACCCGGACAAAGCAGAATCAGACGATTTCCTGGATTTCAGCCTCGTCTTTTATGTCAATGCAGCCCATGACGCTTTGAGCCGCGGGACACTTGGTAAGATACGATGCTAATGCATCCCGCGCGTCCCCGGCCTTCCCCGCGGGCACCTTCAGATGGTAATTGACTCGAATCCGGGTGATTCTGAGCACGTTGTCCACGTTCTCAATGTCGCCTTCCACGTCGGCCCAGTATCTCTCCTCGGGCGTCGGAATTCCTTTTCCGGCCAGCACCGCGGCCAGTGTGCCCATCATTCAGGCCGCGGTGGCGGCGACAATATGGTCGAGCGTGGCCGGGTGCTCTTCTTTGGGTTCAACCTTGTAAAAGCTCTTAATGCCGCCATGAACCCCGTAGCGAACCGTGCCTTCAAATCCTTGGATCACCGCGCGGCGTGTGGGCCCGTGCTCGCGCACAATGCGACTCCGTGATGTGTGCACAATCTCTCCCATGACAACCTCCTTTCCTATGAAGATAATGCCCCCCTGATGCAGACCTGTCCAGCCCACGCTCTTGTGAGATGAATGGTTCTGAGCTATACCAACTGCCATAGCTATAGAGCTACAACGAATCATGAAAGTCCTCGGCTTCGGCGAGCACTCCGTGGCTTCGCCTCGGAGACTGGGAGCAAGAGCGCATCGTTGCGCAATAATTTGGAGGGGAGACTCATCTCCCCTCCAAACCACCCCATACGTAAACCCAAACAGGGGTGTCTCATGCCGACGACTTTCATAGGAAGGCGACCGTAATTGGTCTGAATGCAAATTCGTACAATGCTTAACGGAATGCCAAAGAATTAATGAGAGCCTATCGCGTAGCGAAATCCAGAAAACCGGTCAGAAAGAAAGATCGATTTCCCCGGAAAGAGAAGAAGCGTGAGGCGCCTGTCTCGAAGCCGCCTCGGATTCATCCCGCGACGCGGGAAATGCTGGCGAATATAGGCAGGCCCGAGCCGGCGCCGTTTCGTGCCGACCCGTTCCAAAAAGAAGCGAGCAGAGCCATCCTCACGACGGACGTGCTCGTAAGCGCGCCGACCGGGTCGGGCAAGACTTGGATTGCGCTGCAAGCCACAAAGGAATATTTGGCACGAGGCGCCAGAGTCTGGTACGCGACTCCGCTCAAGGCGCTTTCCAATGCCAAACATCAAGAATTCGGCGCTGAGTTTGGGGCTGAGAACGTGGGAATCCTCACCGGGGATCGCAAAGAAAACCCCGACGCTCCTGTTATCGTCGGCACTACCGAAATACTCCGGAACCAGCTTTATGACGCGATGCAGTCCGGCGAGCGTCTGCCCGTGGACCTGGTAATCCTGGACGAAGCTCACTATCTGGGAGACCCGGACCGGGGCGTAGTCTGGGAAGAGGTGCTCATATATCTCCCCGACCGGGTGAGAATTTTGCTTCTCTCGGCTACTATCTCCAACGCGGAGAGGGTCGCGGCCTGGATGAACCACATCCGCAGGGCAAGCTGCCGTGTGGTTCGGGACGATGTTCGGCCGGTCCCCCTCTATGTGCTTTTCCGCGCGGTGACGGGAGAACTGACACCCTTCTTCAAAGGCGATAAGCTCTTCCATACGGTGGCGGGCTATGCTCGGGCTGAGAAGCGGAGCCGCAAGTTCGGCGAGAGGGTCGCGGCGGACGTGAACGGCATCGTCTCCACTCTCCGGGAGTCTCAACTGCTTCCCGCCATCGTTTTCCTCAAGTCTCGGGCTGACTGCGACAGGGCGCTCCGGGAGCTCCAACCTTCACCGCTCGCGGCGGACGATGGGGCGTTCCAGGACGCAATCGAAGCGGAGACTCAGAACTACCCGGAATTACTGACGCAACGTCAGCTCGGCCGTCTCATTCAATGTCGGGCAGGATCTCATCACGCAGGCCAATTGCCCGCTTGGCGCCTGTTCGTCGAGCGCATGATGGCTGTGGGGCATCTGGAGGTCATTTTCTCCACTTCCACCGTGGCCGCGGGCGTGAATTTTCCTGCTCGAACCGTGGTCATCGTACAAAGCGACCGATTCGACGGAACCACGTTCGTCGACATGACCGCCACCGACCTCCACCAGATGACCGGCCGAGCAGGCCGGAGAGGCATGGATAATGCCGGATTCACGCTTATCGTTCCCGGAAAGTTTATGAATCTGGAGCTGGCGGGGGATCTTTTGCGTTCTCCACCCGAGCCCTTGGAATCGAGAATCACCGTCAACTTTTCGATGGTGTTGAATTTGCTCCTTTCGCACGATCCGGCCGGGATTAAGGAGCTGCTGGGGCTCTCATTCGCCGCGTTTCATGAGAATCCCCGCGAGGCGCGAAAAGTCCACCAGCGGCTGCAGAAAGAGTTCCAGAGGCATTTGACCGTCCTGCAGGAACTCGATTACGTAGACAATAAGGGAATTCCCACTGACGACGGACGATGGGCAGCGCAACTCAGGTTAGATCATCCGCTGCTCATTGCAGAGCTCATCAGGCGAGGGACTTTCGCGGACCTCGAACCTCAAGAGCTGGCCGGGCTTATGGCGCCCTTCGTTCTCGATAAGGAGAGAGAAGTCCTCATGAGCAAAACGCTCTGGGACGAAACAAGACCTCTATGGAAGAAGTGGCGCCGTATGCTGCGAGAACTGAAGCCGCGGGCTCAGTACCTTTATTCCAGGGGCTTCAGCGTGCCCTCCGTTATGTTCTGGCCGGCTGCTGCCGCTTACCTCTGGTGCGAAGACGTGGAATGGACCGAACTCGCCAGGCACGTACGAGCAGACGAAGGCGATCTGGCAATGCTGCTGCTTCGGACTGCGGACCACGTGCGCCAACTCCTCTCTCTGGCCGACGAAAAGCCCCTCCTCGCACAAACAGCCAGAGCAACTTTGCCCCTCATTATGAGAGCACCCCTTGTATAGTACTTAGGATGACTCTCAAGAACGATTGGGAAAAGAGGTCCTGCCGGCTGCTCTTCTCCGATGGTGGGACCCCAAAGCCAGGATCACTGGGATTGCCAAGTGTTCATGTGGCTCCATCATCCCTCGCCACAAGACAGCTACGCCGCATTCGAGTCAATGCCTTCGGCGTAAGCCCTCACTTACCAGGGGCGCAGAGGGATATTTAGGGAGGCGGTGATTTTTTTGCTCGCGATTTGTCGGCAACTGTACTAAAGGAGGGAGGCATCTCAATAGAGGGTTTTGGTGATGGGGAT
>JBMOME010000361.1:0-3474 GCA_049323095.1 Thermodesulfobacteriota bacterium
GACTTTGAGCTGCACCGGACCACTGACCGTGGGAATCCCAATCTCCGCTCCGTTCAAAGCTTCGCTGACGGTGATGGGCAATTCAAGACGAAGAGACGTGCCGTCTCGCTTGAATACCGGGTGCGGTCGCACCTTCATGGTGATGAAGAGGTCACCAGGCGGTCCTCCTTCGAACCCAGGTTCACCTTTGCCCGCAAGCCTGATCCGAGACCCGTCATCAACGCCAGCGGGAACTTGCACATCAATGGTCTCGGTTCTTGGGGGACCTCCCTCCGCGGAGTGCTTCTGCAGCGTGACCCTGGTGGTTCCACCTTGTATCGCGGTGAGGAAATCCACCTCCAGGCTGGCATCTACATCCATTCCCTTGCGGGGGCCCCTTGCGGCGAAAGGCCCACCGGCCGCGCCTGCACCTGCACCTGTGCCGAAAACGTCACGGAATATCTCGTCCAGCCCTCCGTAACGGACCTGGCCGCCCTCAAAGGAAAAATCTCCATAGTATCCCGGTCCAGCGGTCCTCCTCCCACGCGATCCAAATTGCTGCCACTGGCGATATTGGCGGGCCTGCTCCGCATCGAAACCTGCACGCAGACCTTCGTCGCCGAATTCGTCGTAGATCTTGCGCTTCTCAGGGTCGGAAAGCGCGTCGTGCGCTTCGGAGACTTCCTTGAACTTCTCTTCCGCGGCCTTGTCCCCGGGATTGACATCAGGATGATATTTTCTGGCGAGCTTGCGATACGCCTTCTTGATCTGCTCGGTTGACGCATCCTTGGCCACACCGAGAATCGAATAGTAGTCTTTACCCGCCATCTTGGCCTGCTCCTGTCTGACGACGGATTCGCACTCCGAACCGGGTGGAAATGCCCGCCTTTCTACAGGGGCGGGCGAGAACTCTCCCTTTTCTAAAGGGGGATACAGGGGCATTTCTTAAGCGATGAGACGCAGCTGTAACCACTGGAGTTTCTCGCGCCCTGCGTCACTGAACAAATACGCATTCCCCGCTCGATGCGAATCCGGTCGCGTTGCATCATTCAGAATCAAGGGCTCTTTGTCAAGCCGCGCAGTAGAGGAGCCGGGTTCGCGGACGGCGGTATTTTTTGTTGACAGAAATAATAAACTATGGAAGCATTGGAACCTGCCCTGCAATACCCCACACGTTAAGTCCCGACCAGTTCCCCGCCTGACTCGAACTGTGTCGGGCTTTTCTTTTTTGAGGGTCGGTTTACACGCATCGCGTCCTGTGTTACTGATTTTAAGATTATTCGCGAGCCTCCTTCCCTATCTGCTTGGGACGTTAGGCTGAAATTGAGCGGTTAGTGTAAGTATGATCATCGACGGACACGTTCATCTGCTTCCCAGGAAAGTGAGGCGAAATCGAGCCCGGTATTGTGAGACGGATCGAGGATTCGGCTCCGTGTACACCTCTGATAAGGCTCGACTGGCGTCAGAGACCGACATCATCAACTACCTGGATGAATCGAAGATCGACAAGGCCGTAGTTTTCGGCTTTCCCTGGGAGAAACGCGATCTGGTTCGGGAAAACAATGACGAAGTATGGGACTTTCACGAACGTCACGCGGATCGGATTATCCCCTTTGCCGTGCTGCCGCCGCATCCCACTGAAGGGCCGTACCGCGAGGCTTCGAGAACTCTGGGGAAAGGATTCGCGGGAATCGGCGAGCTCGCGATGTACCACGGCGGGTGGAGCTTGGCTGATTTCGAGGCTCTGCAACCCAGCCTGGAGCTGGCCGCAGTAAAGCAAGCCCCGGTTCTTATCCACGTGAACGAGCCTGTGGGACATCACTATCCCGGAAAACAGCCCGTAGACTTCCGGGGACTTCTCCATATCATCGAGAGCAATCCCAAGGTGGATTTCATTCTGGCTCATTGGGCAGGAGGACTTTTCTTCTATGCCTTGATGCCGGAAGTCCGATCCATACTGGAACGGACGTACGTGGACACGGCCGCGTCGCCATATCTCTATTCGTCTGAAATCTTTCAGGTGGCCCGCATAATCCTGGGTCCTGACAGGATACTGTTCGGCAGCGACTATCCGCTCCTCCCTTTCAAGCGGTATCTCAAGGAATTGCAGAAAGCAGGGGTTGAGGAGCAGACGAAGGAAAAGATCCTCGGCGGAAGCATGCAGAAGCTCTTGTTCCGCGCGGCCGAGGTCGGCGGCTCCTCATTGAACGTGCGGGGCGCCAAAGTATTGGAGAAAGTCTGAATGACAGAGCCACAAACCAACCGAGCCGCCTCATCTGAAACCGGTGGCGTATTCGGTGAGACCATAGGGTTCTTCACATCGGTGAAGACCACCATAGCTGTTCTCTTCCTTCTTGCTGCTGCTTCCGTCATAGGTACCCTGATTCCGCAGGAAGCGAGCCTCGCAGAACTAAAGGCCACTTCTTCCCCCTTCTTGTATCGACTCATCATGTTGCTGGACTTGCATCAGCTCTATAGGAGCTGGTGGTTCCTGCTTCTGCTGGTGCTCCTCTCCATCAATCTGCTCGCGTGCTTGTTCAAGAAGGCTCGGAGTATTCCAGCGGACTGGAAAGGTAAAGACAGTCAGGTGTCTTTTCGCATGAGTATGGAGGATGGCCGGCCTCCGTCAGAAGTCAAGAAACTGCTCGCCGAGCAGCTCAATCCGTTCCTTGGGGGTAAGCCGAAGGAATCTTCATCGCGTGACGCTATCTCCTTGGCCTGGGTGAAACATCGGGTGCATCTGCTGGGATTCCCTCTGATTCATACTGCGATCATCGTCATACTCCTCGGGGGGCTCACAGGTATTGTCTATGGGTATCGGGGATACCTTTCGATCAAAGAGGGTGAGGAGGCCGACCGTTTTGTGATCAAATCCGGCGGAACCGGTACCCTTCCTTTCACCGTCGCGGTGGACGAATTCACCCTGACGCGATACCCTACCGGCGAACCCAAGGAGTACCGGAGCAACGTGCGGCTGTTGGAAGACGGAAGAGAAGTTCACAAGGGCCCGATTGTCGTGAATAGCCCCATGACGTATCGTAGCATATCGCTCTATCAGTCGGATTACCGGGCCGTCGGCGTCAAATGGGTGAAACTTGCTCTGTCGGGTCCTGATGGTGCTGTGGAAGAATTCCTGATACGGCCCTTCCAGACGGTTCCTCTTCCCGGCACGTCCGAGCAGATACGGCTGCACAGTCTGGATCCGGGATCTTCAACCCGCGGCCAAGGCGTTGAAATGACCGCGACGGGACCGGACGGCGAATCCAGGCGGGTGGAAGTTTTCAAGAACGATCCGAACCCGACGGAGGTTGGAGGGCGCAAATTAAGGTTTCTGGGATACCAGACTCTTTATGCAACCGGCCTTCAGGTGGGGTACGACCCCGGAACGCCGCTGGTGTGGTGGGGTTCGGGCCTGCTTGTAGCGGGCTTTCTGCTTACCCTCTTCACCAATCACCGTAGACTTGCAGTGGAAATCAAAAAGGAGAGGGGTCGCAC
>JBMOME010000362.1:0-29274 GCA_049323095.1 Thermodesulfobacteriota bacterium
CAGGCGCAGCCGCGGCCGCGGCGGCTTGTTCCGCGCCTGCGGGTCCCGCGGCCGGGTCATTCTGCGCGGTGACGTTCTGGTTGTCCGCGTTGTTGTCCTGCGCGGCCGCATCAACGTTTCCGTCGAGGACGATACGCTCCTCCAGCCGTTCAAAGGTGATGATTCTCGGGTAGGTTTTCGGTTGCCTGCGAAACCAATGAAACATCAAGGCCCTCCAGTCGTATCCATTCATGCGGGCGGCCAAAGGCGCCGACAATCCGCAGATGACGCAGATTAACGCAGATTGGAGTTTCTCCTGCGCACGTAAACAGTTAGGATCCGCAGATTACACAGATGTCGCAGATGTTTGCGCGGTCATTCCTGCGAAAGCACATGGGCGTTAAGTTAAGCAGCCCAGTTCTTTCATCCGTCATTCCCGCGGAAGAAGGAATCCCGTTTTTTCAATACGTTCTGGACCCCGGATCAAAGCCTGCCCCGGACGGCGATCCGGGGTCCGGGGTGACGCAAGGCGTCATCTGCGGCCATCGGCGCAATCTGCGGATGCGTGTCCTCCCCATACCTGAGCAATTTGCGTGCCTGAAAGCCGGCGAACCAAGGTCTCAGGTAACCCCCGGAAATGGTAGGGCGTTTCTGAATGGCTCAATGAGGGGGGAAAGAAACGAGGAAAGCCTCAATAGGCACTCGTCATTGAAAAACAATTATGGCTGGAACACGCAGAGGTAACCAGTCGGTATATAGGCACTTCGCAGTTATGGTTTTACAATGACGCGAGGTGCGATTCTTTCACACCTCCAGCCGTACCGTGAGCGTCAAGAATCCGCAGATTACACAGATGTCGCAGATTATGACGGTTCTCAAAAGCCTTGTGCGTTTTCGGTTGGATATTCCTGGATGAGGATCGTTAGTTGGGTGCCACTGCTGGCTTGCCCAGCAGTGCCCGCAAGTCAATCCGCGATTACTTTCGAGAAGTACTATAATATCCTCCGCGCACGTGTCCAGTTGCTTCTATCTGCGGCCATCGGCGACATCTGCGGTTCCTCCGGCAGAACTGGAACGCCCGACTCACCTTCGGATGCCCAGGCGCCTGATATGGTGATCTATGGAGTTCCGCGTCATACCAAGGAATGCCGCGGCCTTCTTTACGCTGCCGTTGCATCGCTCCAGGGCCCTGATTATGAGAAGACGCTTGGTTTGTTCGAGGGTCTCGTCAAAAGAGCCGCTTTCCGGCAACAGGACTTCCAAGATTGTATCGCCGGAAGAAACAGCCTGTTTTGTTTCGGTCTTTTCCAACCCAAGGTCCGTCACAGTGATCCTCTCCCGGTCGCACAGAATCATCGCCCTTTCCAAGACATTTTGCAGCTCTCTGACGTTCCCAGGCCAATCGTACCTCAGGAGGGCTTCTATAGCTGCGGAACTGATGGCGGGCGTTTCCATGAGCCCCATTCGCTCGCTCACGCTAACGAGCAGCTCCTGAACAAGAGTTGGGATATCCTCACGCCTTTGTCGTAAGGGAGGCACGGTGATTGTCAGGACAGCGAGCCGATAGAATAGGTCCAGGCGAAAACGATTTCCTTCAATCTCCTTCACAAGATCGCGGTTGGTCGCAGCGAGTATCCTGGTGTCCACGGAGATACTCGTCTCTCCCCCAACACGGGTAATGGAATGCGTGTCCATGAAAGTCAGCAGCTTGGACTGCAGGGCCCATGGCATCTCTCCTATTTCGTTGAGGAGAAGCGTACCTCCTTCGGCGAGCTCCAGGAGCCCGCGCTTACGGGCCCGGGCTCCTGTAAAAGCCCCTGCCTCGTGGCCGAAAAGCTCAGATTCAACCAGTTCCGGCGGCAGCGCCGCACAGTTGATGGCAAAGAAGGAGCTACCGGACCGACGAGAATGGTCGTGCAGGAACCGCGCCCAATAATCTTTGCCTGTGCCGCTTTCCCCGAGAAACAATACCGTGCTGTCGCTCTCCGCTGCGAGCATGACCTGTCGGCAAACTTCCTGGATCCCCGGAGATTGATAGCCTTCAGTCGGCGCCATCAATCGCTGATCTTGGGCTGCCTTGCGGTCGGTTACGTCACGCGCGATGCCGCAGATTCCAAACGTTTTTCCCGACGAATCTCGCAGAGGAAACCTGACAATGTTCAATGAAACGGGCCATCCCTTCCAGGACACCCTGTGCTCCGTTTCGAACGTTTCGCCCTCCAGGACGCGGTTCTCCAGATTCTTGGAACGCTCTACGTAATTCGCGTCCTTCAAGAGCGCTTCGTCGGTTTGCCCCAGGATTTCCTGGAGGGGTATGCCCAACAGTTTGACGAGTGCCGGGTTGGCATGGGTATACTCAAGCTGCGCATTCTTGATGAAGACGGAATCCTCGGCGGTCTCGAATATGGCCCTGAAGCGTTCTTCGCTGGCCTTCAGGGATTCTTCAGTCCTTTTTCGCGCCTCGACCTCTTGAGCGAGCTCGGTGTTCTTTCTTCGCAACGCTTCCGCTGCACGAGCCTCCTGCCCCAGGCGACGCTCCAACTCTTCCCGCTTGCGATCCGTGATATCCATGAGTGATACGATGCTCTGTTTTGTTCCGGGTATAACTGCCGCATTGAGAAGCATGTGCTTGTGAGTGCCTCGTCGGTCCATCAGCGTGAACTCCCCCTGTTCCGGGGCCGTATCACCATCCGTCGTCCCCATTGCCTCGAACGCCTTGATTCGATCGAGGTCGTGCTCTGCCACAAACTCGACCAGACGCATTTTCCCCTCGATTTCCCGCTTCGTGAAGCCAGTATCTTCTTCGAATCGTGTGTTGACCATCGCCAGAGTGGTATCTTGCTCACTGACGGCAACAGCGGTTCCGGTAGTCTCGAAAATCGTTCGGTACCTGTTCTCGCTCTCTCGCAGGCGCGCCTCGCGTTCCGCGAGGGTATTCATCATCCCAGCAATGCTGGTACTCAAGAACGCAAGCTCCTGCACCCCCTTGTATGTAGGAGAGGTTCCGTTGCGAAGGTCCCGGATGATTTGGTTCACCGGCCGACTTAAAAGACTATTCTCCACGACGATCAGCCCGAGCCCTATCACAAAGAGCAGCGCTCCGGATATCCAGTATAGACGCCGCACTTCGTGGGCCAACTCCCCGTACGCGGCCGAGTCACGTGCGATCAGAATACGCCAGCCCCAGGGTTGAAAGTCGAAGGCGTAGGCGAAATAGTGTTTATCCCCAACAGTCCCGCTTATCAAAACGTTCGCTTTATTGCTCCCCGACACGACCGAGCGGAGGTCGTCAGCGCCTTCCGTCTCCATGAGGACTTCGCGATTGGAGTCCTTGACCTGGTAGATGATCCCCTGAAGCCTGAACTTACCCAAGTAGTCCTCCACATCACCCATCGTCAGGGCCTGCCTGATGCGCACCGCTGTGGGATCGTCCAGCTTGCCCGATCCCATAAGTTCCTCGAAATCGTGGTTGCAATCACCAAAGATCTCGCGTGAAAACGATTTCAGGTCCTCTTCCGCGCGTTTGCGGGCAAAGAAGTCGATCGTGTCCACCACAAAGAAGTGGAGCACCAGCCAGAACAAGGCTCCCAGCAACAATATAGGGGCTGCCAACCGAAAGGTGAGCTTGTCCAAGATGTTCATGGCTCGGTCTCCGGAGGGAACTGGAGTTGAGAAGTGCTCAGCGGCTCGGGCCATATCACCTCTTTGCGGCCATTCTGCCATTGATAAATGATCGGCTGCTGCCGTATCTGAACTCCTTTTTCGTCCACGCCGTATCTCCCGACGAGAGTGACCGTATCAAGGTTGGACAACACCTCTCGGATTTTCTCCCGATCCGTGTCCCCAGTGCGCGAGATGGCCTCTGAAAGGATTACTCCCGCAGCATACCCGATCGCCGCATGGTAAGAGGGGTGGCGCTTGTATTCCTGATAAAAGGAGCCCAGAAATTCGGTTCCGCCCGGATACGAGCGCCCGATCTTGGGATCCCATATCCCGCAAGCCAAGGAATAATTCGCGAGTTCTCCCAGAACCTTGCCGTACTCGTCCATAGATGGGCCAAACTGAGAGAAGTATACTCTTGGGGTCCAGCCTATCTTGGCAAGGGCCCCTCTCACCGCCACAGCGTCGTCCAAGTACCCCCACACCAGAAGCGCTTGGGCGCCGGCGTCACGAGCCCGACGGAGCTGTTCCGCCGGAGCCTGTTTATTCAGACATTCCAAAAAAAGGATGTTTAAACCGAAACGACCAGCCCATTTTTCCGCGTCCTTGGGACAACCCAGGCGGAGGAGAGACTCATCCACCAAGATGACCAATCGATCAATCCGGGAGCGAGCCATGACCCCGAAGATGGCTTTGGTCCAACGCCGCTCGGGAGTGGTTACACCAAAGACGTATCGGCCGCCAGAGTCCCAGACGCTCTCCACCGAGGCCAAGGGCAGCAATGTGGGGTAGCGGTATTCCTCCAACAAGGGAACCACAGCCTTGGAGATAACACTGGAGTATGGACCGAATACGAAGTCAAACCGGCCACTTGACAACATCTCGCGATAGAGCTTGACCGCGCTGTCGGGTTCGCCGCGATCATCATGAATAGTGAGATCCACAGGCCGCCCGAGTATTCCGCCTTTCGTGTTTTGGTTCTTTGCCCAAAGGCGAAGCCCGTCCGCGTACATCCGTCCCATAGGCGCGTATTTCCCCGACAGAGCGATGGACACGCCGATCCGAATCGGGTCGTCCCCCCACGCCGGACCCGTGATGAGGCAAACCAGGGCTATTACAGGAAAGATCAGTCTAATCCAAAGGCGCATTCTAACCCTCCTCACTGTCCTACTGTAGCAGGCGCTGCCATCCGAAAAGCGGGCTTGTCCAATATGTTCATGGCTCGCTCTCCGGGGGAAACAGCAGTGGAGCAGTGCTCAGAGGCTCGGGCCATATCACCCGCTTCCGGCCGTTCTGCCATTGGACGATGACCGGGCGCTGGCGGATCTGAACTCCCTTTTCATCCACGCCGTACCTCCCGATTAGCGTGACCGTATCAAGGTTGGACAACGTTTCTCGGACTTTCTCTCGATCTGTGTCACCGGTGCGTAATATGGCCTCTGCAAGAATCTCTCCCGCGGCATACCCGTACGCTGCGTGGTGCCCGGGATTGCGATGATATTCCTGTCGAAAAGATTCCACGAATTCGGTTCCTCCCGGGAATAAGCGCCCGATCTCAGGGTCCCAAATGCCGCATCCCAGGGAGTAATTCGCCAGATCGCCCAAGACCTTGCCGTACTCCTCAGTGGAAGGGCCGACC
Organism: Thermodesulfobacteriota bacterium; assembly: GCA_049323095.1. GTDB lineage: Bacteria > Desulfobacterota > Desulfomonilia > Desulfomonilales > Desulfomonilaceae > VGSG01. The sequence goes on from JBMOME010000362.1 coordinate 5,279, forward strand.
TGCGAGAAGAATATTCTCGGGGTCCAACCCATGTGGGAAAGTGCCCTCCTGACCGCCACCGCATCCTCGAAGTACCCCCACACCAGAAGCGCTTGGGCCTTGGCGTCGCGAGCCCAGTAGAGTTGGTCCGCCAACCTCCCGTTGTCCAGGAGATCGAGGAAGAGAATATCAAGGCCAAATCTCCCAGCCCATTTTCGTGCTTCTCTTGGGGAGCCCAGTTCCAGGAGTTCCTTGTCCACAAGGATGGCCAATCGATCGATACCGGCGCCGGCCATGAGTGTGAGGATGGCTTTGGTCCATCTCCGTTCCGGAGTCATCACGCCAAAAGCGTACCTCGGTGCCGCATCCCAAATACTCTCAACCGTGGCCATCGGCATCACCGCTGGGTAGCGATATTTCTCCAACAGGGGAACCACGGCTTTCGAGACAGGGCTGGAATAGGGACCGAAGACGAAATCAAACCGGCCGCTTGACAACATCTCACGATAGATTTCGGCCGCCTTTTCAGGGTTGCCTGTATCGTCATAAATCACGAGGTCTATCGGCCGTCCCAGTATTCCACCTTTGGCATTCCACTTTTTTGCCCAAAGTCGAAGCCCGTCTGCACCCATCGCCCCAAACGGGGCATACCATCCCGAGAGCGCGATGGACACCCCGATCCGAATCGGGTCGCCCCCCCACGCCGGACCCGTGATAAGGCAAACCAGGGCAATTGCAGGAATGGTCAGTCTAATCCAAAGGCGCATTCTAGTCCTCCGCGCGCACTACATCGTAGACCTATGGTCGCCCGGTGAGAGCCTGAACGGATTTCCACAACCGTCTACTTTTCGGACTTCTTGTAGCTGATGGCAACACCGGCGCCACGATCATCGAAGATTGTCTCGAAATTCTTGAGGCTCTTCAGATAGTCTGCATAACCACTTAATCCGAAGTAGCCACGCGTGCGATTCGAGACATTGTGCGTTGTATAGCAGCCACCGATGACCAGCTTCGGCGCAACAGCGTCAAAGTAATTCTTATACCAATCCTTATCTGCATCTGAGAAGACAAAGTCGAAAGGTCCCTCTAATCTTGGGACGAGCTCATGTGCGTCGGCGAGCCGCGCATCGATATATTCCGAAATCCCGGCCTTCTTGAAATTATCCAAGGCCGTTTTGTACCTGGACTCATCAACTTCCACCGTTATCAATTTCCCGCTGGTCTTGCTCAGGGCCCAGGCAATCCAGATTGCAGAATGCCCTGTGGAGGTACCGATCTCAAGCGCCTTCGTGTACCCATTCTTGACGATGATGTCGTAGAGAAGCTTGCCGTCTGCTTCCGGAACGTTCATATCGTGCCATTTTCCTCTCTGACTGTGAAGGAATGCCTGCACTTTCCTATCCAGAGCTGTGGCTTTGTCTTCTTCTTGTCCGAAGAGCAATGGGACGACGGCGAAGAGGCATGCAATAATCGTGAATTCCACAATCATGCGCCTTGTCATGTAGAATTACTCCAAGTCGGAATTATGCGGCGTGCTCACCATCTGGATGGCCTTCCGCCCCTGATCGGTCAAATGACAGGTCGGCTCGACCCCAAAATGCCGTGGCGTTATCTCCCCCGAGCTTGCGAGGAATCCAACTGCCACTATTTTAGTCGAAAATCGGGCTTGCAATCCCGCTTTTTTGCGCGGGGAATTGACACCGAAATTCATCCAACGAAAAGGAACACTCTCACGGCCTTGACAATGGGTTAAGTTTGCGAAAGGCCCTCCGAACCCACAGGAGGAAAGCCATGAGCCTGTGCATCGGATACGGGAGAGCCAGCACGGGCAACCAAAACCTATCCCTTGGCATGGATGAACTCAAGGCAGCCGGCTGCGAGCCGATCTTCACCGCCAAGATGAGCGGAGCGAACCGATAGACCAGAGGAGGTTTATCGTAGGCGAAACGGAGCGTTATGTGAAGATTTGTACGTTGAAAGTCAAAGGGGGCCCTATAGGGGCCCTCAAGAAATAACTTAAGAAACTACTTTAGGTATTGAGCGTCTAGGCTTCTCTGTGAAATCAGCTTGTTATGCTGGCGGTCCCAAAAGGAATCGAACCCCTTCTCCACCGTGAGACAGCAACCGATAGCCATTTGATATCAGCGTATTAGCGATTTCGCCTGATGTTTCGCGCCGTAAGGACCCGTATTAGATTCATCGTCGGGGTTAAAGCCCGGTCAAATGGGGGGCTGTTCTGACGCGGTCAAGTGGTGAGGATTCTCTGACCCGGGCATGACGAACCGTGGTCAAGGCCCTCAACTTCGACCCGAGTCCCTCCGTCCATGACCTGCGCCATTGCTGGAAAACCAATGCCATGCGAAGCGGGGTTCATTCCGTCATGGCGGACATGATAGTCGGGCACGGGAATCGGAAGGAGGATGGGTACGCCATTATCTCACGTTCTGCTTCCCAGAGCTTTTGAGGCCGGCAGCGTGGCGATCCAGAACAGATCATTTGGTGACAAAGAGTCGCCTCCGAGAATAAAATACTAATCAGTTCGAACCTGGGGGAATTACCATGAAAGGAACTCAGTATATACTCGAAGCCCTTGCCACCGAAGGAATAGGTGCATTGTTCTTTGTTCCAGGGGGTCTCATAGACCCTTTCTTGAGCGCTTTTGAAAGTACGCCTCACGTAAGACCGATCATTGCCGCTCAAGAAGGCGGTGCATGCTATATGGCCGACGGATATTCCCGAGCGAGCGGGAACTTTGGCGCATGCATGGCTATTGGAGGTCCGGGTCTCACGAACATGACCACCGCGGTTTCCGCAGCCTGGACAGATGGGGCACCTGTGCTTGTGCTCAGCGGAGAGGTCGCCACCTTCATGGAAGGGCTGGGCGGATTTCAGGACGCGAGTGCATCCAGCTTCAACGATACCGAGATCCTGAAGCCAATCACCGGGATGTCTCTCACTATAGAGAACTCGCACCTGCTGAATCACCAGCTTCGAGAGGCATTGCTCACCATGTTAGGACGACGAAGGGGTCCGGTGCATTTGAGCCTCCCGCGCGACGTGCAGGAGGCTGACATAGCGGTACCCCACGAGCGCATCGATAGGTCGCTGGTCGAGCCGAAGATAGTGGATTCCTCGGCGGTTAAGCGTTTTTTGGGACGAGTAGCGTCGGGGGTGGATTTTGAGCGGCGTGCCGACAAGATAGCCGTATTGGCAGGATATGGCACGGAAAGCGCAGATGGGCCTCAACGATTGCTCAAGCTTGCCGAATCTTTCCAAATCCCCGTCGCGACTACCTTGAAGGCCAAAGGGGTCTTCCCCGAAGATCACCCGCTATCGCTGGGAGTATTCGGGTACGCGGGTACCAGACATGCATCGAATGCTTTGCTGTCTGACGACCTGGAATTGCTCCTGGTGTTGGGGTCCGGGCTCAACGAGCGAGATACCATGCATTGGAACGCTAAGCTCAATCCCCAACGAGGCCTCTTCCAGGTGAATTTGGTGCCTGAAGCGATCACCGCAGTCTACGGTAGAGGAGTTACGCTGGTCGGTGATGCCGCAGCCTTTCTCGAGCAGGTGCTTGCCGGGCCCAACCAGCTCATGGCTGAACTGGATGCCGGAAAAGCCGTCCGTCGAGAATGGGTGGAAGGTATACGAACGCAGCAGAGGCTCTATGACATCGAGAACTGTCTCAGCGATGCTGTTCCCTTGCATCCTGCTCGCATAATAGCGGAATTGAGGCGGGTTATGCCGAGGGAAACCGTGGCGCTGGTGGATAGCGGCGCTCATCGAGCTTTTGCGGGCGAATATTGGGCAAGTTACGAGCCTCGGACGTACATTTCCGCAACAAACTTGGGCCCCATGGGCTGGGCGATTCCTGCCGGCGTCGGTGTGAAGATCGCCAGACCCGATCGACCATGCGTTGTCATCACTGGGGACGCATGTATGCTCATGCATGGTCTGGAAATACAAACCGCCGCACGGTACAAAATCCCTGTCATCTATGTCGTCATCAACAATGCGGCCTTTGGAAACGTCTGGCTGCGTGCTCACGAGATGGGACCGCTCCCTGCCGAACTGACTTCCTTGCCCGATCATGACTGGGCAACCGTGGCCAAGGGGCTCGGGCTGGATGCATTGACGGTTCGTGAACCTCACGAGCTGGCGCCGGCCTTCCGAAAGGCTTTGGATGCACAATCGGCTTTTCTGATTGACATAAAGGCGGACAAGCGATTTGGTACTCCCGTGGAGCCGTTTAAAGCATCTGTGAAGTCCTGGAGTTATCACGAGTAAAGGAGTTTTGCCATGTCCAGCTTACCGGATACCGCTTCACAACTTACCGGTAAAGCGAGAGAGATTTACGAGAGCATTGTCGCGCGACGAGCGGCGCAGGGAACCAATATTCGCGGTCTGTACATTCCTCTGATGAATCATCCCGAACTCGCGCAGCACATCGAGCGGCTCGGATACTTTCTCAAGTTCGAAGCAAAGCTCCCGCGCGATGCGTATGAATTTGTGGTGCTGACCATGGCTAAGAAATGTGGTGTGGCATTCGAATGGGTCGATCATGTGGAGCACGCCAGAGCTGCGGGCCTGAGCGAGGCTCTGATCGCCGCGATCCAGGCGTCCGATCGAGCAGCGATTCCGCATCCGTACTCGGTCGTTCTCCGCACCATAGACGTGGTGCTGGAATTCAAGTCGATCCCGAAAGAGCTTCGGGAAGAGATGACTCACCTCTATGGGGTGCCTGGCCTCATAGAAATCGTCACGCTCTGCGGCTTCTATCAAATGGTAGGGGAAATCACCCAGGCATTTGATGTGCCTCTTCCTGATGGCGCGGTTAAGCCGTTTTAAGGGACATCTGGGAGACACGAAAGAAGGGAATTGGAAACGGATTCCAATTCAACGCGAACTTCTGCCAGTGCAAGAGAAACCATCAAGATTCGTGTGCTCGATCGGTGAAGCACGTCATCCGAGCTAGTACTGAATAAGATAAGGGGTCAGGTCTGCTCTTGGCTGATCGTGAGTTCCTGGAGATGCCAACACGCACAGACATGAGCCAAGAGCAGACCTGACCCCATTTCTGAGTGACCCCATTTCTGAGCCAAGAGCAGACCTGACCCCATTTCATTTCGACTCGTCTATTGCATTAGGCCGAATACTTTCGCCCACGCGATGAACGGCCCCGGTCCTGCAACCAGAACTGCTACCAGTACTCCAACCACCGTAACGCCAATTAAGACCCACGTCAACCGGGTATTGGTATTGCTGGCTTGTTCGGTCGCCCGTGTCAGCTCCGTTATGACACTGCACAAAGCGCTTCCAACATCGCGTAAATCCGACATCGTTTCCCCCTCCTACTTACCACGAGTTTCCGCGTTTCCGGGCACATACAATGGTTTTTTTGCCGTGAGCGCTTCTGCGGCTTTGCGGGTCGTCTTGCCCTCAAGTCCCGGCCAGTCAGTCTCTCAACTGTTGCGACGCCGCTGCAGCGGAACTCCATCACCCGCCAGCGTCCGTCGAGCGGAAGCCACGATGCGCGTCAGACGAGCCATAGAGCGATGCCATGAGAGCGCAGCCCGCCTGTCAATAGCAAAGCGGTGGCATGTGCACTGAAATCAAGCGAATGAGGGCTAGGATCGGAAAGACGCAGCCGGACGCGGCGAGCAGACGGCCAAGTGCTGCGCTTGGTGGAAAACGGGTTCTTGGCTCTACGGGGCATGGATTTCTTTGATCTCTATATCTGACAACTTGACGTTGCTGTTCGGTGAAGCAAAACCTATGTATTGGTCCAAATGGAATGGATGGTGCCTTGCGATGAAGTCCGAGATAGGCACGTAAAGCCGAGGATGCTCTTCAACAAAGAAGGTGGATTCCACAACAAAATGCGGGTAGCTACAAGTTATGAAGACTTCATAGTGAACCTTGGAGGGCCTATCTTTCTTGAGAACCGCCACTTGTCTAAGCCGGTTTTGTTCATCGAGCTCATCGCCTGAATTAACAAAGTGGTCAATATGACACTGATAATGCTTAGAGTCGCCTTTTTCCTCAACCTCCCAAGGTAAGATGACCGTAATTCGAGGATATCCTCCCGGAGAAGGAGCCACGTGCATCCTGAAATCGGGATTGGGGTGATCTGTTTGCGGCTTCTTCTCAATCGCCGCCCGGAAACGAATGGTGAAATTGCTGTGGACAGCCTTATCGCTCCAAACCTCACCCTCCTCCATTAGTGTGATTTCTCGTGGACTCTGGGATTGATTCCTTGGAGAAGTCCTGCCTCTCTCGGTCACGTTGCTGGAACTCCAGCCGAGGACTTGGGCCTCTGGACGGTACAATGCGTCGAAGATACAGGCACCAATCCTCACGCGCAGATCATCCTCATTCTTGTAGATCACTAATTCTCGGCCCTGCATGTCAAATGGGGGAGTCTTATTCCAGATCTTGCAGAAATTCAGATCATTGCACAATAGTATCAATGGCTTCCGAAGATAGTAGGCAATTCCAAGCTCTATAAAGACATTGGGATTATCACTTTTTTGAGAGATTTCAACCACCACGAGCCGCGCTTCTTCTATCATGCGTACGATGGTATTCATCTTCGTCAACTTGGGTTCGTAGTAGTCGTCTGCGCACACACCCTTCAAACCCGTATGAGTCTCAATTAGTGGGAATACTACCTTCTCGAAAAGGTCAAAATGATCTTTATCGAATTTGAAAATGCCGAAGCATGTGTTACGACTGGACATCTCCGATTCCTTCTTTTGTGCTCTTACTCAAGCAGCCCTGCACATAGCGGCAAGCCGTCCCACTGACCAAATTCCTTCACTTCAGGCCGCATTCGCGACGGTTTCCTACTTGCTCTGATCTTCCCTCATCATTTTGTTGCACCACAAGATCCTATGCCTCGCCCAATATTCGATCTTTTTGAGTTCCCTCGCGAGCATGACGTGTCTATTGCTCTACACCTTCCCTGGTTCCCGGGAACACGACATCGTTTTTTGCCCGGGACGCTACCTCGACCTCCCAGGGCGTTCCCTGCTCAGGTCCCGGCTGCTCATCTCCTTAGCCGAGTATCCGGCAATTCCGTATACAGGGTCCTGCGGAGATAACCAAGATCAGGGACGTGGAAGTCGCTCCGCCAAACGATGGCGATATTGTGCTTCCAACTGCTCATCAAACCGAAGTGCCGACAAATGGTATTTGTAAACCTCCTTGGTGTGGAAAAGACGCGATCTGTCCCAGGCAGCCAGGTTCTCACATGAGCAACGGCCGTCACAAAAGCACACCTTGTCGTTACATGTGCATAAGGCGTCACCATCGCTACCGGACAAGTTATCAGGTCGCATGATGTTACTCAGATGGCTCCCTGCTCCGGCCCCTCTTAATTCCTTCATCAGCGTGACCTCCTTTTATAAATGATTCCCGTCGCAAGACCGGTTTGGCATTCCTTCTCACTCGCATCCGAACCTCTGCGGCATCACATCCAGAGCACACTCTTGTTCTAGGGCGATCCAGGGCAAAACCTCAGTCAGGTTAGTTTTCCAATGTTCACATCGAGGTTGCCCGACCGCACGAACAGCGTAATCAGGGCATCCTCCCATACAGACGGGTAACAAATCGCACTCCATGCACCGTCGTGAGGCAAAGGGGTCCCAAGAAATGAATCGGAAATGTAAAGCATCCTCCGAGGGTAATGGATCGCGGCCAAGTTGCCCTATTTTCAGTTCACTTACTCCCAGATGATGCGGACATTTCCAAAGGCCAAGGTCTGGACCGACAATAGAGGAATCAACGCAGTCAGCCATACAGAAAGCGGATTTTGGACTAGGACTCCAGTCGAGGAGAAAGCCGCGTTGGAGAGCCGCGCGATAGAATGACGGTACCAGATCAGCAAACTCAGCCATCTCCAAGCAGTCCCTCGAAAAGCACGCAGAAGCCCTAGTTGTTGCTTCCGTAGGGCCGAGGTATATGTTTATCCGATTCCGCAACTTCCGGTCAACGAGAATATCCAGCAGCTCCACGAGATCATTGCTATTTTGCTTGCTGACGTTGACCCGCACCGTTACGCTTAACAAATCGCACACATTTTCGACGTTCGAAAGTATTCGGGAAAAAGTAGGTTTGCCGTCAAGAGTCGGCCTCAACACGTCATGGGTTCGTGGAGGACCGTCAAGAGTAACTTGCACGTGCTCCACGCCAAGATCCCTAAGTTGCTCAGCCTTGTTGCGGGTCAGAAGGTACCCATTGGTAACGATGCTGTTGTTCATCTTGAGCTTGCTCGCGGTCCGAGCGAAAATTTTCGACGCTGAATCATAAACACGTTGCATCCAGTCCAGATGAAGAAGTGCTTCGCCACCATAATACGACAATTCCACCACGGAATGCGATCCTGCAAGATCTTCAAGATATTTCAACAACATTTCAGTATGGGGCACCAGAGTACCTGACGGCTCCTTCTCCTGATAACAGTATTGGCAGCGAAGATTGCAGTTTAGAGAAGGATTCACCATAAGCCGAAACTTGTCATTACGGAAGCGCATTCTGCGGTTCTTGGCCTTCAAAACGGCCAACTCATCAAGGTTCTGATCAACGAGCATACCGAGTTTGTAGAAATGCGCTATGGTGCTTGCCGGTAGGTCAGGCCAATTACCCGACCTCTTGAAATGACAGAGAAAATCAAATTCGACACGATCAATCCTAGCCAACGCGTTTGTCATCAGACAGTACACGATCCAGCTCGTTCGGTTAACCCTATCGTTGGCAGAAATCAAGTAGCGTGAAACCTTAAGACAGTCTAAGTCAGGGCACATCGCCAATCCCTTCTAACAGCAAAACTTCTCCAAGGCATTCTTAGTCTTGGTTGTTATCCGTTCCAATGATAGAAGTTTGGGATAGAGGCCCCATGACATTCCTCGTGAAATTCTAGAACGCAACAGAAAGCACAGTTCTGGAAGAGGATTATAGCGATACAGGCAATCGCTGCAACCGCGACGCGCTCGCCCCTCACAAGATTCGAGGGATAATACTGGTGAAATCCGCCCCATTCCAGTAACATCCCATAATCACTGCCAATTACCTGAAGGGCCCTTGGGGGCCCTGAAGAAATAACTTAAGAAATTACTTGATGTATTGGGTGTCGAGGCTTTCCTGTGATATCGGGCTATTATTCTGGCAGTCCCAAGGGGAATCGAACCCCTGTCTCCGCCGTGAGAGAGAAGATACATAGATTTTGCGAGGAGGTCAAGAGCCCCCAAAACAGCGCCTTTCCTGAGTTTCCCGATTTTGCCTTGGGTCCCTTTTGGGTCCCTTTTTGCTCGAAAAAGACAAATTTGCGGACAAAGGGGACCCAAAGGGGGACCCAAAATCCGTGATGGGATATTAGACATTCGGCGGGATTTTTTCAATGAATACTGAGTAAAGTGGGGGACCGTTCCAGCAGGTTCGCCTACTCCACCGGCATCCGTGGCATAAGTCCGTTTCGGAGTTGCTCAACCTCTTTCCGCCGTGCCTTTGACTGTTCACTAAAATTTCTTCGGCGCTTCTGAAAGTCAGGCACCGAGGCCTTCAGTTTGGCCTCTCTTTGCTCGATATCCGCGATCTGAGCTTTAATGCGGTCCAGATTGCTGAAGTCTCGCTCTCCGCCTTCAATAACAGCCCTCTCCGCCCGCCAAAGATCGCGGCGCAACTCGACCTTTTGGGACCCCAGCTCTTTGAGACGGTTGTTGACGGCGATTTCACGGATGAACGGCGTGAGTTTCCCACCGGTGATTGCCCAGGCGCCCACATCTCCTTGAGATCTGGCCCCGTGGTACGGGTCTCGCTTCACAAATGCTTCATAGAGCGCATCAAACTCGCGGAGATATCGTGATGCAGGAGTGAGACCGATGGCCCATTGAAGCCCGGCCGGATACGGGAGCCCGAAAAGCTGTTCGTTTTGTTTCCATGGCCCGCTACCAGTGCCCGCGTTGAACATGCTCCTGAGAGGCCCGCCCGCGGCTGGATCAATCGGCTTGTTGCGGAAGGTGTCCGTGTTGGTCGGTCCCTCGTAAAAGCCTTTCCACCATGGCGCGAACCCTCCCATAAATGCATCCGAAGGCCGTTGATAAAACGACTCTATCGTCTGGAGGGGTGAATAACCGCCAAGGCCAAACACAAGCGGCTTGCCTTCCGGGCTCTTCCCGTATGGAATCCCCCCAGCGGCAACTGTCATGCCCTGCTCTTTCATCCACGAGTCCATGATTTCCTTATCCTGCTGAGCCACAGGTGTAAACGCTATGTCGTGGAAGCGTTCGAGGCGTGCGTACCGGTGCGGCTGCTCGCCAAGGTCCGTCAGCACTCGCCCAATGATGTTTCGCTCCCAAGAGAGGAAGGGTCGGAAATTTTTGAGATGCTCCTCGAGCGGGGTCAAATCGGTGTAATCGAACAAAAATTCTCGGCTCTTGCGAGCCCCCGCGTCAAGCGCTTCTTCAAGGGAAGCTCCCTTTTTCAACTGCTTCTTGGTCTCATCGATCGCCACCGCGAGCTTGGCATTGTTTTCGATGTAGTTTCCGAAAGCAAACCCCGCCTCGTTCGCCCTTTCCCAGCCCTTGCCCACCTTGCGTAGCGCAGTCCCGGCCAATTCTCCTGCGCCGATCATCATATCGGGGTCGAGATGCTCTGCCCCGGCGCCAAACGCTCCCAGTCCCGGAAGTCCTCTGGCATCTTCTGGAAAAGCACGCTCCAGGTCTTTTGTGGGGAGTTTCACGGTCTGCGTGGCACCGGTCTCAGGATTCACGAAATGCACATGAGCCCAGTCACCCGTCACGCTGGTTACACGGCCGTAATTGGCACGATCCGCGGCCTTGACCCACACCCCCCTCTGAATGCCGGGAAGGGTTGCGCTGCCCCCTCCTTTGGTCAGCATCTCAAGCATGTCAGGACGAGCCTGGCGAGTGAGCTCGTTGATACTCTCACTCACGGAAAATCCGGTATTTGCCGCCCCGCGGCGAGCGTATTCCTCGAACAGATCCGCATTGGAGATATCATAACCAAAATCGCGCAGGATCGGCTTGCCTGTGGCTCGTTGTAGTCTGTCAGCTTCGATCATACGGTACGGGTTGCGCATATCTCCTAGCCAGACCAGCGTCAGGTTCGATACCGCGTTGCGGGCATGGTAGCCGGGGTGCAAGGCGAGCTGGTTTCTGGCCCACCATTGGCGATAGTGCTTGAGCAACACGCCGGCCTTGGTGTCGTTGAAAAACACATCAGCGAGCTTTTCAATCCCGCCGAGGAAGGTTTCAGGATCCGCCATGATCCGTGCAGTATTCTCAATGCGGTTTGCCACGGCCTTTGGCGTCGCATAATGCTCAAGCCCCGGAATGCGCAGCGGACGCCAGCCTTCCGGAGCTTGCTCAATCGGCCGCATCCATTCAGGATGGTTTTTGGCTTCCACCATGAACTTGAGGAACTGGTTTTCGTGCTGCTTTCGGGTCATGTCCACCGCAGACGCTTTAAGCGGATCCTTGATCCAGATCTGTCCAGCAACTTTCTCAGCTTCGGCCTTGCTCGCCTGCTTGACCGTGACCGGATCGCCGAACCAATCCTTGTATTCGGTGGAGGTGGACGGAAGATCCTCTTTGACGAGCCGCGCGGGGAGGCCTGTTTGTGTCTCGATCTTCTTTCCGCCCTTCTGGAGAAAAGTCTCTTCGGTCCCGATGTGCAAGACTTGGCCCTGATCGTCTACCCACTTATAGATCTCCCGGTGTTTTTCCTTCTTGGCCTCGCGGGGGTCCCACCATTTCATCCCCTTCCAGCGAGATTCCCCAGAAAGTACCCGAGGCATCTGCTCGTACAGCCCCTCTTCACCAACAAGGCCTCGTTGCGCCATACCCAACACTTCGCGCATCTGATCGTTTTCGACCTGCAGCCGGAACCGCTCGGCCTGCATCGGATTGGTGAGATCAACGATCTCCTGGTATTGCCTTGCGAAGCGCTTTCGTCCTTTGGGCCGTTCCATCGCAGAAAAGAGAGCTTTTTCACGCCAGTTTTGGATTTCTTCCGGGCTGAATCCCGCGTCCGTGAGACGCTTGTCGATCTCCTTGGAAACGGCCTTCATCTCTTCCAAAGACTTGCCTGACTCGTACATCCCTGCGGCCTTGGCCTTGTCCCAGAATTTGTCGAAGTCGCGGTGCGATCCGCCAGCGTTGTGCAATAAAGCCTTGCCCACTGGCGACCCCGAAATCACGTCCCACGCCTTCATGCCCCGTTCGGTGGCCTTCGCGGCCTTGACCGCCTTTCCGATCCCGAATAGCGGATCGGGGGCAATCAGATCTAGGCCCGCGGCAAAGAGTTCACCTCCCGGCATCTCGCGCAGGTCTTGCATTTTGACCGCGGCCCCCGGCGGTTGCAACCCAGCCATCGCATCGAAGAAGCCCTTGCGATCTTCAAGCAGAAAGCCTTTTTTCACACCCTGCGCAACCGACTCTTCCGCTTCGGGGTTGAGATTCGCCAGCCCGCCGTAGAGCGCATGGAACGGCCGTTGCAATTCCCCAAGCCAGTCCAGCACCCATGCGGCCTTGTCTTTCCCCGCCTTCTTCAACTTTTCAACCGGGTGCTGAGCAAGAAGCTCTTCAGGACTAACCGCAGAGGACACAGCGTCCGCAGAGATGACGCTTTTTTCTCTGTGTGCTCTGCGCCCTCCGCGGTTATCCTCTGTGGCCTTTTGGTCTTTCAGCGCCCATGCTCCCAGCGGGTCCATCATCATGTCCATGACCTGCTCTTCAATGGATCTCCGGGTCTTCTTCTTGTGCGAGGCGATCTTCATCCAGTCGCCGTACCGGTCATCCGCCTCCATGATCCCTTGATAGCCGAGAGTGGGCTCGGTAGCGGCCGGCGTCTCCGCCCATTGTTGAAACTCGTCCAGCGACGGGTTTATGTGGTAGAGGATTTTCGGCGGCGGCGGTTCGTCCTGGAGGTTGCTCGCCCCCGGCCCCGTGAAGAGCAGATTGTATGGTGGAGGCAGGGCCCGCCGCTCTCTTACTTGCTCCTCAGCAATGATCCTGTCCAACTGATTCATTGGTCATCGCCAGCCTCGCTATTTCACAGGGGGAATCGTGACAAGGGCGGGGGAGCGCGCGGAGCTCTCGTAGGAACTCAGGACATGTCTTGTATCACGGCTCCCCCCGTGATACTCGCATTATAGCCGAAATGATCCCTTTTGGCAAGAACATTGTGTCTTTTTACGCGGTGTGTCCCCAACAAAGCGCGTTTAATTCGCGTCCAGCGCGCCTTTTAGGTGTCCATAACACGCCGCGATTCAGGAGGTCTGCGCAAAAGTGTTGCACGCGCGCGATCAGCTTGCTATCCTTGGAGCACCCATCGCGCATCCAGCCCGCTTCCTTGCATCAGCCCTTTTCTACAGGCTCTTAACGCGGTGAAGCCCGGTCAAGGGGTGCGATCCGTCGGCCGGGCTTCCGCGAACACAACACAAGGGAGGTTCGCATGGCAAAAATCTATCCGTTTCCGTTCGCCTGGTCAACCGTTCAGAAGTTCGCAAAACCCGACAAACCGCCAGTCTGGGAGCGCTTGTGCCCTGATTGGACGCCAGAGAGCGAGGTTCCACTCCACTTGGCGTGCATGGACGCGGAGCTAGAAAAGGGCCGTGATTTGCTCCGCATAATTCAAACCCACACAATTCCCCGGTGTAACCCGCCCGAAACGAGGCATCACCTGGCGATGTTATCGGGCGTATTTGACCACGTTCTTCAGGGGTTCGAGGAACTGTACGACCTCGGACGCGAGACGGTGGACCGCGATCCGGTGATCCGCCGTGCGATTACCGAAGACCATGAGGAGGAATACCCCTTCCCCATTTCTGAGGGCACCCGCAAGCACATTAGAGAGACGTTTCCGGCCAATAGGTTTACATGGAAGACGGCGATTCCAGCTTGGACCCCAGACCTCGGCATTCCTCTTCATGTGGGTGCCATAGGAGCATGGATGCACCAAACGCACAATCTCGTTCACGAGGCTGACGAACGGATAAACGGATTGGAGCCCGGATCGGAGTTGAGGGTCACGATGGAAGCGTTTGTGGACATCATGGACAAAAGCTTAGATGCGCTCCAGGATCTTCTTGTCGATGGGTGTCTAACTATGGGGTCCGATCCGTTGGTCCGCCAGTTCGTCAAGGAGAATGAGACGGTCGATCCAAAGTGCTCCGATGCTGTAGAGCAAGCCGTAACGAGTCCACCCTCACCAGCGACAACGGACTGAGCGCTCCCATGTGATAAAGGCTCCCTGGACGATTCCGGGGAGCCTGCCCTCCAACACGCGGAACTTTCCCCCCTCGATTGTCTAAGTAGGTAAATCACTTCATCCAAGGGGGGAGACCATGAATTCTCAAGAGTTTACGAGACGGGGATACTCCTTTGCGGCAAAGGCTCTTTGCCTTATCGCGGTCTTTCTGATCGTACCTTCAATCTCCTTCGGGTGGTCTGGCGAATGCGTTTGGGTGAAAGACGGAGATTCCATCGTGGTGATGCACGACGGGAAACCGGAAGAAATTCGCCTGCACGGGATTAATTGCCCTGAATGCGATCAACCGTTTGGCCTTGAAGCCGCTCGCTTGGCGTCTGGCCTGGTCTTGGGCAAGACCGTAGACGTGCAAGTGCTGCCGGAAGCAAAGCGTAGTTACGGTCGGACGATTGCGACAGTCCACGTCGAAGGAAAGTCCCTTAACCAAGAGCTTGTGCGACTCGGTATGGCATGGTGGTCTCGCAAGTATGCTCCCGACGATAAAGACCTTGAGCGGCTTCAACAAGAGGCAGTCGCGGCAAAAATAGGGATATGGTCACAGCCGAACCCTATCCCTCCGTGGTTGTGGAAGCAAGTTCAGCAGGAACGCTAGACGCCGCCGCTTGGGGGTGTCAACTTTCTTTACACTATAAATCTGACAGCATTAGGCGCATCCGAGAGCATGGCTGCCCGGATCACCCCGTGGTAGTTGATGATGAGATCTCCAGGACTCCGCAGTTCACTCGTACTCAATTTGAGGACGAGTGTTTTACCCTCAAATTCCCCACGGTTACGGTTGATGAGGTTGATTAGCTTGCGGTGGTCCGAATAACCCAGCCCGAATGCGAGCTGCTTCACCGTGACCCACTTCTGCCCCTCGTGGTCGATGATGGTGAAATCCGTGCCGCGGACCGGAGCGCCTGGGGGGTTCGGCGTTAACTTGACCCCAAATGGTAATCCGGGAAAGAGATCCTATGTCTCTCCCTCAAAGAGATCCTATGAAAAAATCAAAAAAGCCAAAGGGTTCCCCCCCTCCCCCCCATCCCCCCCAGGGGGTGCTTTGGCACACCTTTTGCTAGTGCGGTCTTGGCACAGATCTTGCTTGCTTCCCTGATTGGTGATACCTATCTTCGGCATGAGCGATCAGACCAGGATCTGCGCATGGTGTCGAGAGCCCATCCTTCCAGCGGATCTCACACACTCCCAGCAGAAGTATCATCCTGGATGCCAGCGAGAGGCCACACGGGCTTTGCGGCAAGCTTATCGTCAACGGAAGCGAGGAGAGCAGAAATCTCCTGAGCCCGAATTCCCGCCAGGCTGGAATGTGCCCCAGCCCCGCCGTGTGGTATGCCTCGGAATCCGTGAACCGGAACACACCTTCCTTTCCCCCGATCCCGTGCGAGTCCGGGTCTGCCAAAACTGCAAGGCGCATTCTGTTGGCCTTGTCGATCCTGAAACCTTCGGAGGCTTTGAGCGCTGATCTTGGCGCTCATTGCGCCCTGGAGCCGAGTAGCACGAATCTGACCCCTCTCAGGTGGGAATCACTTGTAAGTGGTTCCCACGTACTACACCATCGGACATGCGCGCTTCGCGTGATGGTGGCTCAAAATAGCCGCCCCTTTCTTTCCGGATTGCATCTTTTTCCTTGACAAATGGAACATAGTGTGTTACTTGTGTGTCACAATAGGTAAAAGCACCGGGGGTGAGGCCGATGGAAACCACAAAAGGGGCAGGTTACACCAGAGTTTCGAGCACGGATCAGACTGACAACACGAGCCTGGAGGCACAGCGCAAACAGATCGAGAGTTACTGCCAACTCAAAGGGATTGACCTGGTGGAGGTCTTTTCCGATCCTGGTGTGTCCGGGGGGAAACCCCTGGCTCACCGTCCTGCAGGAAGCCGACTTGTCGAGAAGATCCGCTCGAAAGAGGTCGGTTGCGTGATACTCCCGAAGCTTGATCGAGGCTTCCGGTCCGCCTCGGATTGCCTGACCGTGATCGAGCAGTGGCAGGCCGTGGGGATCAACCTTCACATCGTGGACCTGGGCGGCAATTCGGTTGACACGACAGCCCCAGCCGGTAAGTTCATGATCTCAGTCCTTGCCGCGGCTGCTGAGATGGAACGCGGCATGATCCGTGAGCGCTGCAATGCAGGCCGGAGAGCACGCAAGGCGGCGGGTGAAAGGATTGGTGAGGTTCCTTTCGGGTGGAGCCTTGGGCCGAACGGTCGAACCCTTGTTCCGAATGAAAAAGAGCAGGAAGCCAGGGCGCTGATTTTCTCGTTACATCGGAGTGGCCATAGCCTTCGGTCCATCGCCGCGGAACTTGAGCGCCGGGGGATCCGTACCAAAAAGGGTGGTCGATGGTCTCACCGTCAGATATCATCGATCTTGAGAAGTGCCGCATGACCAAACCACGCATTCCGCTATCTCAGGACATCAGAATGCACCGCCTCGTCCGGTTGCTGCGTGAGATGCCTCCTGAGCGCCGGGACGCATTGCTGAAGACCTTGAAATCGAACCAGCTGGGAAAGCTGCTTCGCAAAGAGGAAGACAAGAAGGATGCCACGAAAAACCACGAAACAAGCTGAGCCCCCAACCCCTACGGATCGCACGCCGATCGTACCCGAGGCCGGCCAACTTGACCCTGAGACCTTGGAAACCCTGCTCGAAATGGCCGCATGGTGGAAGCGGAATAGGGACAAGATGCTCATGCCCCTACCTGGAACCCGCCCCATATTTCACAGGAAGAAGAGCGTGCTGCGAAGCGTCCGCTTGGACGAACGTCTTATCAAAGCCGCTGAGAAGAAGGCCAAAGAAGAGCGAGCCACAACCGGGGGGGGCTTCAACCAGCTTGTGGAGCTGCTTGTCTGGCAATGGCTCGGACGGCCGACCGAATTCCTCGAATAGAGCCCTTTCTGGCTTCCCACACTTTCTGGTTGACACATCATCCACTATCGTGGTATAAGCCGCCACACAATGCGTTATGATACACCACAATGGCCGCTCAGATACGCCGTAAAACAGGCATTCGATAGCCCCCCCCTCTCTATTCCCCTACCCACCGTGAAAACCTGGATGCGACGAGGGTTGTTCACGCCCGCTGAGCCAGTCGGGGAGCGGGACCGTCGGGGCAGCCAGGTCTCGTTGTCCGATATGGTCACGCTAGGATTGCTCCATGTTCTTTTCGGCCTCGGCTGCAAATTCCAGAACATTGAGGCAGCCGAGGGCTATTCTGATTCTGTTGAAATAGGCGCTTTAACAACGAACGGGCCGGGGCGGACATATGGAGGGCTCTATTTCAATGTAATGAAACTACCTACGCTGGCAGCGATAACGGTCCTTACGGAAATCAACAAATACGAAAAGGGTGGCGGCGGCCGCCCAATTCAACGGTTTTTGGAATTAACCGATTTCGGCTGTAGCGTCTGCCTCGCTTCGTTTCAGCACGCGGTTTTTTCCACGTACGCTGTTGTGTTCGAGCCCAAAAATCAGCACTTGCTGTGGCGGGCACAGCTCCATTTCAAACCCATAGCGCAGACTGCTATCCACATCGGCTGGATTAAACGTCTCATCGAGAAACAGCTGAAGAGCCATTAATTTTTTTTTGGCCGCATCTGGATGATGCGTCAACCAAAGGGGAGGCGATGAAACTAAAATCGCTTAACATTCGAGAAACTGCGGAACTGCTTGAGGTCAGCAGATCGACTTTGTGGCGTTGGATTAAGTGGGGCTGCTGCCCTCCATACAAAAAATTACCGAGCGGTTTGTATCGGTTTCGTCGGGCAGATGTTCAGAAATGGCTTGAGAGTATGGTGGTAGATCCGCAATCAGAAAAGCGCGTGAAGGACAGGGGTTGAACCTATCCGCATTCAAACTGGCGCTCGCGCCCCTGCCGGACATCTGCGCCCGCCTCGGATTGGAGGTCAACGGCTCCAGGATGGTGCTATGTCCCGCGCACTCCGAGAGCACGCCGTCGTGCAGGGTCTACGAGGACCACGTTCATTGTTTCGGCTGTGGAGCGCATTTTGACGGCATTGACCTCGTTCGTCATGTGCGAGGCTGCGATTTCTGGGAGGCCCTGGAATGGATCGCCCATGAATTCGGGTTGCCAGTCCCTCGCCGTGACCCGGAGGCGCAGGCTCGGTACGAGGCCCAGAAAACCATCTCGGATTTCTACGAGCAGATCGTCCGAGTTGCGCTAGAGCACCAGGACAAGGCTATTGCATATCTGACTGGGCGAGGCATCTCCAGGGATGTGGCAGTGGCCGCGGACGCCGGATTCCTCCCGCCCGAGTACCGGGTCAGCGACCGTGAACTCGCAGCCTGCGGAGGCCTCCTCAACAAAAAAGGTGGGGTGCTGTTTGCAGGCCGGATGGTCATCCCGATTCGGCGTGCAGGCGGGATTGTGAACCTCTACGGCCGTGTCATCGAACCGAACGAGCACCGCCCGACACACGTGTATTGCGGAGCGACCGACCCGCCCATGCCCGCGGCCATATGGGGACTCGATGATTGCCCGCGTGGTTCCGAAATATGGCTCTGTGAGAGCATCATCGACGCACTGACCCTGCGAACGCACGGCTACCAGGCTGTGGCCTGTTTCGGAACTCAGGGCCTGACAGATAAACGTGTCCAATTACTCAAACGTCGAAACCCCTCCCGTGTGGTGATTTGTTTCGACGTCGACGCGAACGGCTCAGGTCAGAAAGCGGCCCTCGCGGCCGGCGAGAAATTGTTTAGGGCGGGCATCGAGGCAGCAATTGTCACATTGCCGCTACCACCAAGCCAGGCAAAAGAGGATGTTAATTCATTTTTCCGGGCCCGCACTCGCGCGGAGTTCGAGAAGTTGGAGCGTCGCGAGTATTTCGAGTTGCTCTGCTCCGAGATCCCGCGGACCGGATCACTCTACCAACAGAAAAATGCCGTATCTCGCGTGATCCAGGTTGTGGCCGCACGAGACGATGAACTCCTGGATAGCGGTTTACTCCGGCAGGTCCATGTCGCCGCGCCAGATTTCAAATTGAGCGTTCTTGAGAAACAGGTGCGAGAATTGCGCCGCGACCGAACGGACCGCCTGCCCACAGGCAGCGATTTTCGGCCTGATGCCTACTCAGACGCGATTCTCCAAAATCAACATCTCATGCACTTTTCCGGCGAGTTTTATCGCTACGAGTCTGGAGTGTACCGGCATGTGCCGGAGCCCGAGGTTCGGCGGTTGATACAGGATCTCGGCAGCGGCCAACTCAAAAAAACGCACATCGAGGACGTAGTTCACAGCCTCTCGATCAAAACATTCAGACGACCGGAGCAGGTGAATCGGCCTGGTACCCTCATCCTGCGCAACGGGTGGCTCGACCTCACTTGTGATGACCCCGAACTCCAGACACATACACCGGACCTACTCAGCACGATCCAACTGCCGATTGCCTACAATGACCAGGCGGAGTGTCCTCAGTTTATGCAATTCGGGGAGCGGGTTTTGCCGGAACCGGCGCTCCGCGCTTTGTTGCAGGAGCAGGCGGGCTATTTGCTGGTTCCTGACAGTTCGCACCAAATAGCGTTCATCATGCACGGGCCTACTCAGTCCGGCAAATCCACCTGGTTGCATATCCTCAGCAGCATTCTCGGAGAGGAAAATATCAGCTCGATCTCCCTGGAGCGCCTGGGAGAGCGTTTCATGACCGTGCAGCTCCAGGGCCGCCTTGCGAACATAACCTCGGAGATCTCCGTCAAGGAGTTCGTGGCGGACGGAATTATCAAGGCCGTTATCGCCGGGGATCGCATTATAGGCGAACAGAAAAATAAACCGACCTTCAGTTTCAGGCCCTATGCCCGGCTCGTTGTGGCCTGCAACGACCTCCCGTTGAGCCACGATGTATCGGCCGCATTTTTCAGGCGGTGGTTACCTATACCGTTCCCAATCAGTATTCCCCCAGAGCACCAAAATAGCGATCTCGCTGACCAGATCATCGCGCACGAGGCAGAGGGCGTCCTGCTTTGGGCCTTGGCGGGCCTGGGCCGCCTCCGTCGCAACCGGTCTTTCACCCGGTCTGAATCATCGCAGCGCGTGATATCGCAATGGCGACACACACTGGATCACGCATTAGAGTTTAGGGATTTGTTTTTAGTTCCGACTCCTGGCGCGGACATTCCGTTGCAGACCGTATTCAAACAGTTTCATTCCTGGTGTGAGCGCACGAACCGCAAAACACGATTCACAGACTCAAACTTGCGCCAGCGTTTAGAGGCGGTGGGTGTGTCGTTCAAACGTCGCAAAATCGGCTGGCGAATGCTGGACTATTCGATGCAATCCGACATTCAGGATTCAATGGGGGAGATGTAGCGATGGTGCAGCTCGGATGTAGCAACACCTACACCCTTAACTATCTATTACTACAATACAAATGTAGCAATGTAGATGATTTCTTGTGTAATTCTTGGGATATTAGAAAGAGGGGTAGTCGTTTTTGTTATAGGGAAAATGTCACCCCTCAACCATTTGCTGCATTTCTAGGGAATCTGTCTACAAATCAACCAGATAAGGGTGTATCAGCCCTACACTTCAGCTACACCCTTCCTGTTGGAGGCCGACATGGGCGTCCTTGAACAGGCAATGCAAAGATTTGAATCACCAGGACCGGTGCCTGCATTCGTGCCTACGCAAGGGCAACCTGAAGATTCGATACCGGAAGCTGTCGTCACTGTGACGACCCCTTGGTCCGAAGCGCCCTTGATCGAGATGCTCCCCGTTTCCCGCCGCGCCGAGGCTCAGGAGATCATCGACAGCGATCCGGCCATGATCGACGTGCTCCGTGAGTGCAAGTGGGGGCTGCACGACTGCTGGACCTGCTTGGAACGCCTCGGGCTAAACCCGTGGGCTGAGTAACGAGAAAGAGGAGGATTGACTGAAATGGCTAGTGTTCATGAACTTCAGAAGGCCGACACAACTGAGGCGGCGGAAGGGCTGCTGATGCGTAAACCCGCCTGTCGGGATTGTATCTTCTATGACGAGGGTTGTTGCCACTGGAATCCCCCGGTGATGTTCAGCCCGTCGGATGAGTGCGCTGAATGGCCGGAGATCGCGGACGAACGTCAGGGGTTTTGCGGCCGCGGCCGGTTCCCCTTGATAGCGCTCGTGGCCAACTGGCCAGGAGAGAAATTCGCGGGGCTCGTCCTCACATATGAGGAGACGGCAGCGCTCATTTGGATTGAGGTTGCTGCTACTGATCGAGACGGCGCGGAACTGTTTCCGGTCCTCATGTGGAAACTCGCCGAACTTCAGACACGACAGGGACAAGGATGATGGCACGGCGGTCCGCAAAAAATGATGCCCCTCAGCCCATGCTTGCCGCACTCCAAGGGCTTCGGGATTGCGATTCGAGGTTACGGATTCAGTGCCGTAATTTCCTGAAAGCGGATCTGGCATGTTTGCGAAACGGCGCAGACATTAGAGAAGCTTTTGGGGGTCTTAACGCCTGTATGCAAACGCTCGGTCCGCTTTCTCGCGACTATCAGCGGACACTGGAGTTGATGCGGAAAAACCTGGAGGGTTTCGCACGTCATCATGATCGCGCCAAGTCAAACCTAATAACACGACAGGTTCGAGATCTGGCTGAGCAAGTTCGCAAACGTGTTCCTCAAGGGGACGGCTTTGCAAATAGTCTACAGGATTTATTCGACACACTTTTAGGGCACTACTGAGGAGGCATGATGGAGAATATCGATGTTGAAGTCCAGGGCGACATTCTGATTATCCGGGTTGATTTGAGCAAGACCATAGGTCCTTCCAGCACCGGCCGAAACATGTTGATCGCTTCCAGCCGGGGCAACGTTACGCTCCACGACGGGAAAGGGTACAGGCGCGAACGCCTCAACATGTCTGTGTCCCGGCCTCTCACGAAAAAGGAACTAGACGAGTGTTGATGCCGTGAACTTCACATACCTCACGTCGTATGCGCCACGAATAAACGCTCGGAGAAGATTGCCTTCGGGAATACCGCATCATTAAAGGAGGATATCAACCGTGAGCACCAAACGCGAGAAAAAAACTAGCGCAACGGCTTCGTCTCGCTGCCTGAAACCCAAGATTTCCAATGAGCGCATCCTGCTCACCTGTTTGCGGGCGATCATAGCGTCGCTGGACAAGTGTCTTGTCAAACTCGAAAGGCGTCTGTGAGGTTGCCGCCGGGGTGTGGCAGTGATTCGAGGGTGCAGGCACGACGTTTGCTGACTGACAAGATAGTTTACGGACCCATACTTCGCGCGTTTAGATTCAATATTCTTTGACCGGTTGATGCAATGGAACTGACTATTCTCACACCACACGATTTGGCGAAGCGCCTTGGCAAATCCGTTCGATGGGTTTACGATCACGGCGCCGAGCTGGGTGGTGTGCGGATCGGAAAAACCTGGATCTTCACAGAGGAGGGGCTAAGCCGTGCCTTTGAGAGACAGATCGAGGAATCGTTGGAGGGGCGCAGTCAAGTGGCGAGGCCAGAAGTATCGGGCCGACTTCAGGACTCGCCGCGAGGCCGTCGAGTGGGAAGCCGCAAAACGGAGGGAACTTCGGGAACTAGAGAAGCACCCGAGGCCGACCGGCACGGACTTGGGAAATTTCTGTGTTGAGTATCTCGACTTTGCCCAACTCCACTTTGTGCGGAACACTTACGACAACAAGCGCCGCGTCTGCCGCAACCTTCTGGAGTGCCTGGGCAACATCCAGGTTGACGATGTAACGCCTCGGATGATCCAGGAATTTCTTGACCAGCAAGTGAATCGGCGCTCTCCCAGCACGTACAACGAGGTCTATAAACATCTCCGAGCTATGTGGACCTGGGGCCAACAGATTCTTGACCTTCAGAATAACCCGGTTGCGAAGATCCGACGCCTTCCCACAGAAAGGACTCCTCAGTACACTCCGTCAACCCAAGACGTGTTGAAGATTCTTGCCGCGGCCACGCCGGAAGAGCGAGTATTCCTACACTGCTACTTGCAAACGGGGGCGAGACGGTCAGAGATTTTCCGCTGGACGTGGGCGAACGATATCAATTTCGAGCGCAGGGAAGTGAGGCTTGGCACACGGAAGACGAGAGACGGGTCAATGACATATGCCTGGCTCCCCATGAGTGACGAGTTGTATCGACAACTCTGGTGGTGGTGGGAGCATCGCCCGGTCAAGGATAGCCCTTATGTATTCGTCTGCACAGGCAATAGACACTATGGCAAGCCCTTTACGACCCGAAGGCAATTCCTCAAAGGCTTATGCAAGAGGGCAGGAGTGCGATCCTTCGGGTTCCACGCCTTGAGACGATATGTTGCCAGCGTCTTGGCCGACACCCACAAGATCAGCGCCGCTACAATTCAGCGTATTCTCAGGCACAAGAGCGTCAACACTACAGAGCGTTACATTCAGAATATCAACTCTGACCTCGCGGCCACGATGAATCTCCTCAGCGCAAGGGGGACCCAAGACGGGGACCCAAAGACAAGTAAAGGGCTGGACAATGTAGCCCAACCCTTTGAAATTGCTTGGCAGTCCCAAGGGGTTTCGAACCCCTGTCTCCGCCGTGAGAGGGCGGTGTCCTAGGCCTCTAGACGATGGGACCGTATCAGTGCTTTCTTAACAGGCTCTCCTACCCTTGTCAAGCAGCCTACGGTCTCTGTTCCTAAGGATTGTGCGAAAATGAGCCAGTTCGCAGGAACCGCGCTTGAGCAGCACGGCAGTCCGAGGTACTATACCTCTGCG
>JBMOME010000363.1:0-3444 GCA_049323095.1 Thermodesulfobacteriota bacterium
GCGATTGCTTCCCGGCCAGTGCATCGAAGGGATTGTAGAAGGCTCGGAGGAGCGGGGAGAGGTGGGCTTCTTCATGCGTTCCGAGACGGGGGAGATTCGCAAGAATGGGGATCTGGGAATTGAACAGCGAGCCGGGGTGATCCAGTTTAACGAGGTGATTCTTGTGCTGACTATGCTCAAAGTTCAGGGAGAAGCCGCAGAAATATTCGAAATATGGTGGAATTACCACGCTCCTGACGCTGACGCGCATTTCCAGCGCATGTCTGAGCAAGACTTGGTGAGACTGCACTTTTACAACGAAAAGAGCCAGGAATTCACGGTCGAGACCGAGAACCGGTTCAAGAAGTTCTTCGCATCCGTGCCCGGCATTATGGAGCAAGCAACCCCGTGGACCGACACGGAATTCGATCGAGCAGTACGAGGCTTCTGTGCACAGTCTTACCCGCGGGAGAACCTTTGGGACATGATCCAGATGGTTCGCGAGCCGGAGAAAGTAAGGACAGGACCGCCCGGACTTGACGATTATCCCGGGTACATACCTGAAGAGCTGAGGCCCTTCTACGAGTACTATCCCGACAAAGGCCATTGCATCAAAGTCATCTCATCCATGTTTGAGGAAGAAGTTCTCAAGGGCAAGGCCGAAGATCACTTGACGCCAGCGCCGGTTCGAACGGTGCTTCGGGGCGGAGTCCGGTGGGTAAATGGATATCCGGTGGCTCCCATCCCCTTCATTCCCGGTCACGGCCTGGCTGTTCCCCCTGAGGATAACGAATTGTAAGTCTTGATTGTGGGCGTCGTGGCCGGTTCTTGGCAAAGACCGTTTGCCGAAACCTGTGACCGAATGCCGTTCTTAACGTAGGGGCAGGTTTTAAACCTGCCCCTACAGCTAAGTTGCTCCCGCCACTTCTCGAAGAAATGTCTTTAATCAGCGGATGCGCCGGGTTGAAGGCGTCGGAGTTCCTGATTACATCGTAGGAGATCCAGGTAGACCTGGTCTATGATCTTTCGGTCTTCTTCGGACTGGTCGGCTTTCGACTCCAGCTCCTTGATCCGAAGCTTTTGCTTCTTGCATTCGCTGCGTTTGAGAGCCTCGGGAGTGCAGGCCTTTTCGCACTCGGTATCGTGCTTTCTCAATTCGATCTGCTTCTTTTTCAAATCAAAAATCTTTTTGTCCAATTCCTTGGCCTTCTTATACTCCTTTGACTCCAGAGCGGATCGCAGCTCCTTGGATAACTGGTCCAATTCGCTTGTAATGGTCTGGCTTTCTTTTTCGATATTGAGGCATTCCTCGCAGGAGAGGCCGAGGACTACTGTATTTGCCAGCAGACAGAAGAAGATGGCGATTGCGAGACGTGCGGTCACGTGTTCCCCTCCTATTTTGGAGTCCTCCACCTGCTCGTTACTGCCCTAGCACACCGGGCCTTGGGAGAACGGACGAATGCCTGAGTGATACTCTTGTAGGGACATGACCCGGAACCGATCGCCCCGGTGGAGCGCTCGAAGGCCCAGGGACATCGCGTTGGCTCCTGCCATGGTAGTGAAGTAAGGGATGTTATGGTTGAGTGCTGCCACACGAATATGATACTCGTCCTGCCGTGATTTCTTGTCTCCGGGGATATTGATGACCAACGAGATCTCGCCCCTGTCCATCAGGTCGATTACGTCGTCGGTCCCTTTTTCGTGAACCTTTCCTACCGTTGAACACTCAATGCCGGCCTCGCTGAGCGCGGCCGCGGTCCCTTCAGTGCACGCGAACTTATATCCGCACTCCTGGAGACGCCGCGCCAGCAACACCGCGCGGATTCTCTCGCGACTCGGCACACTGAGGAAGATTCCTCCGTCCCGCGGAATAGGATACTCGGTACCGTATTGTGACTTGAGAAACGCCGGCCCGAACTCGCAGTCGATTCCCATCACTTCGCCTGTGGATTTCATCTCAGGGCCCAACAGCACGTCCACCCCGGGAAACTTGATAAATGGAAAGACCGCTTCTTTGACGCTGATATGAGACGGTAAGACTTCCCGCGTGAAGCCGACTTCGGCCAGCTTCTTCCCGGCCATAACCCTGGCTCCGATCTTTGCCAGCGGCACTCCGATGGCCTTGGACACAAAGGGGACGGTCCTGGAGGCTCGGGGATTGACCTCCAGCACGTAGAACTCGCCGTCCTTGAACGCAAGCTGAAGATTCATCAGGCCCTTTACGCCCAGCTCCAGCGCGAGGAGCCGAGCGATCCTCCTGATCTCGTCAACGTGGTATCGTCCTAAAGAATAGGGCGGCAACGAACACGAAGAGTCCCCCGAATGAACCCCCGCCTCTTCGATATGTTCCATGATCCCGCCGATGACGACCTCTTCTCCGTCTGCGACCGCGTCCACATCGATTTCCACCGCGTCGGTGAGGTACCCATCCACGAGAATAGGATGCTCGGGCGATGCCTGCACTACGTTGGTGAGGTAAGCTTTGAGATCGTCTTCCGAGTGCACGATTTCCATTGCTCTGCCGCCCAGCACGTAAGAAGGCCGCACCACGATCGGATAGCCGATCTCCCGTGCCACCTCGATCACTCCGGAATACGAATGAGCGATGGCGTTCGGAGGCTGCTTGAGCCCTACTTTCTGAAGCAGATCTTTGAACTTCTCCCGGTCTTCAGCCCGGTCGATGGCTTCCGGCGACGTGCCGATAATCCGGACTCCCGCGTTCCATAGCGGCACCGCGAGTTTCAAGGGCGTTTGCCCGCCGAACTGCACGATGACGCCGTCAGGCTTCTCGCGATCCACGATGGCAAGCACGTCTTCGAGCGTGAGCGGCTCAAAGTAAAGCCGATCCGACGTATCATAGTCAGTGCTTACCGTTTCCGGGTTGCAATTGACCATGATTGTCTCGTACCCGTCCTCCTTGAGCGCAAAAACGCCGTGCACACAGCAGTAGTCGAATTCGATTCCCTGCCCGATCCGGTTGGGGCCGCCGCCGAGGATCATGATCTTCTTGAAGTTCGTCGCACCGGACTCATCCTCATCTTCAAAAGTGGAATAAAGGTACGGCGTATGTGCCTCGAATTCGCCCGCGCAGGTGTCCACCCGTTTGAAAACCGCACGAAAGTCATGTCCATAGCGGAGGGCCCTGACTTCGTCTTCCCTGCGGTCGGTGAGCTGGCCGAGCCTCACATCGGAGAAGCCGTAGGACTTGGCTTTGCGGAGCAGTTCCGCCCCTTCTTCACCATCGAGGGCTCCAGGCTTGGAAATCGTGCCTTCCATCTCCACGATCTGCTGAATTTGACTGAGGAACCACGGATCGATTTTCGATGCCTGATAAAGATCGTCAATGGATAGACCTGCCCGCAACGCGTCGGCCAGGTACCAGAGCCGGTCCGGAGTCGGCCTAGTCAGGTGCTGCAAGATCTCGTCTCGTGACAACCCGGGTTTCATGCGTGGTTCCAGGCCGTA
>JBMOME010000364.1:0-3438 GCA_049323095.1 Thermodesulfobacteriota bacterium
CGCTGGATTATGCTCACCAACACGGGATCGTGCACCAGGACGTCAAGCCTGGAAACATTTTCATCGAAAAGAACGACCACGTTAAGCTCGTGGATTTCGGCCTTGCGCTTCCTATTGGAGGCTGTTCGCCGGAACTCCCCGGAACCGCGTTCTATATGGCTCCGGAACAGATCGAAAGCGACCCTGTGGACGCTCGCACAGACATTTATTCGCTGGGCATCACTGCTTATGAGATGGCGACGGGTCAGCGTCCGTTTCCCGACGACGTGTGTGAGGTACTGAAGGCCCATATCACCCAACCTACGCCTGATCCGAGACTGCTGAATCCGGAACTGCCCGAAGAGTTTTCTCAGTTCATCTTCAAAGCGACCCACAAAGATCCTGCGGAACGGTATGATAATTTGCAGGAGGTACTTGCCCACCTCAATCAAATGGCCGACGGAAACGGCCATCCTGCCCCTGTCGCAGAGCACCGAAAGAGACGTATGATAAACTTGTGCATGTTCTACGATCACGAGCGTCAGCAGGATCTGATTCAATTGATGGCGGGATTCAGCGAGGAGCTGAAAAAGCTAGGGGCGGAACTGAGGGTTTCCGATCTGGGAGAAGTCTGAAGGCTCCTGCGAAAGCACCAAGCAACACTGACCTGACCCCGCAAGGCCGGGATCAGGTCAGTGGCACCCGAGACCAGTACTGAACCCCGCGCGAGATTTGTTTGACGGGTGCCACTGACCTGAACTTTGTCCAGGTCAGTGCCCAACTCGGATTGACCTGCGACACATGAATTGATACAACCCTCTGCAGGTCGATTATTACCTTGAAACATCCTGGATGCTTGGGAGAAAAGGCTCCGGCCGCACGATCGCGAGGAGAAACGTAATGCATATACGGCAAAGCTCGCAGGGGAAGTGGATTCTCGGCCTGGTGATCGGGCTGGGTGTTCTCCAGGTGTTGAGCGTGATTGTGGTGGCTTACTTGGGCCTGGAAATACTCCGAACCGATCGGATGCTCCTGCAAGAGAGCCGAACTATGATACAGGAGCTCTTGCCAGGTATTCGGAGCGATCTGTCAACCATCAACCAACAAGCTTCAAAGATCGGAGACGGTGTATCGAACCTCCAAGGCCAGGTTTCTCGCGTAGACGAGAAGATGACCAAGGTGGGCGGCGACTTGTCGCGCGTCGGCTGGATACTGGAAAGCGTTGACCGCGACCTCATGGCTTTTTTCAAGGATGGGGCAGGGGTTCCCTGGGCACATGGGCTCAATCGGTATCTGATGCCGGCCGCGCTCGTGGTCCTATTCCTGTGTTTGCCCCTCCTTTTGTGGATCGCTATGCGGGTCAGAGAATCGGACCGCTCGCGGGCTGCCGCGCATGAACAACAGGCACTTGACCGTATAGAAGGACTGACGCGCCAAATTGAGGCACTGAACACCGTGGTCGTGCAATTCAAGATGGAACAATCAGAAGCCCCGTCAGCCGCCGCGGATTTCCGTAAGCTTATCGAACACGCGGAACGTCTCATCGAGGAAGCCAGGGCTGAGTTGGGACGGCTCGAGTCGCGCGAGGAAAGCGAGAAGCTAAACGAAAAGGGGCTCGTCGGGAAGTTCCACTGATTACGTGCAACACTGCCAAGACAAGCCCCGCGCGTCGAAGGCAACCTGTGGATAACTCAAGCCATCTGGAGTGAACGGAACCGATAGGGAAGACCAGTCGGCACTCTCACCGGCAAACCAGGCCCGAAGCCAATCCTGATAAATAATCAATCATAATAGTGGGTTGTCGAACCGCGAGAGCGAATGGTTCGACTCCAACGGAGGGAAGTACGGCGGTCACGAAGTTATCCACAGGTGTGGATAACTTGTCCGGTCAGACCTAAAGAATGGGGTTATTATGAGGTAGCCAAATACCCGGAAAAGTACCTATCGAATCGAGCCATCAACCTGACGATTATAGCGTATGCCGGAAATAATGGCCTATTGACCATCCTTCACCCCCGCTTCCGCGGGAATGACGGCAATTCGCTGCCGCCAATCGGAGCTATGGTGGGCTTGAATGCCTATCTACCGAGGAGGAAATTCGCGAAGCCTGCAATGTCTCGGACGACGCCGGTGTACTGATCCATGAACAGGCGCACATCCTGGATGTACGTTCTGGGGATGTAGATCACGTCATACGGTTTGACCATGATCATCTGAGACATATCACCCACATCGAGCAGCCTCTTCACGTCGATACGACGTCCAATGGGCTTGCCGTGGATGTTTCGTGAAATCAGCATAACGCTCGTCAGATCGGCCGAATCAGTAGCGCCTCCCGCGGTAGCGATAGCATGAAGAATGGTGATCGGCTGCCTGATGTCAAACGCGCCGCCCGAAGTCACATGGCCGAGGACGTAGAACCGGCGGGAATTCGCGGAACTGAGCAAGACCGAAGCCACCACGTGCTTCAATTCACTCTGGCGATAGAGCCGGTTGACGCTCTCCTCCACCTCTGCCACGGTATGCCCGACTGCCACAATCCTGTCCTTCATCAACGGCAGGTCAATGGTGCCGTCCGGATTTACCGTGATGGTGGTCTCTTGCCCCCTGGTGAGCGTGGTGAGCGACTGGACCAGCTTATTCACCTTCTCGTAGAACTTGACCACAGTGACCGTCACGAGCCGGTAGTTCTTTAGCTTGGGATCGACTTCGCTCTCCCGGAATATGTTTGCCTGCCGGAACTTCTGCTCGATGCGCCTGGCCAACTCTTCCGGCGCCAATCCGGCTGCTTTGATCTCTCCGACGCCCGGAAGCGTAATCATGCCGTCAGGGCGAATGGTCACGGTCCTGTTCAGTTCCGGGTCTAGGATGAATTCGATTCGGATTTCGTCGAGGCTGTCGAGCTTGTATGACCCCGCGGGTACGGTCCATTCCGTCTGGAAGATGAGTCTCAACACGTCGTCCGGCCCGAGCCTGTAGTTGCGGCATACAACATCGAAGGCTTCGGCCAGGTCTTTTACGTCCGGGGCCTTGGTGGGGCCCGGGACCGGCCTGAAAGGAGAGGGCACTCCGTACATGCAGCCGGCCATGAGGCTGAGGGAGAGGCAGACGGCCAGTAAGGCGAAAATACGACGGAATTTCATATAAAAAGCCTGACGAATCGACACAAACATAACGAAATACATTAAATAACTGTCACATCATACCAAAATTTATGACTTTTGGTCAACCATTTTTGTGCTCACAAGTATTGGCATTGACATGTCTATGAAAATCAGCTATAAAGGAAAATAATATCGTGGAGATCATCATCTATGAAAAGATTTGCGCTAATCCTGTTGGTATTTATGATTCTGTCTTCCCCACCCCCAACCCAAGCCTGCGCTGTCCTCAAGTGGGCCTGGGATGGCGTTGCCAATGTCTTCGGCCTGGACCGCGGCCCGGTCCCCAAGGTCATAC
>JBMOME010000365.1:0-21269 GCA_049323095.1 Thermodesulfobacteriota bacterium
CGGACACCACCTGGGGACGAAGAGGTGGATCTTTGCTCATCGGTCACCCGGCAATGAATTACCGGGCTACTTTCAATCGCCCCTACGGGGCTCTAGCGGAGCTGAATGGATAATCCATCACATAATGATCAATCACAATTATCACGCCCGAATAAGGGAAAATTTACGATTTGGACAATTCTCGCAGAGCCAACCTTACGGCATCGGTGAGCGATATTTCAGGGCCTGTTCCTGCCAAAGCAGCACGTGCTACCGGCCTGGCCTGGCGTTCCTTGTAACCCAGGTTGATCAGCGAAGATACCAGGTCGTCCTCGATGGAACCCGGTTGCGAGGCGGCAGGAGTCGAGTCATCAAAGGGCAGTTTCTTGACCTTTTCTTTCAGCTCTACCAGGAGCCGTTCCGCAACCTTGCGGCCTATACCGGGAATCGCAGTCAGCCTTCCTGAATCACCTTGGAGAACTGCGTCACGGAACCGTCCTGGAGATATTCCCGATACGATGTTCAGCGCGAGTCGAGGCCCGATGCCGGACACTCCCAGGAGTATTTCGAAAATTCGTTTTTCTTCCGCTTTGGCGAATCCGAACAATTCCAGTGAGTTCTCACGCAACGCGGTATAAATGTGGAGCAAGACCTCATCGTCGCCATTCAAGGCATCCAACGTGGGCAGCGATACCCATACGTCGTACCCGACGCCTTGCACATCCACGATGATGCGGTTCCCGTTACGAATCAGGACTTTTCCTCGGAGTGAAGCAATCACGAAACAACCCCCGCGGGCAAAGATATATGAGAATGATATAGCGCCATGGCCAAGGCATCGGCCTGGTCTGCCGACTTGAGCGGCGGCAGACCGAGAATCTTGCTTACCATAAAGATGATCTGCTCCTTTTCTGCCCGGCCGTAACCAGTGATCCCCTTCTTGATCTCCATAGGAGCATACTCGAAGATGTCCATGCCGTGGATTTCGCCCAGGAGTAGGATCGCACCTCGGACCTGGCTAAGCTTCATAAGGCTTTGGCTGTTTGTCGCGTGAAAGAGCGACTCCACTACCATGACCGACGGTCTGTGTTCTTTGGCCACGCTTTCCAGCCGCTGGTACACGTCCCAGATTCGCTTCGAGTGGGACGCGCGAGCAGGCGGCTTGATGACGCCGCTGGCAACATGGCGGGCTCTGGACCCGTTCTTTTCGATGATTCCGTATCCCGTGGCGGTGCTCCCGGGATCTACTCCCATGATGATCATGTTCTTGCGCAAACTCCATTACTGATAAGGTATCTGAGCTGTCTGTGTCCTGACCTACTCTGCCTCAGGCATACCCGATTCCCGAGCTTCTGCCGATTCCACGCAGCCCAATATCGTCATTCCGGCGAAAGCCGGAATCCAGTCTCTTGAATCCTGCTTTCGGCGCGGAACTGGACCCCGGCTTTCGCCGGGGTGACGTGTGATGAATAGGCATCCATTTTGGCAAACGCTATCAAGTCAAGCCCGCGGATCATTCCAACTCTCACGAAACGGGCTTGCTTATACTATTGATTCAGTATTCTTTCCAGGGTTTTGTTGAAGCGGAGGGATAAGTAGCGGTCCGGCATCTTGCCGGTCCGCGGATGATGTGCCACGGCGTACTGGACCGGCAGGATGCCGGTCCTACTTTCGTTCTTTGCGGTCTTCTCGGTCCTCGATCTCCTGAGCCACGAGCCTTGCGACCAGAATCGCCGGGAAGAGCTGGCCGACTATGGCTTCCAGCATAGCCAGGGTCTTAACCGCGGGGTGCGCGGGAAGAATGTCGCCATAACCGACGCTGGTCAGGGTAATAAAGCTGAAATAGACCAGTTGGCCGGCAAGCGCGTGGGCTTCGTTGGCCGGGGGAACGGTGGCGAAATTGAACGCACCCGGGGACGCAAGATCAACAAGGAAGTATAGACTTCCCCACAGAACTCCCATGAGCAGATAGGCCGCCACAGCGCCTGCAATGCGGTGATAATTGACAGGGCCTTCCCGGAATACCTGCATTAGGATTAGGACGATGAGCGTGCCGGTAAAGATCGGCGTGGTCAACGCATTCAAGGCTTCCATCGTCATCCCGGGATAGACGACCAACCCGATCCGGCCAATGAAACTAATGACTCCCAGCGCAAGGGCAAGCCAACCCCATAGAGGGGTCTCGATCACGGTCATCACACCCGAAACCAGGATGCAGATGAAAGATAGGTGGATGAAGTTCCTGCCGATAAGGGCAGAGCCCACGATAGGATAGAGGACAAAGATCTCCAAAAAAAGGAAACCGAGCAGAGCTGTCAGGCCTGCATCGCTGGACCACATATGCGTGAGAGCACGGCGCATTTCGCTTGGAGCCTCTGGGAGGGGCTGTGCGCTGAATCACGCTGATATTTCGAGCATCTGTTCCTCGGAGATGTCGAAGTTGGCATAGACCTTCTGGATGTCTTCGTCGTCGTCAAGCGCGTCCATCATCTTGAGCATCTGTTCGGCCTGTTTGCCGACCAGCGCCACAGTCGTTTGAGGAATCATGGTAACTTCGGCCAGTTCGGTCTTCCAGCCTTTCTCTTCCACTGCCGCGCGCACTGTTTCGAAATCCGCGGGTTCAGTGGTGACTTCAAACGTGTGCCCTTCCGCCTGCACATCCTGAGCACCAGCTTCCAGGGCCAGTTCCATGACTTGATCTTCGTCCAGGCCCTGCCCGCTGAGGACAATCATGCCCTTCTTGTCGAACATCCAGGCTACGCATCCGCTTTCGCCCAGGCTCCCGTTGTATTTGTCGAATATGTGACGGACCTTGGCCACTGTCCGGTTCTTGTTGTCCGTGAGGACTGCCACCATGACGGCAACGCCTCCGGGCCCGTACCCTTCGTACAGGATCTCTTCGAACGCGGCGCCCTCGATCTCGCCCGTTCCTCTCTTGATGGCCCGTTCGATGTTATCTTTGGGCATGTTCGCTTGACGCGCCGCGTTCACCGCGGTTCTCAAACGCGGATTGCCTTCCGGATCCCCTCCTCCGGTTCTCGCGGCTATAGTGATTTCCTTAATGATCTTGGAGAAGAGCTTGCCGCGCTTGGCATCTGCCGCGCCCTTCTTGTGCTTTATGGTGCTCCATTTATTATGACCGGACATGGTCCTCGTACCTCCGCGGTAATAACCCTCTTAATATACTTTTCAATTCCGCTCAAGCTTTTGTGACGCTCTATCCCGTGATATCCCTGCCGAGGAGTTGTCAACAGAACCTGTGGATAACTTGGAAAGTATCCTGTGGATAACTTCGTTAGGGTCTTAACACCTTTGGATTCCGAGCAACCTGCTCCAAAATGGGTCAGCAGTATAGTCGTCTTATTTCAATATGTTATGCCTAACCTATGGAGCCCACGATGCCCGCGTTTTGGTGGCTCCCCTGGCAAGAGAACTTATAAACACCTGTTGATAAACCGGATTTGTCGGCTCCCGGCTGCCGGGTTTAACAGCTTCCACCGCGGGTTTGCCGCGGCTCGGCGCCCCCTCTCAGTGCGGTCATCCAATGCGGTCGCGGCCCAAGCCTGAATTGTGTTCTCACCAAGCAGCGCTCCAGTGACCGCTCACGCGCCTTCGGACCGTGTTCCCATTTCAAGCAACGCACGCGCCATCTTTTCCAGATATTCATTGGCTATTCGGAGGGAATCCAGCAGATCGCGGAACATGGAGGAAGCTTCCACCAGCAAATCCCCCTTTTCGAGCCTGATCCAGTGTTGGATCTTGGAGTGCTCGATCAGCTCCGCCAGCCGCTTGCTCCGGTTGATGACCTCTTCCAGGAGGCTTTGCTCCGGCTCGATGAAGGCTTCCCGCAAGCTCATCATCATGCCCATGAGCGCGCTGAAGAGCTCTCTCAGCTCTCCGTCGGCCTTTTCACCAAATGAGATACGCTGAGCGGCCTTGATGCGCAAACAGTTCTCTATGCTGAGCAAGCCGTCGCTAACCCTTTTGAGGCGATAGGGAAATCTGATGAGTCCTCTCATCTCGTCGGCCGTGACGCCGGCTGAGACCAAGTAGTTGGTCAGGGTCTTCTCTTCCTCCGATAGTTCCGTCGCGAGCCGGGCACATTCGGCCATTGAAGCCGACTCACCCGAGGCGAAAGTGGCCGTCAACTGACTGCCCATCTCCACCAGCTTGCTCAGCATGATAAGCAAGCCTTCGTGGAGCGTTGTGGATGTCGACACACGCATCTGATGGAGGCCTTTGAGCCGTAACACCTCTTCATTCACATCAGGACTGACTACCCGAAAGGGGTTCACAAACAGTCTTTTCTGAGCCATCGTGAGCTCCTCCCCATTACTTTTCCCTATTTTGAAGGCTTGAGAACGCACGGTTGGTTCTGCTCGCCTGTCTTTATTATGCCTTGGACTGCGCTAGACGGCCACTTCAAAACCAAGATCCACTTCACTTGCAGGGAACCCGCCGCGAATCCCCCAGTTTTCCATTGGCGGCTCGTATAGTATGACCCGGGACTCAAGTCGCGGCACACCGACAGCCTCCAACTTACCGACAATCAACTGATAGAGCTTCTTCTTTGCGTCAAGGGATCTGCCTGGAAACAGGGTGATTTCTACGAGAGCGCACTTGTCGCTTACTTCCGGCCGTGTTTGGAAGTCTTCCCGGTCATGTTCAAACAGGCGAATGACGCGATTGTGCTTCGGAATCTTGAGGGCCTCAACCATAGCGGCATCAACGGCCTCTATTATGGAGTTCTTTTCCGCGCGGGACCATCCCTTGATCAGCTCTATTTTCGCGAGTGGCATGTGTGGTCTCCTTTCTAGATTACCGGTTATAACGCCGGCATGTCCGTTTTGTGTCTCAACGGAATCAGTCCGAGCAGTATATGGAAGTACCAACAGAGCTGCGGGTACAACAGGCCGTCAAAGACAAAATTATGGATGAGTGACCCGGTGATGGGCAGCACCAGAGCAAGCGGCGGCAAATAAGATTCAGGGATTCCGGTCTTGGCCACTTTGAAAAGCCTGGCCAGCAGAATGATAAGCCCGGCAGAATAAAGGATTACGAACGGAACCCCAAGCCCAACCATGAGCGTGAGAAAGATGTTCTCCGAAGTCACGATTCCCTGGACTGACAGGGCGAATCTTTCTTTGGTCACGTACGGGTATGTGATCTCGTAATCATTGAGGTATGCTTCGCGCGGGGCTCGAAGGCCTATGCCGAACGCCGGGTGTTGCTTGGCAATGTGCCAGGAATAGAGATAGTTTTCAGCCCGGTAATATGCAGGCTCATGGTCTTTTCCCAGTTTCCACGCAGGCAGTTTGGCGAAGAAATAGACCATAGCAACAGCCGCGATTACTGCGAGCACCAGAAAGTGCCTCAGACGGAGCGCCCGAAACCAGAGCCCGATTCCGGCCATAGCAACCGGAATCAACATCGCAGACCGCAGATTGCTCAAATAAAAGACTACATATCCCGCGGCCATAAGCGCACCACCAACGAGCTTGGCCGCGTAGCCTCTCCGGAGGAGCAGAACAAGAGGCGCGAATGAAAGAAGGATCATCCGGTCTGCGAGTGGATGAGGATTCGGGTCCAAAAACGCTTTCACATCTCTCATGTAAACGTACCCAACCAGGCTCATGGCGACGATTCCTGCCAGGAGGGCGAGGCAGAACCATGTGAAGAACTCTTGCGCCCGCCTCGTACTCAGCAAGATCCTGGCGCACCAGAAACCGCCCAGTCCGGAGCAAATCAGCACAAAGCCGCGTATGGACGATGAGAACGGGGACGAGCTCAGCAGGCCGCTCACCACAGCCAACGCGACGAGAATCCCACAAATGATAAGCTCCAGCGGTTCGGCCTGGACTTCACGCTGTCGCGCGACCAACATCGCGGCGATCAGTGAGAGAAGACAGAGGAGCCCGGAGAAGAGGTTGGCTCTTTCTCCTGGAAAGATCACCAAGTACGGCTGCAGGAAGGCAAGCTGGAAGCAGGTGAAACAGAAGACGCCCCACGACAGTATTTGCAGATGGCTACGGGAGGTCGGACCCTGGGTCCCAAGGTTAGGGCTTGTGGTTACACCCGAGTCGCTATACAGAGTCGAGTCCAAATCTTGACCTGCCCCTTGTGTGACGCGCATAACCCCGTGTTTACTACTCTTGAACAGATCCGGCACTGACGACCGTATCGCACAAAGGGGCATTATTCTCGGGGAGGCCCTTAAGAAGCCTTCGGTACGCGGTGCTGTCCGGAAAGAACACAACCCACACGGTCAATGCCAAGATCTTCAAATCAATCCATAGGCTTCGATTGCGCATGTACCACAGCTCCAGTTCACCTTTGTGCGGCGCGATCTCATGTTTGTAGCACTCCAGATAATCTCTGGCGCTTTTTGCGATGATCCTTTCTTCGTGTCGGAAAACAACCGATCCTACGCCGGTAAGACCAGGTCGGAGCTTCACGATCTCCTGTTGGACATGCTCCGGATAGAAGGAAAAGGTCCTCTGAGTAAGCGGCCTCGGCCCCACAAGCGTCATGTCTCCTTTGAGCAGGTTGATGACCTGCGGGAATTCGTTTATCTTCGCGATGCGGAGAAATCTGCCGACCGGCAGGACTCGCGGATCGTTCTTGAGCGTGATGTCCCCGGTCCCAAGATTCGGGCTGTCCTCCAGCATGGTAGCGAATTTTATCAGCTTGAATTCCTTCCCGCTGAGCCCAATCCTCGATTGACGGTAGAAGACCTTTCCTTCCCCTGTGCACCTCAATATGATGGCGAGAACAATCCAAAACGGCAGGAATGCTATGATGATGAAAAGAGCGAAAGCGACGTCGAGGACCCGATTCATCCTTACATCCTGTCATCGAGGTATTTGAAAGTCTCTTTGTGAGCGAATGTGCCCAACGTCCGAGCGAACAAGTCCACGAGATCTGTTTTGCTCCATCTTCTTGCCGCGCGCAACGCCGTGATGGTGGATACGAAGCGGTCCAGCACTTCGTGGTCGATCTCCTCGTCATTGCGAATCACGCCAATGTCGTGAAACCGGTCCCAGATCACCTGCTCGGCATCCTCATAGAACTCTTCGAATTCCTTCTCGCCGGTGGTATCGCTGTCAAAGAAGTAGCACGGCCACATCTTCTCAGCATAGAGTTCTTTCATGCGAGATCGAGCTTCGTCTTCGGATCCGCAGAGATACGGCGTGTACCCGATGGATTCTATATACTTCTCAGCGATTTCAGAGAAGGTGATGAGGTGCAGGTGAGGACTAAGCTTGGGAAACAGCGTTTCTCTGTTCCCGCCCACAAATGCGGCTAGAAGGCAAAGCAGTCCCGCCTCGCGTTCGGTGACGAAGTACCGCTTGACATCTCGTGGGGCCGCGATCGGCTGCCGTTTCCGCACTCGGTACGTGAAAGCATCCAGGAGGCTACCATCCGAAAAGGCTACGTTGGCAAACCGTGCGCTGGATACCGGCACCTTCGCGCTTGCCCGTAGCATAAACAGCTCCATGATCCGCTTGGACGCTCCCATCATATTGACCGGATTGGCCGCTTTGTCCGTTGAAACGGAAAAATACTTGGAAGCCTTCCACTCCGCAGCGTGCCGCAGCAGTCTCTCCCCGTTCAGAACATTAACCGCAATCATACGCATGACCGTGTAAGGGTCGCGTTCACTTCGGACATGCTTGAGCGCGGAGAAATTCAACACATAGTCGTACGGCGCTTGATTCACGATGAAGGCGTCGAATTCCGGGCTCCCACAGTCGAGACAATACGTCTTGAACTCACCTTCGATGTAACCGACGGAACTCCGGATGTCCCTCACCAGCTCGGTGATTCCGTTCTCACTGAGATCCACGACGTGGAGAACACTGGGGTTCATCGTGAACAATTCTTTGGTCACTGCGCGGCCGATACTTCCTGCTCCACCCACAACCAGCGTTCTGCTCGGCCCCACCGCGGAAAGAATCTCTTCTTTCCGATCGCGCAGATCATCCGCAAAAAGCTCTCGGCTCCGACCTATTAACGGAAGGATGTCGGTCATGGGTACTCACTCACTTCCTACGATGCGCGACGCGAAACCAATCGGCCGTTCGCGCGAGCTCTTCATCAACGGAGTACGACGGGGTCCATTCCAGCAGGCGCTGGGCCTTTCCAGTGTCCACTCGCATCGATTCCACCAATCGCCTGATCGTCTCCCCTCTTCCGAGCATACGGCCCACGATTTCCAGAATTGATGCGGGGATTGGCAGAAGGACGCACCGGCGTTTCAGCGCAGCGGCAATCCTTCGGACCAGTTCGGGGGTGGACAAGTCATGGCCATCACTCACAAAGAACGTCTCCCCGGCTGCTTTCGGATGACGAAGACACAACATAATTATGGCCACAAGATTTCCGAGGCCCACCAGGCTTCGTTTGTTCCCAACAGCCCCCAAGGGCAGCGGCATCCTCCGGTCCACCAAGCTCATGAGACGCAAGAAATTGGCCCGAACGCCGGGACCGTACACGAGCGGCGGCCTGATGACAACTACTTCAAGCCGGTTTTCTGCGCCAATTTCACGCAGTGCTCGCTCAGCCTCCCATTTGGACATCGCGTAAGGTCCGACTGGATTGGGTGGATCGTCTTCATTGAAGGCCCTGTCCTCGGTTCGTTCACCGTGGATCTTTACCGTGCTCAGGAATACGATTCGCTTGACACCCGCGCTCGACGCAAACTCGGCGAGCCGTCTCGTTCCCTCCACATTAACCATATAGTACACGTCGGTCGCGTCTGTGTGACGATCATCCATCCTGTGCACGCGACCTGCAAGGTGTACCACCGAGGAGACACCGTCTAGGGCCTCAGACCAGTCGGTATCGGCATCGATATCTCCAATCGGGAAGTATTCAATGCCTTGGGCGAGAGACGATTCGGTCTTGCGCTGCAGAGCCCGTACCGCTAATCCGTTACTCACCAGGGTTTTGCACAACTGACTGCCTATGAAGCCGTCCGCGCCCGTCACCGCAACAAGTTCTCTCATCATTCCCTGCAAGAATGTCAGCCGAATAAAGACCTCGAATTAGCATCTTATGCCAGCGGGATGATTATCTTACACCATTGAGAAAACGCTGTCATCTTCAAATGATCCCGCATTCGCGGCTTTGAAACTTGCGTCTCGATTTCGAGGCACGCAGGTCCCTCCGCGACACGCATTCATCACCTTGGCGCGGCCAAGATCATGCCCAATTGCTCCTTTTCCATGAGCCACCCTTTCCGGAGTGCGCTTGACATGGTGGTCGCGTCCCACTTATAGGTACTCCTCGTAATACTCGGTGTAGCTCGAAACAAGGTATTTCTCCCTGTGAACCTCCTCATCGTCAACCACCATGCGGGTTCGCGAATTCACGGCATGGTTTACCGACACTACTATTTTGCCCGGGAATGGGTGCGTATGGGACATTCCGTAACCATTGTGGCCGCCTCGTTTTCTCATGTGCGAAGCCGATCCCCGGAGGTTCGTCGGGCGGTCACTGAGGAGGAAATTGACGGCATCCGCTACGTCTGGCTCAAGACACCAGGGTATAAGGGCAGCTCGGTACGGCGTATGCTTAATATGATGGCGTTTGTCTCGCAACTAACTATGAACGGCCCGCGTCTGGTGAATCGCCACAAACCGGATGTCATTGTGTCGTCTTCAACGTACCACCTGGACATCTTTACCGCATGGTGGCTGGCCCGCAAGTGCCGTGCTCGCCTGGTTTTTGAAGTGCGGGATATGTGGCCCCTGACTCCCATTACCTTGGGTGACATGTCGCCGCGAAACCCGATCATAATGGCCGTGCAAGCTGCTGAAGATTTCGGCTATCAGAGGGCGCAGAACGTCGTATCTGCGCTACCGTTTGCCTCAGAGTATATGCAGTCACGAGGCATGTCGCCGGACAAATTCTGCTATGTGCCCAACGGTATAGATCCCGAGGAGTTCCAGAAAGACCGCGACGAACTGCCGGCTCTCCACGAAGACACTTTCGGGAAACTGCGTGATGAGGCACGGTTTATCGTGGGATTCACCGGCGCGCACGGCCTTGCTCACGACCTTGACACGATGCTCGACGCCGCGGAGAAATTGCGGGACGAGCCGATATGTTTTGCGCTGGTTGGAAGG
Organism: Thermodesulfobacteriota bacterium; assembly: GCA_049323095.1. Taxonomy (GTDB): domain Bacteria; phylum Desulfobacterota; class Desulfomonilia; order Desulfomonilales; family Desulfomonilaceae; genus VGSG01. Next base: position 10,110 of record JBMOME010000365.1, read on the forward strand.
GGATCTCAGAAGAAGAGGTTGCAGGAAGCCGCCGAACGACGGAGGTTGCCGAACGTCGTGTTCTTGCCTCACGTGCCTAAAACCTCGGTTCCGTCGCTGCTGAATGCCATGGACGTGCTCTACATAGGGCTGAAACAGCAGCCCATGTTCAGGTTTGGGGTGAGCCCTCACAAATTACTGGACTATATGATGGCCGCCAAACCGGTCATTCACGCCATCGACACGCCCGGAGACATGGTAAGCGAGGCACGATGCGGTGTCTCGATCCTGCCCGGCAGTCCGGATCAACTCCGTGAAGCCATCAGAAGCCTTGCTCGACTATCTCATGAGGAATTGGTTGAGATGGGTGAACGCGGGCGGGCCTATGTCATTGCGAACCACGATTATCGAGTGCTGGCGGAACGTTTTCTGAGGTGCCTCGACTGTTATGGCGGGTCTCAAGGATAATCGCCAAATGAGATCTGGCTCTTGTCTCTCCCCCGACGCCTCAACCGCGGTAGAAGGACTCAATGGCTGAGATCACATAAGCCTGCTGAGCTTCGGTGAGTTCAGGGTATATGGGGAGGGCCAGGACTTCATTGCTGGCCTTTTCGCTGAGCGGGAAATCTCCCTGTCGGTATTGCCCCTTATCGAGACATTCCTGCACGTGCATCGCTTTCGGATAATATATTTCGGTCCCTATGCCTTTTTCCTTGAGAAATGCCTGCAAAGCGTCCCGGTCCTTCACTCGAATTACATACTGGTTGAAGATGTGCCGCTCCCGAATCACAGGCGGAGGTAAAACCCGTTTTTTCAGTGTCTTGGAAGCTCTCAAACGCGTGGTGTAAAACGTGGCATTCGCTCGCCTCTTCTCGCTCCAGTCATCCAAGTGCTTGAGTTTCACCCGAAGCACCGCGGCTTGCAGGGTATCGAGACGAAAATTCCCGCCCAGGAGCTTGTGGTGATACTTGGGTTGCGCACCCTGGTTCCTGAGCACCTGAAGTCGCTCAGCCAGCGCAGGATCGTTGGTGGTTACCATGCCCGCGTCCCCGAATGCTCCCAGGTTTTTCGACGGGAAGAACGAGAAACAACCCACTGTGCCCATGCTTCCTGCGCGACGACCTTTGTATTCCGATCCTATGGCCTGCGCTGCATCTTCGATGATCGGGATCCCCTTTTTCGCCGCCAGAGCGAGTAAGGGGTCCATATCCGCACATTGGCCGAAGAGGTGCACCGGCATGATGGCCCGCGTCTTACGCGTGATGTGCTTTGCGACTTTCGCGGGATCGATGTTGAACGTGTCAGGCTCGATGTCCGCGAACACCACCTTGGCCCCGACCCTCAATATGGAGCCGACTGTCGCAAAAAACGTGAAAGGACTGGTAATCACCTCATCGCCAGGCCCGATGCCCAGCGCCATAAGGGAAATGAGCAGCGCATCGGTGCCGGAGGAAACTCCTACCGCGTGCCGACAATTGCAGTACTTGGCCACATCCTCTTCGAGGGCTTTAACCGCAGGCCCCATGATAAAGTACTGGCTGTCCACCACCTCTTGGATGGCTTTGTCCACCTCGGGCTTGATCGTACGGTACTGCGCTTTGAGATCGAGCAACGGCACGCTTGTCACGGGCGCTTGCTCGTTCAACTGAGCAATGCCTCCTGAAGCGAGCCGTTCATAACGCTCCGGGCACGCTGTGCATGACAACACTGCCCCGGGTGCATCTTCACCCTGGAGACGGTTGCCGCACCGGCACATCCAGCCGACTCTCCGAGCAGGATTACCTACCATGAGCGCATGATCTTCCACGGAATCCGTGACCACTGCGCCTGCCCCAATAAAAGCGTACTGCCCGATGGTATTTCCGCAAATAAGCGTTGCGTTGGCCCCGATTGTCGCTCCCCTTTTCACCAGAGTTGGGCGGAGTTCCTTCATCCGGGGAATCTCGCATCGCGGGTTGTACACGTTGGTAAAGACCATGGAGGGCCCGCAGAAGACGAAGTCCTCCAACGTGACCCCCTCATAGATCGAGACATTGTTCTGTATCTTGCAGCCGTTCCCGATTCGGACGCCTCTGCCGACGACCACATTTTGGCCGATATTGCAGTTCTCGCCGATTTGAGCATCCTTCATCACGTGCGAGAAATGCCAGATCTTCGTGCCCTTGCCGATGTGGGCCGGTTCATCCACCAATGCAGTCTCGTGAGCAAAATAGTCTCTTGGTGTTGCAGGAGCCGCTACGACCGAAGGTCGGGGCGTTGCGGAGCCTTTCTTCATCGATTCGTAGCAACGCTCCAAAACTCGGAGTGTCCTAAGCCCTTCTTCTCCGTCGGAACGAGGCCGCGATCTGGTATTGATGCATTCCAGAAAGTGGGCGCATTCCAACCTGAGGGGCTCAGCCTCGACATAATCCACTCGCTCTTCCGGTCCTTTCACCGGCACGGGACGGCGCCCTCTCCACCGGAAGTTGTGATGAAAGAGCTTGAGCTTATGATCGGGGCTGGAATCCTCAAAAACAGCCATCTTCTCATCCCCGATTACCACCAGGCGATGCTCCTTGAACGGGTTCATCCACGAAACATAGATGTGGGCACCCACGCCATCGGAAAAGTCAAGTATGCTGATGGTCACATCTTCTATGTCTCTCTGGAGATGGCAGTACCCGGACGCCCGAACTCCCGAGGGAAATTCTTCCAATAGGTAGAGAATCATCGAGATGTCGTGGGGCGCAAAGCTCCAGAGGATGTTCTCTTCGCTCCGAACCTTACCCATGCTGAGCCGATTCGATTGGATATAGTGGATCCGGCCGAGATCGCCGTTGTGGATCAATTCTTTCAGCCTTATCACCGCAGGATGGTACAAGAGGATGTGGCCCACCATGAGAATCCTATTGTGTTTGGCCGCAAGCTCCACCAGGGTTTCGCCATCTTTGGAGTTCAAAGCCAGTGGCTTCTCCACCAGCACGTCTTTGCCTGCCTTGAGGCCCTTCGCAGCAAGCTCGTAGTGGGTCGCGGCAGGCGAGGCAATGACGATGCCCCGTATTGCAGGATTGTCCAGGATTTCTTGGTAGGACTCTGTTCGCGCAACCTTCGGATACTGCGAGCCCATAAGGTGCAAGGTTTGAGGGTCCGCATCGCACAAGTGACTAAGCGCCCCCAATGCATGGAAATTGCGCACGTGATTCTGTCCCCAGTAACCGGTGCCCACAACGGCCACCTTCGGTGAGTCGCTCGGGGGGCTGCTTTTTGTTCGCCGTTTCAATGTTGCTCCACTCGGTAATAGGTATAAAAAGAGGCACGAAACCGTACCTCGTGCACTTCGCGCTGACGGCCACAATTAATAGCCAGGCAAGATGCCTGGCCCACCATGCTCTACACCTCACGCCGGCGGCCACGGTTTCTGCTCAGGAGAGCCGCTCCAATCTTACAAAAACAGGATGTTCCGTCAAGCGGGAAGATCTTCAGGGCTTTCAAAAAGGATTGTTTTGGCCGCAGGAGAAGTGTTATGGTCATGTCCCAATCCTGGTTGGCCTCCGACGACGGCGACCGACCACACCGAAAAGGACCGGATATGAAGACCGCCACGCGCGTTAGGCTTGGGCGCAAGATCGAAAAGCTCAAGAGCCAAGTGCTGGACCTGGCAACCCAGGTTGAGGAGGCCGTGCAGCTCGCGCTTAAGGCCGTCCGGCTTCGGGATGCGGACCTGGCGGCAAAGGTTATCGATGGTGACCTGGACATCGACCGGATGGAAGTCGATCTTGAAGAAGAATGCCTTGAAATTCTCGCGTTGCACCAACCCGTGGCGATCGATCTCCGATTCCTCATAGCAATGCTGAAGATCAATACGTTCCTGGAACGGATCGGAGACCTGGCCGTCAATATTGCGGAAACAGCCATATTCCTGGCGTCCGCGGAGAGGATCGAAGTTCCCAGCGAATATTTCACCATGGCCGACCGGACCCAGAAAATGCTCGATAAGGCGCTGGAATCATTCATCAACGTGTCCGCGGACAACGCCTTCGCGGTGCTCGCGGACGACGATGAAGTGGACATGATGAAGCACAAACTGCACAGCGATTTCGAGAAGAAGATCAAGGAAGACTCTGCTCATCATGGCGCCCTGATTCAGCTGTTCCTCGTGTCTCGAAATCTGGAACGAATGGCAGACCAGGCTACCAACATTGCCGAAGAAGTTATATATATGACCACCGGCGAGATCGTGCGCCACGGACGCGGTGAGAGACACACATGAGGTTGAGTCTCTGCATAACTGTTTCCCTCGTTCGCGCGCACGCCAAAGAGCCGGGCGGTAGCCGAAATCATAAAGAAGGTTGTTGGACTCCAACCGAAATCAGGAGCCCTCGTAAAGCTGATACCGGGCAAGGCGTCGGCCTCATCAGGGCTGTCAATTCCTCCTGCCCTAAAGCACAGGTAATCAGGGACACGTAGTACAGCATCTCGATGACCACAGTCATGTTTTTCAAGGGTCTTCTTATCGGACTGATCATGTGCGCCCCTGTGGGTCCGATCGGAATGATCTGCGCGCAACGAACCCTCGCGTACGGCGCGGCTGTCGGGATCGCGTCGGTACTGGGCGCGGCCACGGTAGACGGAGTGTACGCGGCTATAGCGGGGTTCGGCGTCAAGATCATATCCGACTTCGTCGTATCCGAAGAAGCATGGCTGACGATCATCGGAGGAGTCATCCTCATCGCGCTTGGGCTACGAACAGGATTCAAACAGAGCCCCACGCCACATGAGCGCCCCCAAGGAAAGAGCGTGGTTCGAGCATACGTCACTGCTTTTCTCTTCATGCTCACGAATCCGGTGCCTATGCTGATGTTTGCAGCAGTCTTCGCGGCCCTGGGATTGGACGGACGCGAAGGGGCTTATCTGGCCACCGGTACTTTTGTCCTGGGGGTCTTTGCCGGATCGTCTCTCTGGGCCCCTCTCCTGGTTATGACATTGAGCATCTTCCACCCACAGTTAAGCCCCGGCCAGTTGAACATCGTGAACAAGATCGCCGGGGCCGTTATAGCCGGCTTTGGCGTCATTGTGCTCGCTGTTATGTTCTTCTGAGAAGCTACGCTATCAATACTCAAGAAAGAAAAAAGCCATCCGCTTGTGCCTACGGACGGCCTTTTGTCAACCCTTATTGCTCTTATTCAAACCGGTTGTAAACTGTCAGGGACAGCCAAAATCTCTCAGATCACTAAATCCTGGCATCAAGCGGATTGCCCACTCAGAGAGAACTCACCCCATGGACTCCTCTTGGTCCCACGAACGTCTCCTGTTCTCTCGGCGTGCGCCCTGTTTCTTCGGCCGGGCTTCATTCACCTTGAGGCTTCGGCCCTGGAAATCCTTGGAATCCAGTTCCTCGATGGCTTTCATCCCCTCCTCCTTGCTCGCCATCTCCACGAAACCGAATCCCCGGGACCGACCGGTAAAGTGGTCTGAGATGATCTTCGCGGACTCCACCTTGCCGTAGGTCTCGAAGAGCTCTCTGAGTTGGTCCTCAGTCGCGTTAAAGGTCAGATTGCCGACATAGATGTTAATCTCGCTCATTCCTCAGCTCCTTCTCAGAAAAAAAGCACACCAATCCCCGTAGGACGGCGTGCGTTGCCAGGCCAATCGTAACCCCCTGGAATGTGTCGAACGGGATATTCAAGGTCGGAATCATCGCGCCGGGCGCCTATCACTCGTACACTTCCATCTTGCATCACGCCCGTGGTCCAAATCGGCGGGCAGAGCGAATACAAGCACGGAGTCTGCCTCTCGTGTACCGGATAGGCCCGGTCATGTCAAGGACTTTCGACGGTGGAACAATCGGCGGCGACTAACTGCGGTGCCCGCACCTCTCATGAAGCCAGAGATTGGTACAAGGCACGTATCTCGTTGATTCCCTTGGAGTATTCAAATTTCTCCACAAAGACTTCCCGCCCTGTGGCGCCTAAGCGGGCTCTGAGTGTGTCGTCTCTTCTCAAGTCGAGCACCCCCTGAGCAATCTCCTCGGGTTGGCCTGGCGTGATAAGTATTCCCGAAATTCGATCCTCTATCATTTCCGGAATACCTCCCACCGGAGTTGAGATCACTGGAACCCCGGCTCGAAGGGCTTCAATAATGGAAATAGGCATTCCCTCGATGTACGAGGGCAGGAGGAAGAGATCCGCAAATCCGAGGAGCGCGGGCACACTGGATCGCTCGATCTCGCCCAACACCTTCACCCATCTGTCCAGGTTCTCAGTCCGAACGATATCCATGATCTGGTTCATCTCTCCCGGATCTTCTTCTCCTCCGGCCAGCACGAATCGGATGGAATCATCCTGGGAAGCTGCCAGTGCAGCGGCCTTGATTATGTCAAAGACTCCCTTGCGCCATCCCACGGAACCCACAAAGAGGACCACGAAGTCTGTGTCGCTCAATCCCAGTTCTGCGCGCGTGCGGCGAACTGCGGCTCGATCCGGCGGCGGCCGGTCATGGACAAAGTTCCGTACAACGGTGATTGGCTGCTCTAGTCCGATTCCGCGCAGCCTTTCGGCCCATAACGAGTAGAGAACTACAATGCAGTGCGGTAGCGAAAGGCCCCAGCGTATCAGACGCCTTCGAGTCGGCGAAGAGCTGGTGTAGAAATAGTCCCAGTCAGTGCCGTGGAGGTGAAAGAGCACCTTGGCAGGTGTGAGTCTCGCCAGCAGCGCGTAGACCGCGTTCCCGAGGAAACCCGATCCCGAACTCTGAATGTGAATTACATCATACCCGCGAGTGATCGCCCGAACCAGGAACGCAATGATCCACCAGATCCGGAACAGGCTGCGGGCGACGATCATCCGAGCCCATGGTGGATATGGAACGGGTCCGCTCAGGACGTCGATCTCGTACTCGTTGGACAGCTCCGAATGGAGTATGTCCTCCATGACGGAAGCAATCCCCCCAAACGGAGGCGGTACCGGCCCGACCAGGAGAATTCGTTTCATGAGCATCCACGGAGCGCGAGTGCGTCGACGAAGTCCGTCGTCGGTCACGGGTACCACCATCGACCGGCGCCGGCAACCAAAGACGTCGCGAAGGTCAATATACTACAGCAGTTCTCGAAAGTAAGCGTGGGTTCGCTTGCGGGTACCACGGATGTGTCCCGCGTCCCGCGGGGCTCATCCGTGCAACGACGTGTCAGTCTTGGGAGCGACGTTTCTGTCGCGCCAAGTCCGTGAAGAAGTTTTCATGCTGGTTTTGGCGCTCTTATCCATAGGGATTCCTGCAAAAAACAACCCTGGCGTCTTCCACGAAGAAATCATCATTCTTCAGGCCCCTTCTATCGGGCTCCACAGTCCAGGCCGAATCTGCGCACGATGCCGGTGTCACCGGCCACTATCTTGGCATCGTCTCGTTTCGAGTACAGCCCGATGAAGTAGCGAGCTCCAGCTTCACCCAGCCTGTGCGCCGCATACACTGCCAACGGCGATCCACCGCCGGCGTCCACTTCATGGTGCTCGATTCGACCCTTGAAATCATGCTTCTTGAGATAATCGATTGCTCGTTCTTCGCTACTGAAGATCGCAACCGCGTCCTTTTCTCCGCCCCCGCTCTTTGTCACCACGTAGACGAACATCTCAGCACCTCCCAATCGTCCTACTATGACAGATGCAAGAGCGGGCAGAGCGTCGCGGCAAATTGACCGTATTTGTGGATCTAGGGTACGACCGATTTGTTGAAATGGGTCTCGGGCCAACATCATTCGTGAATCGGCAGGCCCCGTCGTGGAGCACGTTCGAGACAGGAAAGCTCAATTGGTGAAAAAACATCGAAGAAATACTGTTGGGTCTAGGCATTCACAGCCTTTACCGAGTAGTCGTCGGGTTTCATTTGGGCCACGGGAAGGATCACGTTCGTAAACCAGTTTTGGAAAGCCCGATTAATACTGGATATTGCCTCGTCCCAGTCACCGTCGTAATCCGACTCTTCTATGTCTTCGACAATCTCTGCGGTCAGCCCTGAGAATTTAGCCAAGTCTTCCTGTGTCATGCGCAGTTTATTTCGGATATCGTAGATTTGTTGGGCAATCCCAGCCCTGACCCTCATCTCACCGGCGAACTCCACCAGCTCTGCATCATCTTTGACATAGCGGTCATAGGACCATTGGTATGCGTCCGTCACAATTTTCTTCTTACTCATAATCTACCTCCCAATGGCTGTGGCGATCAGCGTCTTGCTCGTATCTCTTCTTCATCTCTACAGCACGGTCAATCTCTTTGGGAGGGACCTTATCCGTCTGCTTGATGATCCCGTGAGTGATTACCGCTCTTTCCCTGCCGTAGAAGAAGTATAGCAAACGGTACTGAATCCTCTGAAACCTCGGCCGCAGCTCGTGGATGTCGTCCCTTAGATAGTCCGCGATTGGCCTTCGAAGGTCATGTCCATTATCCCGTAGCAATCCGATCCACTCGATGCACTTGGCTCGGTGCTTGGGTTGCGACCCCAGACCCTTCATCCACTCCTTCATGGGTACCGTTTCATCATCATTCTGGTAATATACGACTTCTACCCGTGGCACTCGTTCCTCCTCCGCGAGTGGTTATCACGGAAATAGAGCAAAAGGTCAAGTTGGGATTACATGGGAAACTTTCCGGATCCTTGGCCGCGTTTCACCTCGTGCCTCTCGACAATTCCGGGTCTGGTGATTATATTGCGGTGAGGAAAAGCCCCTGCGGTAGAGTAATTGAGCGAGTGAACGCAAGGGCCAGCCCAAAAGAGAGGGTGAACGTAAATGTTCCAGCCTGTTATCAAAGAGGACAAGTGCTCAAACTGCAAATCTTGTCTTCGTATATGCCCCAAGAATGTTTTCGAAGCTGACGATGAAGAAGTGAAGATCACGAAACCTTACTACTGCACAGGTTGCGAATCCTGTGTGGAAGTTTGCCCGCTCAACGCCCTCAAAGTCGAAGAATACTGAGTCCTCCAGAAAAGCGTCGTTTGGTGGGGTGATCGTGCGATATTGGCCGGGCTCGGAGTGTCGTCCAACAGAAATAGCGGTCGTAACCATAGCCGCGTACCCGTTTGTCATTCCTACGGAATCGGCCAGTGTAATTCCTTTGGGGATTTCGGCCCCCACGGTTCCCGCGTTGACGGGGCGCGCGAGGTAGCGCGCGAGTACATAGTCGGCAGTCATTCTCCGGAATCACGATAGAGCTAATTCACCCGGCTTCAACATACAACGAGGGCACATTGGCCGGAAGATTGTTCACCCTTTTCTTTGCCGCGGGCGCCTCTTTCTACCTGTTAGTGGGATATAATCGCTCCCCAACCTGGTATGAGGAAGGCCTCATGCTATACGGAGCCAGGGAAATCCTCAATGGCGGGGTCATCTATGAGGATTTCTGGACTCTCTGGGGGCCCGGCCAATACTATTTTGTCGCCATGATGTTCAAGGCACTTGGTGTGTCGATCATGGCAGAGCGAGCGGCAACCTTGCTCACCATGTTGAGTCTCGGTTTGGTGATCTTTCTGGTGGCAAGGGAAGTGATGTCGCGTGGCCCCGCCTTCGCGGCAACGGGACTGAGCATCATCTGGCTCGGGCCGCTTCATATATTTGGGAGCCCCGTGCCCGCGGCGCTGCTTCTCGCGCTCCTCAGCTATTTGGCCATAGTTAGGCACATCTCCGGAAAATCGTGCATGTGGCTTTTTGTAGCAGGGGGTCTTGCGGGCATGACTGCGCTTTTCCGGCAGGATGTGGGTATCTTGGTTGCGTGCTCTGAGGCAGCGGTAATTGGATTACGGGCCCGGCTTACAACGGATACCAACGGAGAAGACCGACAACACAAGCTTATTGCGCCGTGGATTGTCCCCGTCGCTCTGTATCTGCTCGGCGTCTTGGTCATCCTGGTGCCGGCAGGAATTCTCCTCGTTTCGTTCGTTTCCTTGAGCACGCTGACTGATAACCTGTTCCTATTCCCACTAAAGGTTTACCGATCAGTTCGGTCTGTTTCCTATCCTTCCCTGCTGCCGCCGATCCAAGGCATTATCTCAGGTTCTCTTTCGTGGGGGGGAGGTATCAACGAGTTATCGAAGGCGCTCCTATTCGTCTTTCCACCCTTGATGATTGCCTACGGGGGCCTCGAACTACTTCTCCGTTGGCGGAGAGGAGTTAGTGAGTTAACGGTTCCAGCATCCTGGAAGCTGCTCCTTCTCCTCGCGATCAGTATGGCCTTGTTCGGAATGGCAATAGTCCGATCGGATTTGGGTCACATCTGGCCGTCCATTGTGGCGGGCACCGTGCTTCTCTGTGTGCTGGGGGAACGCGTGCGAGCCAGTTCTCGGCTCGGTCGTTGGTTTTGGCCGGTCGCTCTCATCATTTGCTTCGTCCTGTACAGTCGACCATTGGCGGCTTCGGCCAATCTTTTCATGAATTGTTGGCTCAAACCGGCGCCGCCAGTCTTCACTCTTGATGTTGCCAGCGGGATCTACAACAAGGAAGGAGCACCGTACGAAGACGCGGTGAGATATGTCATCGAGCATGTGCCGCCGGATGAGAGGATCTTTGTGGGGCGGAGCCCATTCGATCAAGCTGACGGCGGAGATATGTTGTTCTATTTCCTGGCAGGCCGGCAGAGCGCGACGAAGTACCATGTCATGCATTGCGGACTCACCAATACTGCTCCAATTCAGCAGCAAATCGTGAGCGATCTCGACTCGCACAGAGTGAAATGTATAGTCTTGGAGGACTCTCAGGACACCGGAGGTTGGACCTGCAAGGCGTCCGAACGAGTCAAGATCCTTGACGACTACATCAAACTGGAATTCGAGCCTGTGGAGCGCTTCGGTCGATATGCAATATGGAGGCGTCGCGGATAACTTCCTCCGCTGAGGTTGTCATGCAGCTTCATTCCCTTCACTCCTTCGATGCCTGCTTTCAATAACCTCAATATTTCCAAAAGACATGGCGGGACCCTCGCTCTCAGTCCATGCTCTGGTTCACGCCCATTAGGGTATTGTTTTTGGCGCCCTCCATGAATGCGTCCAAAGTTCGGATACAATGTTTCAAGCCTTCAGGAACTGGAGAGCCCGCGATTCGGACCAGTATTCCCCATCCTTATTGAATGAGATAAAGCCCACATGACCCCCGTTATCAGGGATTTCCAAAAACAGGGTGGGGTTATCTCGTGCTTCTTCCACGGGATAGCACTGCTTCGCGAG
>JBMOME010000365.1:21279-28761 GCA_049323095.1 Thermodesulfobacteriota bacterium
CCGCCGAGTTCACCATGAGCGTCGGGACCGCAATGTTTCTGAGAAGCGGTTTTGACGAAGCCTTCTCCCAATAGTCGTACGCGTCCTTGAAACCGAACATGGGCGCGGTATAGCGATCGTCGTACTCTTTGAAATTCGTGATCAGGTCATAGCCATCGTCATCGATCAGATCAGGCATAAGCGCCATTTTCATCCGAACCTTGGCCCGCAGCATCCGTAAAAACCTTTTCATGTAGATCCGATTGCGTGGCTCGCCCAGCTTGACCGAGCATGATGCGAGATCGCAAGGCACGGAGAAAACCACCGCCTTCCAAATCCGCCCGGAAAGCTCCTGACCACGCTCCCCCAGATACTTGAGGATCACGTTGCCGCCAAGGCTGAATCCAACCAGGGCCAAGCGCGTATAAGCGCACGACTGGGCAACGTGGCCGATCACGGTCTGGAGATCGCCTGTCTCGCCGCTGTGATAAAACCGAAGTGTACGGTTGGTCTCTCCACTGCATCCCCGGAAGTTGAACGCGAGCGCATCCCAGCCCTTCCTATTGAGTGCTCGAGCCATGCCGAGTATGTACGCCCGAGAAGAATCGCCCTCCAGTCCGTGAAGAATGATCGCGGCCTTGTGGGCTCCCACCTTTGACGTATCCAGATCGACGAAGTCGCCATCCGGCGTGTCAATCCGTTCCCGCGAGTACTGGATGCCGCGCACGCGGCGGAGGAGTGTGGGATATATGGTTTGCACATGTGCATTGGCAAAGAACCGTGGAGGCACGTAGCTTGAATGGGAAACGACCGGCACAGATTCAAACCTCCTTGGGAAACATTTACAGAGCCTACTATAATTCGCCCTTCGTAAGGAAGCAGTAGGCAGAGGGACCACTGGTTGGGCCTACGTATGGGGCGGTTTGGAAGGGAGATGAGTCTCCTCTCCAAATTATTGCGCAACGATGCGCTCTCCCCGCCCCTTTCCGAGGCGAAGGCCCGGAGTGCTCGTCGACGCCCGGCATTTTCATGATTCGTTCTCGGTCTCTAGCCATGGCAGTTGCAGTGACATCATTTTCAGCACAAATCTATCCTCCATGTTACCCATTGTTGACTGTAACGCTGGCCAATTATCGGGGGTTATGTCAACAAAGACAGGAGTCCTTGTCCGAAATGAGCTTTTTTATTGCCGTGATATCCATACGTTACAATTCCTAGCACTTTTTTCCCATTGACCGGAGCGGCTTCCCGTTCATACTGCAAATACAAGGGGCTATCCTTTTTTTCACAGAGTTGTTTTACCTTCCTTTATCGCGCCGAACATATCGGTTGGACGCGGGTTTGGGCCCTGTTCCTCTATCCTTCGAGGGTGAGTAATGGCTCGTGAAGTTCTCGGACCACGCCATCCCCCTTAATATCGGCGCGTCAAAATAGAGCATTGGCGAGTAACTTGTGTGAATTCACCCGCAAGAGAAAGGAGAATACGCCTATGGGATTCACTCGTCGCGAGTTTCTTGTGATCTCGGGCGCTGTCGGAGCTGGCATAGGGCTGTCCTCCCTGGGCATTGATATGGGACCGGCCCGGGCCTATGCCGATAGCATCAAGATGGACAAGCTGAAAACTGCTAAACAAACAACGACAATTTGTCCGTACTGCGCGGTGGGATGTAGCATCATTTGCAGCACGGACACCAAGACCAATCAGATCCTCAATACTGAAGGCGATCCTGACAGTGTCATCAACGAGGGCGCACTCTGTGCCAAGGGCGCCGCGCTGTACCAGACTACTGCGAACAACCCCAATCGTCTGAAAAAGGTCCTGTATCGGGCCCCGAACAGCGACAAATGGCAGGAGAAATCCTGGGATTGGGCCCTCGGTGAGATCGCCAAGAGAGTGAAGGCAGTCAGGGACAAGGATTTCATTGAAAAGAACGCGAAAGGTAATGTGGTCAATCGTCTTGAGACCATCGCGCATGTTGGGAGCGCTGCGCTTGACAATGAGGAGTGCTGGCCGCTGCAAGCCATGATGCGCGCCCTGGGCCTGGTCTGGATTGAACACCAGGCCCGGATATGACACAGCGCTACAGTTGCGGCTCTGGCAGAGTCGTTCGGTCGTGGCGCAATGACGAATCACTGGGTCGATCTGAAAAACAGTGATTGTATCCTGATCATGGGCAGCAATGCTGCTTCAAACCATCCCATCTCCATGAGATGGGTCATGAAAGCCAAGGAGAATGGCGGCAAACTCATCTCGGTAGATCCCCGATTCACACCCACATCGGCCAAGGCGGACGTGTACGCGCCATTGCGGTCGGGCACCGATATCGCGTTCCTGGGCGGCATGATCAAGTACATCCTGGATAATAACAAATATTTCAAGGAGTACGTGGTCGAGTACACCGATGCTCCGTTTATCGTGGGCGAGAAGTATGACTTCAGCGATGGGCTCTTTGCCGGGTACAACAAGGAAAAGAGAGCTTACGACAAATCCGCTTGGGCGCTGAAGAAAGACGACAAAGGCGTACCCGAGAGGGATCCGTCACTGCAGAACCCGCGATGTGTGTTCCAGTTGCTCAAGAAGCACTATGAGCGGTACACCCCGGAAAAAGTCTCGGAGATCACAGGCACCCCGATTCCCGATCTCATGAAGGTTTACGAGACCTATGCGGCAACTGGAGAAAAAGGCAAGGCCGGGACGATCATGTACGCGATGGGCTGGACCCAGCACACGGTTGGAGTCCAGAATATCCGTGCCATGTCCATCATTCAGCTCCTGCTGGGCAACATTGGTGTGGCAGGCGGCGGTGTGAATGCTCTTCGGGGTGAATCCAACGTCCAGGGCTCCACGGACGCGGCGCTCCTCTTTCACATCATTCCTGGCTATCTGCCCGCGCCCAACGAGTCGCTTCCTACTTTGGCGGAATACAACAAGAAACTGACCCCCAAGTCAGCCGATCCTCGTTCGGCCAACTGGTGGCAGAACCGTCCCAAGTATGTTGCCAGTTTGTTGAAAGCGTACTTTGGGGACGCGGCTACGCCCGATAACGAATTCGGGTATGCCTGGTTGCCGAAGTTGGACGCTGGGCAGAACTGCTCATGGCTGAACCTGTTCGACGCCATGTACAACGGCAAGATCAAGGGGTTCTTTGCGTGGGGACAGAACCCCGCGTGTTCCAGCGCCAACGCCAACAAGGTTCGGGCCGGGCTGGCGAAGCTGGACTGGCTCGTGAATGTGAACATCTTCGAGAACGAGACCGGCTCGTTCTGGAAAGCTCCGGGCATGGATCCCAAGAAGATCAAGACGGAAGTCTTCATGCTTCCATGCGCTGCGTCGGTGGAAAAAGAGGGGAGCATCACCAACAGCGGTCGTTTGGCCCAGTGGCGGTACAAAGCTGCCAATGCCCCGGGAAAAGCCAAGCCCGACGGCGACATCATGTATGAGCTCATGAACAGGATCAAGGAGCTCTATAAGAAGGACAAAGGGAAGTTCCCCGAACCGATACTCAATCTGAAGTGGGACTACGCGGACGCCAAGGGGCATTTCGACGCTCACGCGGTGGCCAAACAGGTCAACGGTTATTTCCTCAAGGATATCACCCTCAAGGATCCTACCGGTAAGGACCTGAACTTCAAGAAGGGTGATCTGGTGCCGTCGTTTGCATTCCTGCAGGCGGATGGCAGCACGTCATGCGGCAACTGGATCTATTGCAACAGTTACACCAACGCGGGCAACATGATGGCCCGACGCAAGAAGGACGATCCTACCGGTCTGGGACTCTATCCCCAGTGGGCTTGGTGCTGGCCGGTGAATCGCCGAATCCTGTACAACCGGGCTTCCGTGGACCTTAACGGGCAACCGTGGAATCCGCAAAAGGCCGTAATCAAATGGGTGGACGGCAAATGGGTCGGCGACGTGCCCGACGGTCCCTGGCCGCCAATGGCTGACAAAGAAAAGGGTAGGTACCCGTTCATTATGAAGCCGGAGGGCTTCGGAGCTTCTTTCGGGCCGGGTCTCAACGACGGTCCTTTCCCGGAGCACTACGAGCCGCTGGAATGTCCTGTGCCCAAGAATGCTATGTCAGCCCAGTTCATCAACCCAACCATCAAGATCTTCGCAGGCGATATGGACAAGCACCTGACCTGCGATCCTCGATACCCGTTCGTGGCCACCACTTACCGAGTAACCGAGCACTGGCAGACGGGCCTCATGACTCGATGGCAACCGTGGCTCGTGGAAGCGCAGCCGCAGAACTTCGTGGAGATGAGCGAGGAGCTAGCCAAGATGCGCGGCATCAAGAACGGCGAAAAGGTGAAAGTCTCATCGGCCCGAGGTGAGGTGGTCGCGGTGGCCATTGTGACCACCCGCTTCCGTCCGTTCAAACTGGGCGAGGTCACGGTTCACCAGGTCGGCTTGCCCTGGTGCTTCGGATGGATCGCGCCAAAGGATGGCGGAGAGAGCTCCAATCTGCTCACCCCCAACGTGGGCGACCCAAACACCATGATTCCTGAATCCAAGGCATTCATGGTCAACGTCATCAAGGCGTGAGGAGGTGCGTAAAATGTCTGAAGGATACTCGATACTCGTGGACACCTCCAAGTGCACAGCTTGCCGGGGGTGTCAGATCGCATGTAAGGAGTGGAACCAGTTGCCTGGGGTCCCAACCAAGAACGTAGGCAGCTACGAAAATCCCCAGGATCTGTCCGCCGCCACCTGGAAAATTCTCCGATTCAGCGAGGGAAAGAAGCCGGAAGGCCAGCCTTTCTGGTACTTCTTTTCCGAACAGTGCCGACATTGCATGAACCCTGGATGTATGGCTGAATCCGAAAAGGATGAGATCGTCCAGGATGAAAAAACCGGCGCAGTGCTCTTCACTCCCAAGACCAAAGACCTCAAGTACGAAGCGACCCGCAAGGGCTGCCCGTTCGACATCCCTCGCAAGGACGAGAAGACGGGAGTCCTGATGAAGTGCACCATGTGCTTCGATCGGATCACCAACAACATGGAACCGGCCTGCGTCAAGACCTGTCCCACGGATGCCCTGGAATTCGGGCCCAGGGAGAAGATCCTGGACGCAGCCAAGAAGCGAGTGGCTGAACTTAAGAAGACCTATCCAAAAGCCGCTGCGCTCAATGCGGACGACGTCAGGGTAATCTATCTCGTGACGGACGATCCCAAGACTTACTGGAAGTTCGCAGCCGGAAAGTAGCTCCGGCCTTCCCTCTAAACGAGAGCGCCCCCCTCCTCCATGGAGGCCGGGCGCTCTCTTGCGCAGAGACCTTTTCTCGGGGAGCAATCTGAATGAGCCATCCCACGCCACAACAAGCCAAAGCATCAAGAATCGTCGAAGAAATTGAACGAATTAAGCGTGAGACGCCGTCCGTTGCCAACATCGTGGAAGCTTTTGAAGAGTTGCTTTTCGCGAGGGAGCGGATAAAGGAAGAGATCGAGGAGGCTGACTCTGAGGCCGCTGCTACCTTCGATCCGGCTCAGCTAAGCCAAGGAATTCCCGCGGTCGGTCGAGCCGGTTTCACGATCCCACCGGACCGTCTCAAAGACGCGTACTTTCGGCTTGCTCCCACGATGACAAAGGGTTTTCCCGGCATCAGACCCCAACTTGAAGTCCTTGAACAGGCCATCAACGACGGCTTGCTAGACTTGGGGGCCGCTACCAAGCATCTGTTGGCAGACCGGCAAAACGAAGTCGATAGAATAGCGCGTGCGGCCAAGGTGAAGCCGGACATCCTTTCATTCGTGTTGGGTCAGATTGTGAGGCCGTTCGTCGAGAAGCAAGCGGAGCGCATTGGCCCTACTCTATCCGAGGTTCAGTGGGACAAAGGGTACTGCCCGATATGTGGATCGTGGCCATCACTGAGTCTCATCAAAGGTAAGGAAGGCCGCCGCTGGCTCAAGTGCTCATTCTGCGGCCACGAATGGACGCACCTCCGGACAGCGTGCCCGTTCTGCGATAATGAAGATTCTGAGACCATGGAGTATTTTTACGCAGAGAAGCATGAAACAGAGCGGGTCGAAGTCTGTCACAAGTGCAAGAGATACGTCCTGAGCCTGGACATGAGAGAGCGAGTGGAACAGACCACGACCGCAGCCACATCCCTCGGCCTGGTTCATCTGGATATCATTGCTCAAGAAAAGGGCTTTGTGCCGGGCGCTGTAACCGACTGGAACGTCCTCGAGAAATGAGTTTTGTCAGAACCACTTCTTCTTGAATCGTTGCCAACCGCTTCGGACCTGGGGCTCCCACACTTCCGGAAAAGGAGACCCCCGGAGAACGGCAAGCGGAATATCGTACACCATTTTTCCCACCCATTCAGGTTCGACTATCTCCTCGGCCGCCTTCACTGCGCGAGATAGTCGCGGGCTTCTCGAATGCGCGCCGTGAGCGTCGGATGCGATAACATGCACTAGGCCCTGCTTGAGGAGTGTACGTGCTGCACGGGCCGCATGAGGCCCGGCTTCGCCGGCAAGACTGTCCGCCGATATCTGGACAAGCATCTCCCACGAGCGAAAATGAGCCAGCAAGACCGCGAGATAGCCTGGATTCTGCTGGATCGCGAGGTTTTTCTCCGGATGCCCGAGAACCACTCCATATCCAAGCGACCAGAGATGCTCAACCAGGGCGTGAAACGCAGGTGGAGCGCTGAAGGGATGAAATTCCACCAGGAAGTAGTTTCCCTGATTGAGAGCCAAAATCTCCCCTTGTGAGTAAAGATCGCCAAAATGAGGGACAACCCTGACCTCCATGCCCGGGAGGACCTCAAAGTTGATTCCTTTCGCCTTCAGGTTTGCGTTCAGCCCTTGGACCTTCTCCAGAATTTGAGCAGGATGGTTCGTGAATTGCCCATTCCACGAATGAGGCGTGGCTGCAATGACTTCGATCCCGTCTTCCACCGCGACCTGACACATGGCCAGGCTCTCCTCCAGGTCGGCCGCTCCGTCATCCATCCCCGGAAGTATGTGCGCGTGGATGTCAATCATGGGGTCTCGTAGTGAAGAAGGCTTTTCGTCCTAGCAGCGGTTCCCATGACAATACCATATCTGCGTGGGCTTCGCATGAAACCAACAGCTTGCAGGTTGCTGAACTATGTCGCTTGTTAAGGGTGCGAGCTGCTCCCATTTGGCATCAGAAGGTGGTTAGAGTCACTTGGGTGCCCAAGGAATTGGTAGCGGCCGGCGTCCCTGCCGGCCCGAGTCAGTCGATTTGTTTGAAAGATTTCTACCCCTGATTGGGGCGATGCGAATGAAAGGGGCTCGAACTTTTCGCGGCAGTCCGAGATTATTTCAGGGAACCTATATAGCGGTATTTGCTGTGCAAGCCGAGGACCGGCAGGGACGACGGTCCTACCAGAGACAGCGTACTGAAGCGCGTGAGGAGGGCTCAGAATCCCTCGGCTTGGATGTGGAAGTTCGGGCGGTATGTGTGCTTGGGTATCTTCTTGGTGTATTCGTCACATTCTGCCGGATAGCGCTTGGGTATGACCTTGGGG
>JBMOME010000366.1:0-28697 GCA_049323095.1 Thermodesulfobacteriota bacterium
TCCCCGGAAGCTCTTCCAAAAGCTCATGGAATTTGCAGCCGCTTCTCGGCCGGCCTACCAGCCTTTGAATGGATAGATCATATTAGCGGTGGCCAGTTCAAACGGATAGACGATTTCCAGGGTGATCTTGCCGTCTTTACCTTTCTGGTATTGGCCGATCATGCCTGTGCCAAGCTCGTTCTGGCCGATGTCTGCGCCGGTTGTGGCAAACTTGATGCCCTTCCACGGGACAATGAGCTCATCCGGGCCGATCTTGATTTCATTGGCAGCTTTTTGAAGATCCGCGGGTTTGGTGGAACCGGCTTTCTCCAGGACCTGCGCCCAGACTTGAGTGCCGGTAAAAGCCCGTGCCGAAGCCCCGCTCAGGTCACGCCCGGTCTTGGCCTTGTACAGCGCATTCACCTCGGCCGCAGCCTTCTTCACTTCTCCCACTCTGGGGCTGAACACGGTGCGGGTGACTATGCCTATTACATCGTCCCCAAGCGCGGACAAGAATTCGGGGCTTTCAAATCCCGCATTCTGGCCCCAAATGAGCTTGGGCTTGGCTTTCAAGGACTTGAGCGTCTTCACCATCAGGATTGCATCCGCGCCGTATCCCGCGAAAAGCATGGTCGCGGGGTTCGGAGCAAGAAGGCTCTGCGCCTCGGATGACAGATCCGGCGCTTTGGCCGCGTACAGAAGACTCAACTGAATAGGTACCCCTCGTGCCTTGCCGATCTCCTTTATCGCTTTATCAACGTTTGCACCCCATTCGGTCTTTTCACAGGCGGAAACAATGGGCAGAAGCTCCTTGGGATCGAATGCTTTCACCCCTTTGGCTTTTCCCTTCGCGAGCCCAGCCAGGAAGTCGAAAAGGTCGTTGGTGAAGGTGGTGTCGTGCGGAGTCGTCCTCCAAAACCATTTGTATCCTTCTTTGGTGAGTTCCGGGCTTGTGGAGGAATCGTTAATCATGGGCACGCCGAAACGTTCCGCCACGGCTGACACGGTCTTTGTGACCGCAGAATGGTAAGCGCCTAAGAGGCCGACGACCTTATCGTCCTGAATCAGCTTCTTGGCCAGATCCGCGCCCAGTACCGGGTTGCCTTGATGATCCTGAATGATCAGCTTTACCTTGGCGCCGCCAAGGGATTTGATCCCCGCGTTCTTGGCGATGGCCATGCTCAGCTCGGGTTTCGCGTTGTTAATGATCTCGACGGCCAGTTCCGCGCCGTCTCGCAGTTCTTTTCCCTCAGCCGCAGCGCCGCCGGTCAAAGGATAGAGCACGCCGATCTTGATTTCATCCGCGGCCCACACCGGCACAGCCATGACTAGGGCAAGAACAGCCACTGACACCAGCATCAGAGACTTCCGCGCCATGATACGTGTTACCTCCCCGATGAAGAAGATACGATAATAAAGAATTCCGGCCTGTTACCCACCGCAATCTACATGACGCAAACCCGGGAAGTCAATCGGAATTCTGCGCTACTGGGTTAAGTATTCAGTTACGCGGGGCAGAGGGTCGCGCGCACTGACCCAGCGAAGCGCCGAGTCAGTGGCACCCGGAAAGCACTTGAAGCGCGTGCGGAATCTAGGAGTTGTTGAGGAACGGCCCTTCTTGCTCGGCCTTCCCGAAGACTCTTCCAACCGGACGTATCGCGTTGCGAGGACCGGCTCAATGCTGGTACCGATCCCACGCTCGCCAGGTGGCGTTTTTTGAAAGGGGTCTGGGGGAAACTTTTTTGTAAGCAAAAAAGTTTCCCCCAGATTCTCTTAAAAAAACGCTTTGGTTCTACTGGTGAGCCGCGTGGACTTTTCGGGCTCCGAGGGGTCTCGGGGGAGAAGGTGGAAACGGGCTGTTTTCAGGGTAGATAAGGCCGATAGGCAGTTGGCACCAACCTGGGTCGGGGGACGGGACGTTCGGCCCAAAGTAGAAGCCGTTTACATCTGCTCCCCATAGAGGATGGGACCAGCTCCCGATATGTTCCGGAGCAGAACGGAATCCATGCAGTCCTTTTTGCCAGGCGCGGAGATGGCTGTCCACCTGCATGGTGCTCCCGTACCCGTGTGGAAGCCATGAAGCCCAGGCCGGATTCTGAGGCGGATAGTCATAATCTGCAAAAGTCGGACCAGGCTGGATTCCAATGCTTCCGATAAGGACGAACACAGGCACGAGCAGAGTATAAGGACGCATGAGGTCTCCTGAACAGAGTTATTTATGCCGTCATTATTAATTATATCAAATTGATGGCAAACTTGTCAATATATTATATCAAATAGTAGTGCCAATGAAGGAAAATGAAAGGAGTCTGGTCGCGAGAATTTGGTGCGAAGTTAGTCGGCGGAGATCAAGGAAAACGAAGATTGCAGGACACTGACCTGAACACAGTCCAGGTCAGTGGCACCCGCATTCCAAGACAACCGTAGGGACCGGCGTCTCTGCCGGTCCGGATTGACTATTCTGCCCGCAATTCTTTGCCACGGAGGTCCCGCGGGACTCGAGGCTACCAATCTTCAGGAATCGCTTTTCGGAATCTGGTACGGACTTGGGCAGGAGATGTGGTGAATGATCCGGTGCGATTTCTCTAAAGACAGACCACGCGCCCGCGTCTTATCACGAGGGATTCGGGGTCTTGCCGTATATGGCCTCTCTAAGCAATTCTTCGATCTTCTTCTTGATTTCTGTGGGAGGGAGGTCGGTGCGTAGGCCTGCCGCGCGACGATGTCCACCTCCGCCAAGTGACTTTGCGAGCCGGGCAACGTCAACGTGGTTTTTGGAACGAAGGCTCACCCTGGTGAAGCCATCCGTCTGCTCGGTGATGAGAAGACCCACTTCGACCCCTCGGATTTCTCTGAGCCGACTCACCAGGTTTTCCGCATCCGAATGCTCCAGGCCCAGTTTGCTGAAATCATCATTGTACAGAGTGCTGACGATGACCTGGCCGTCGATAAGGACCTCGATCCGTTCCAGCATAAGCCGTTCCAATTGGAGGCGACCCAAGGGGAATTCCTCGAAAAGGTGCAGAGTCACCTTGTATGAATCGAACCCCGAGGCGAGCATCTCCGCTCCGACCGACAGAGTCCTGCTATTGACGCCCGAAAATCGGAATCCGCCGGTGTCGGTGATCAGCCCGGTATAAAGGCACATACCTACGTCAGGAGTCAGATGGTAGCCAGCCTCCTTGAGCACTTCGTGAACCATTTCGGCGGTGGAGGTTGCCGAAGGATCGACCAGGTTGACGTCTCCGTATAGAGGGTTGGTGGGGTGATGGTCGATATTAATTACGCGAGCCTGGCCTACAAAAGTGGGCAAATCTCCGGAGACCCTGTGCTGTTCGGCAGCGTCCACGCAGATGATCCATGCCGGAGCGGGATTTATTGAGCTCGGGTCGGTTACGAGTCGTTCCTGCCCAGGCAGGAAGTGGTACATTTCGGGTATCTTGTCAGCGAGCACGGGAAAGGCGTTCTTGCCCATGTCTGCGAGGGCCAGCGCCAGGCCGAGAAGAGAGCCGAGCGCGTCCCCGTCCGGATTGACATGGGTAGCGATGACAAAATCATCCTCATTCCTTAGGATCTTGGCGACTTCTCTGAACATTGGTCTCCTCGTGGCTCTCCAGGCCCTTCAGGATGCTGCGGACGCGGTCGTACGTATCAAAAGAGGTGTCGTAGAAGAAGGAGAGCCGAGGGATGTACTTCAAATCCAGTTCCAGGCGGAGGTGTCTCCGAATGAAGCCTTCGGCAGCTTCCAGCCCGGCTTTGTGGATCTCGTCTTTGCCGTCAGCCAGGCTGCAAAAGTAAACCTTGGCGGATTTTAGGTCTCCGGCCATCTCCACGTCGGTAATGGTGATACCCTGGACGCGGGGATCCTTAATCTTGAAAACGATGATGTCCGAGATCACTTGGCGGATGAGCTCGGCCACGCGATTTTTCCTGAATCCGGTCATGGTCAGACTCTTGCCTATCGGCTCTGGCGGTTCCGGTTGCCGCCGTACCCGCTCAATAATGGATGATTTCGATGTTGGCGTTAGTCACTTCGGCCAGGTGCAAGTTTTCCACGTATCCAATTATTGTCTCGAGCATTCGATGAGCGTGCCCCCCCTCATTGCTGACGACGGCAAAGCCGATTGTGCTCCGTTGCCATTTATCCTGAGCATCGACCTCCGCGATGGAGAGGTCGAATTTGCTACGAACCCTGCCCAGAATACTTCTAATGACCTGCCGCTTAGATTTCAGAGACGAGGAGTCGTGAATCATTAATTCAATGACACCTACTCCCACGACCATAGTTCAAATCCTTTGACCGCACCGCATTGCGTTCGTTCAAGGGGATCACGCGCGTCCTCCGGAGCGTTCAATCATAACGGAGCCGGACAATCGACTCAGGTTAACGTTGCAGCTTCCTCTTGAATCATGAACGCTTCGATGATGTCACCCACCTTGATATCGTTGAAGTTCTGAAGAAGGATGCCGCACTCATACCCTTCCACCGACTCCTTGATGTCGTCCTTTTGGCGCTTCATGGAGAGGATTTTGCCCTCATACACCACCACGCCATCCCGTATCAATCGCACGCTGTTCGTACGTTGAACCTTACCGGAGGTGACATAACAGCCGGCAATGGTGCCGATCCGTGAGATAGTGAAGATCTGGCGCACCTCCGCGTGGCCAACCACTTCTTCTCTCAGGACTGGAGCTAAGAGTCCTTCCATCGCCTTGCGAACGTCCTGGAGCGCTTCGTAGATCACCGTGTACAGGCGCACATCCACATGTTTTTCTTCGGCCAGCTGTGTCGTCTTCGGGTCAGGCCTCACATTGAACCCGATGATGATGGCCCCTGACGCGGCTGCGAGCATCACATCGGACTCCGTGACGGCTCCCACTCCGGAATGGATGACCTTCACTTGGACTTTTTCCGCCGAGGCGCCGAGAAGCGCTTCCTTGAGTGCTTCCACAGAGCCCTGCACGTCTGCCTTCAGAATCAGATTCAGTTCCAGAGCCTCTTCTGCCTGCATGCGAGCCATAAGCTCTTCGAGAGAAGCGGGTCCGGCTGTTCCGGCAACTTCCTTTTCCCTCAATTTCTGCTGGCGGTGCAGACCGATCTGCTTGGCAATCTTTTCTTCATCGACCACCAGGAAGGGTTCCCCCGCGTCGGGTACCCCGGAAGCGCCTTGCACTTCCACGGGGGTCGCGGGCCCGGCTTCTTTCACCACATTGCCCTCGTGGTCGAACATGGATCGCACTTTGCCGTAATGAACACCGGCCACGAACGGGTCCCCTATTCTGAGGGTTCCATCTCGCACCAAGACGGTGCCCACAGGACCTCGGCCCTTGTCCAGGCGCGCTTCGATCACAGTGCCGACCGCGGGCTTGTTCGGGTTGGCCTTAAGCTCCATGATCTCGGCCTGAAGAAGAATCAGATCCAGCAAGTCGGAGACTCCGTCACCGGTTTTCGCGCTTACGTATGCGAAAAGAGTCTCGCCGCCCCATGCCTCGGGAATGAGTTCCAGTTCGCTCAATTCCCTGACAACCCGATCTCTGTCGGCCTCGGGCTTGTCTATCTTGTTCACAGCCACCACGATGGGCACTTCGGCCGCGCGGGCATGGTTAATAGCTTCCTTTGTCTGGTCCATAACGCCATCGTCCGCAGCCACCACCAGGACCACGAAGTCAGTGACGTGGGCGCCTCTGGCTCTCATGGCCGTGAAGGCTTCATGGCCCGGAGTGTCGAGGAACACGATCTCACCCTTGTCCAGCCGGACCTTATACGCGCCGATATGCTGGGTGATCCCCCCGGCTTCCTGGTCGGTCACGTGAGCGGACCTGATGTAATCGAGGAGAGAAGTCTTGCCGTGGTCCACGTGGCCCATCATGGTCACCACCGGCGACCGAGGCCTGAGATCCGCGGCTGCATCCACTTTTGCCGTGGGGAGAAGATCCTTCTCGGACTGCTCCAGAGCCTCTGTTTCAAAGCCCAGCTCGTTAGCAACCAGCGTGGCGGTGTCAAAATCGATCTGTTCGTTCATCGTGGCGGTTACTCCGAGCGACAGGAGGTTCTGGACCACTTCAGCAGCCTTAGTGGACATTCGATGGGCCAAGTTTGACACCGAAATCACTTCGGGCAGCTTGATTCGTCTCTTGATAGCTTTGGGCGTGGTGATCTCAGTCTTTCGCGGCTTAGCTTTTTTCGCCCGTCCCCGCATACGCCCCGGTCTGCGGTCGTCATAGAGGTCGTCCCTGAGCAGGACTTCCTTGCGGCGCTTGACCTTCCCGCGATCTTCTTCGATCGCTTCTTCCATGCCCTCGCGAGCTCGCTTGTCTTTCTTCTTCTTTTTCTGCCGCGCCTCCGCTTCGGCAATTGATTCCCCGGGGAGCGGTACCACAACTTCCGCGGCCTCAACCACAGGCGGCTGCACTCTGGGTCTTGGGGCGGGTTGCACCGGTTCGGGCTCGGGTGCGACTTCTTTCTCAGGCTCTTTCTTAAGTTCCACCCTGCCGATGATCTGCGCAGGCTGGAGCTTCTTTTCCTTCTTCTTCTTTCGCTTGGCGATTCTTTCTTCTTCGGTTTCCCGTTCAGCCAAAGCCTCAGCGGCTTCCGGTACTGCAACGGCTGCTTCCCGAGCACTCGCTCGCGGTGGAGCGGGGGCTCCTTCTTTTGGCGCTTCTACTTTGGCTCGTCCCTTTTCCGCCATCTCGGGTGCAGGTTTCACCGCGGGTTTGACTGCGGCTTCTTTCAACTTGGCCTCTTTAGCAGCTTTTGCCGCAGCCTCGACTACCGGTGGTTTCACGGCTTTTTCGATAATTCGGGCAGGCGCGGCTTTCTTGACCTTCTTGGCCTCTTTCCTGACCGGCTCTTTGGCCGGAGCTTTTTCAGCAGAGGGGCGTTGCACGGCAACCCGCTTGGGCTCGACGCGTTGGACCTGTTCTTCGACCAAGCCTTCGGCCGCTCCAACGTGCGGCTCTTCTTCCTCAGGAGGCTTCTGTTTGACGCGCCGC
Organism: Thermodesulfobacteriota bacterium; assembly: GCA_049323095.1. Classification (GTDB taxonomy): domain Bacteria; phylum Desulfobacterota; class Desulfomonilia; order Desulfomonilales; family Desulfomonilaceae; genus VGSG01. Next base: position 6,973 of record JBMOME010000366.1, read on the forward strand.
CGGATCACCGTAGGTTTAATGCGCTTCTCGACCACTTCGCGCTGAGGCAGAGCAGTGACCAACTCCGCACGCAACGCGGCCGGATCGTCCGTTTCCAAAGGGCTTTCCGGTCCGTGCACGTCATAGCCCATCGTAACGAGCTGCCTCAAAAGATCGTCGTTTTTGACCTTCAAATCTCGTGCAAGGTCATCAACGGTAAGCATTGCCATGCAGCTTCCCCTTCTCTTCCAACCTTACCAAGAGTTGCTCTCTGCTCGGAGGGACCAGACGGCCACGGCGAAATGCCCGTTCCAATCTCCCTTTCTTGAGAGCTCCGTCTATGCATTCTTCCCGGGGACAGACATAACATCCTCGTCCCGGAACGCTCTCCGACCTTTCAGAGATAACGACCACGTCCCCAACGACTTTCAGCCTGATCAGATCCTCTTGCGGCCGACTTACGCGGCAAGCAACGCATTGCCTCATGGGAACGTGTCCACGCTTCATGCCGTCGGCCGATTCTGGGCGGTTCGCGCAGCCGGAGAGACCGACTCCGCAGTTTCCGCCTCAGCCTCCTCCTCCTGCTCTTCCGTCTCTTCCGTTTCTTCCGCAGCCGCTTCGGCTTCCTCCTCGGATGCCGCTGCCGCCAGAGCTTCAGCCTGTTCTTCTTCCACAGCCTCTTCCTCTTCTTCAGGAGGGTTGGCCAGGTAACGGAGGGCCCCGTTGATGAGCGCCCGACCTTTCTCTTCCGTGATGCCGATGAAACTTGTCAGTTCGGCAAGCGACGCCTTTGCTATATCTTCTGCAGTCCGGTACCCGTTGTCGAACAAGACCGTTGCCATCTCTTCGTTCATGCCCTCGATCTTGACCAGGATCTCGAACGACTCGCCGGTTATCTTCTCTTCTTTGGACTCGCTCCTGACGTCGATTCGCCAGCCGGTGAGTTTGGCCGCAAGCCTTACGTTCTGGCCGCGTTTGCCGATGGCGAGAGAGAGTTGATCGTCAGCCACCACCACTTCCATGGTGTTGGTATCCTGATCGATGATGACCTTGGAGATTTCGGCAGGCTGGAGCGCATTGCAAACAAAATGAGCCGGATCGTCGTTCCAGGGGATAATATCGATTTTTTCGCCCCGGAGCTCCTGGACCACAGCCTGAACCCTCGCGCCCTTCATACCTACGCAGGCGCCCACAGGATCTACATCCGCATCCGTTGAACGGACACCGATCTTGGCCCGCTGTCCAGGCTCCCGCGCTGCACACATGATGCGGACAATACCTTCCGCGATCTCCGGCACCTCTTGTTCAAAAAGGCTGACCAGGAATCCCGGGTTAGCTCGCGACAGGACGATCTGGGGGTCTTTCTGGGTGCGTCGAACGTCGAGAATCAGGGCTCGAATGCGGTCACCCTGTCTGTAATTCTCCCGGGGGATCTGCTCCGAGAATGGCAGTACCGCTTCCGCTCGGCCGAGGTTGACGATAAGGTTGCGTTTTTCAAAACGCTGGACCATGCCGGTGACTACGTCGCCTTTTCGATCCTTGTACTCGGCGTAGATATTCTCGCGCTCGGCGTCTTTAACCTTTTGCATAATGACCTGCTTGGCCGTCTGGGCTGCGATGCGGCCGAAGCTTTCAGTGTCCATTTTGACGCCAAGCTGGTCGCCTACCTCCGCTTCCGGGTCCAGTTCGCGGCGGGCTGTCTCAAGGTCTATCTCCACGGTCCCGTCCGTGACCTTTTCCACCACGTCCTTGAAGAGGAAGACTTCCAGTTCGCCGGTGTCGTCGCTGAACTGGGCTTCCAGCTCCACTCGGAGCCCGTATTTCTTTCTGGCTGCGGAGACCAGGGCTGCCTCCAGGGCATCTATGAGCGTCTCTCTGGAGATCCCCTTTTCTTTGGCGACCTGATCAATCATCCGATTTAAGTTAGTTTCCATCGTTCAACCCCCGTTACCTCGGGCCTCTTCGCGCATCCCTGCGGAACATCTCCGAATCGGGATACTCCAAATGTGCTTTCTCGATATCTTCGTACGGAATCTCCACCTTACTGCCATCTACTTCAATGATAATATTAGAGTTTTCCATGCCTCTAAGAACACCGTGGAAGTTGCGACGCCCGTTTACCTTCCGGCTCGTCTTGATCCTAGCCGGCGATCCTGCAAAGCGGCTGAAATCTTTTTCTTTCCTGAGCACCCTATTGATACCCGGGGACGAAACTTCCAGGGTGTAGCTCTGTTCGATCGGATCCTTTATGTCCAGCAGTGCTCCGACCTGACGGCTGACCAGCTCGCAGTCATCCAGGGTCACTCCGTTAGCTGCATCAATGTAGAGCCGAAGCACCCACCTGCCGCCTTCGAACTTGAACTCCAGTTCGACCAGTTCGATACCTTCCGGTTCCAGAATCGGTTCAATCATCGACCACAGCAAAGTGATACGTTCTCTGTCCATGTCCCTGAATCAGCAAACTCGGCCGTGAAAGCAGTCCCGACGAGGCCCCGGTGCCTAATAAAAAACCCGGGGTTCATAACCCGGGTCTTATCGACCACCGTATGGAGCGGGCAACGGGGCTCGAACCCGCGACGTCAAGCTTGGGAAGCTTGCACTCTACCAACTGAGTTATGCCCGCGCTCAAAAGTACCCTAACAACCCGACCTGGGATTGTCAAGTCGTTTTGAGCTGTTTCAGCGACTCTGTCCAGCGATCTCTTCGACGTACTCGACGCGGTCCTTTTCCTAGGGACCCTATCTAGAGCTTGTCGGACATCATCTTAATCTGGGCCTTATCTTTGAGCACCTTGAGCCAACCGATGAGGATCTCGGTTTGACGAACTTCATGGCCCCATCGCTTGAACTCATCAGCCTCTTTGGCGTACTCCTCGTCGCTCGCTCGTTGCACGCCGACCAACCGAACCACCGCCACGCCGTCAGGAATCAAGAGAGGACTCGGGTACAGAGGGGTAGCCTCCGAGACAGTCGTGAGCATTTCCTCCACTTCAGCCGAATCTCCCAGCCGCGGCACAACCTTGGTTTCACGGGTCAACGGTTCCAGCTTCTGCCATTCCAAGTTGAACTTCTTGGCCACAGCGTCCGGGTCTGTCGGTTCCCGCTGGAGTGCCTCGATAACTTTCTCAGCTTCCGCGCGGGCGGCGCCCAAAGCCTGGTCTTTGCGAAAATCCCGCTCCACTTCACCCCGAACTTCCCCAAGCGAGGGAAGCCGAGGTTCGGTCTTCTTGAGGAGCTTGATCAACACGTACGTGTCGCCACTCCGAATCATTTTGGAGATTTCGCCGGTGTTCAATCGGAAGATTTCCTTGGCCGCTTCGGGGATCACGCCGAGTCCCGGGAGATTACCTACGGGGCCCACAGCTTCGGCCTTTTGGACCTTGAAGCCGAACTTCTCTGCGGGACCTGCGAGGTCTTCGCTCCGATACACCTGCTCATAGAATTTTTCCGAGTCTTCAAGTGCTTTCCGGCCGGCCTTGTCCTCGATCTTCTTGTTCTTGATTTGGTCCTTCACTTCTTCCAGCTTGAGCTCTTTTTCAGGGGTCTTTTCCTCGACCAAGAACAGGTGAAATCCGAGCTCGGACCGAACGGGTTGCGAGACCTCTCCTACTTTGAGGTCGAACGCGACTTTCTCCAGTTCCGGGCCCAGGGTCCCCCGATCTACCCAGCCGAGGTCGCCGCCCTTGGAAGCGGTCCCCTGGTCCTGGGATTCGGTACTCGCGATGGCAGAGAAATCCTCGGGTCCCTTTATGCGGGCCCGTATTTCCTCCAGCTTTTTCTGCAGTTCGTCGGCCTGGGCCTTGTCAATGCCCCTCGGAGCCTTGAGCAGGATGTGGCGCAGCCGAGCCTTTTCCGGGACAAAGAATTCTCGGGGGTTAGCCTCGTAATATGACTTGATTTCGTCCTCAGTGACCTCCACTTTGCCCTGGAGGTCACGCCAACTGAATGCCACGTATTCCACATCCGCGTTGGCGGGGATCGTGTACTTCTTTTGGTTTTCCTTGAAATAAGTCTCCAATTTCTCCTGATCAAGAGTCGTACCCGGTTTGTCCGCGGTCGGCTTTATGACGAGGAGGGAGAGCGTCAATTTGTCGTGTGCAAAATGCCACAGCTGCTCCAGTCCCTGGGGGTTGATCTTCACTCCGTCGCTGAGCACATGAATGAGCTGCTCTCGTAACAGCTGCTCGCGCATCAGTTGCTCAAAACCTGACAGAGAGAGTTTGAGGTCGCGAACGAAATAGTCGTACTTTCGCTGGTCGAACCGGCCGTCTATCTGAAAAACAGGGTTATTACGAATGCTCTCGACCAGATCTTCATCGGTGACGAAGAAACCGAGCCGCTTGGCCTCTTGAGCAATAAGGGTCTCGTCAATCAATTGGTCCCGGACCTTCTTCTTGAACTCTTCTTTGTCAGCCACTTCAGGGGGAATGGTTCCTCCAAAACGGAGTCTCAATAGGTTAACTTCTCGATCATAGGCCGCGCGGTAACGGTCGTAGGTGATGACTTCACCGTTGACTTCGGCCATGACGTTCCTGTCCGTGGGGGCTCGGTCACCCCAACCGAAAAAGAAGATGAAAACGATGGCAATTCCGCCCAAGGCCACTTTAATGAGCCAAGAGCGGGCATGTTTTCGCATGAGATCGAGCACAACGCTCTCCTTTCGCTCAAGCCTGTGAGTAAGCCGGAATCATACGGACATGCCTTGTCGTTGTCAATGCCGGTATGTGCTATAATCAACGCTTGATCGGCACTTCGCCTTCTGATAGACATCCTTTGCATTCCCCGGCAGTAAACGGAAGCGAGACCCCAACCCGATGTTCTTCCACGCGTTGTCAGGCATATTTTCCAATGACATGGCCATCGACTTGGGCACAGCGAATACGCTGGTTTACGTGCGCGGCAAGGGTGTGCTCCTCTCCGAACCATCCGTCGTCGCAGTGAAGTTCGATATGCAGAGAGGCCCGCGAATCGTGGCCGTGGGCGCGGACGCAAAGAAGATGCTCGGACGCACTCCGGATAACATCAAGGCGATCCGGCCCATGAAGGACGGGGTTATCGCGGATTTCGAAGTGACCGAGGCTATGCTGAAGCACTTCATTTTCAAAATACATCGACGCAGGGTGCTGGTGAAACCGCGCATCGTGATCTGTATACCTTCGGGGATCACCCAAGTGGAGATGCGCGCGGTGCGGGACGCGGCGCTGAGCGCGGGTGCGCGGGACGTATTTCTGGTCGCGGAACCCATAGCCGCGGCCATCGGCGCGCGTCTGCCCATCACAGAGCCCACCAGCAACATGGTCGTGGATATCGGCGGCGGCACGACTGAAGTGGCTGTCATATCCATGTGCGACATCGTCTACTCACGGTCCCTCAGGGTGGCAGGAGACAAGATCGACATCGCGATCATAAGGTACGTAAAGCAGAACTACGGGCTTCTTATAGGCGAACGAACCGCCGAGATGGTCAAAATGATGATCGGAAGCGCCTTCATCCAGAAGGAAGAGGCAATCCTTGAGGTAAAGGGACGGGATCTGATCGCGGGAGTTCCCAAGGTGATCGCGCTGCGGTCCGGTGAGGTTACCGAAGCGATCTCGGAGCCGGTGCGCGCAATTTTGGAAACCATCAAGATCGCCCTAGAACAGACCCCTCCCGAATTAGCTTCTGACATCGTGGACAAGGGATTGGTTCTGACCGGCGGAGGGTCCCTTCTCAAGGGGTTGGACGAGCTAATCCGTCGAGAGACAGGTTTGCCCGTGACCGTAGCGGATGACCCCCTCTGCACGGTGGTGGTGGGATCCGGCATGATATTCGAGCACTTCAATCTGTTCCGGGACGTGCTGACCAAAGCATGAATCCGCCTACTCGGAGACTGACCGAAGCGTCATGTTCCGTTCCATTCGCAATATATCGATTATTCTGCTCCTGCTCGGCGGCGGGCTTGTAATCCTGCTCTCATCTTCGCAGAGGCCCGAGGCAGGTCCTATCCGTGGAACACTCTATGCCGTCCTCCGTCCTTTTCAAGAAGCTGTTTCCGCGGCCCAGTTCCGCGTGCGCGACATCTGGCATGGTTACATACATCTCACTGAGGTGCGGGAGGAAAACACAAAGCTGACGCAAGAGGTCGCTCGCCTTCACCAGGAGAGGACGGTCCTGTTGGCCAAGGACCAGGAGAACAGGCGCCTCAGAAAATTGCTGGACCTGAAGGGCCGGTACGATTTCCCGTCGGTTGTGGCACAGGTCATAGGAGAAGACGCGTCGGGATGGTATCGAACCTTCTTCATTAACAGGGGGCTTGACGACGGCGTGCGGCCGGAGATGCCCGCCACTGTGGCGGATGGTGTGGTAGGCCGCGTTTCGGAGAGTTCGGCCTCTGTTTCCAAGGTCCTCCTGATCACAGATCCGAGCCTTTCGGTGGACTGCCGCGTTGCGCGCACTCGTGATCGAGGCGTTCTGAGCGGCAGCTTGGAAGGAGGTTGTGTTCTGCGTTACCTGGATCATCGATCGGGAGTGAAGGCGCAGGACGAAGTCGTGACGTCTGGTATGGACGGTGTCTTCCCGAAGGATATCCCGGTGGGCACGGTAAAACAGGTGCGCCAGAGCGGGCAGGGGCTGTTTCTTGAGGCTCTTGTGGATCCGGCTGCGGATTTCAGCAAGGTCGAGGAAGTCTTGGTCATCGTGGCCAAACGGGGAGGATTTGACGTGCGCCCTGGATTGGGAGCGGATCGATGAGGGATCTGCTCTTTGTTTCGGTAGCCGGATTCGTCGTGCTCATTCTCCAGACTACATCGCTGGCATTTACCGTCTCGCCTGAATACAAGCCGGACCTTGCGCTGATACTTGTTGTCTGGGCAGCGCTGCGCCTGGACTTCCTGGTGGGAGCAGGTTTTGCCTTCATCCTGGGGATGACGGTGGATGTACTTTCCGGGTCACACCTCGGGGTATTCGCTCTCACGTACTGCGCGATATTCCTCGCATGTGCCCACATGCACACGACCTTCCAGGTTGACTCTCCTTTGGGACGAGTCATAATGGCGCTTGCAGGCTGCCTGGTCGCAGGAGCCGGCGTGGCGGTGATCAGGTGGGTGGAAGGGCCGCCGGGTTTCGGCTGGAATGCATTGCTCTGGCTTACAGCCAAACCGATCATTACCGGAGCCAGTGTGCTCCTTGTGTTTCCTGCCCTGGAACGCCTGCATTCCGGCTATCTGCGGGTCGCCGGGACCTACTAGAATCGCTTGCTAAGCCCACGGACTTTAGGAAGATTGGTCCGGATGAGCCTCCGATAATGGAATGGATGCAACACACGAGCGTCGATAGCTATTTCAGGACTCGCATATGGATCGCGGCCCTGGTGGTTGTCGCGGTGTTGGGATTCCTTATTGTGAGGCTGTGGCAGCTCCAGCTCATCGAGCGCGAATCTTACTCCGAGCTTTCCGAACACAACAGAATGCGGCTCATACGGCTCTGGCCTGCGCGAGGCAAAATATTGGACGCACAGGGCCGAGTTCTCGCGGAAAACCGGCCCAGCTTCACCTTATCTGTTGTGCCGGGGGAACTCAGAGACCGAGCACAGATGGTACAAACCTATGCGCCCGTGCTGGGGCTGCCCCAGGAAAAGCTACGTAAGCAATTGGAAAGGAGCAGCCAGGCCCCCCGATTCATGGCGTATCCTTTGAAGAAGAATATGAGTCTTGAAGAAGTCTCGCTCACCAAGGCCCAAGCCCCTGACATTCAGGGCGTGGTTCTGGAAACTCGAGCCAACCGGTTTTACCCATTTGGTGAGACTATGTGCCACATCATAGGGACTTTGGGCGAGATCTCACCGCGAGAGCTTGCAGAGAAATCAGGCCAGGGCTATCGACCGGGCGATCTAATCGGCAAAACAGGTATAGAAAGAGAGTTTGAACCGTATCTTAAGGGATTGGAGGGCTGGGAACAGATCGAGATCGACGCGAAGGGGCGGCAGTTTGCCAATGTCTCGCGTCAGAATCCAACGCGAGGCGCGGACATTGAGCTGACGCTGGATGCGTCGCTGCAACAGTACGTCGAAACAGTCTTTATCGAGCGGGCAGGCTCGGTGGTGGTGGTGGATCCGGACACAGGCCGGATCCTGGCCATGGTGAGCAAACCCGGGTTCGATCTGAATCTCTTTTCTCCCGCGATCGCTGAGAGACACTGGAAAACCCTCAACAACGATCCGCTGCATCCACTTGAAAATCGCTCAATCAGGGGCCTCTATTCTCCGGCGAGCACCTTCAAAGTCGTAGCGACCGCGGCTGCCCTGGCTGAAAAGAAAGTGAAGCCCGATGAGAAGTTCACCTGTAAAGGCAAGATGGAATTGGCCGGCCAGGTCTTTCGCTGCTGGAACCATTATGGGCACGGAAGCGTCGATTTGCACAGGGCTATTGTCGAGTCGTGCGACATCTACTTCTATCATCTGGGGCTCAAGCTGGGACCAGACCTCATGGCCAAGTATGCATCGCTTTTCGGCTTGGGCACGCCATCGGGGATTCCCTTGCCACATGAACTGCCCGGACTGATCCCCACCGAGCCGTGGAAACGCCGAACGTACGGAGAACCGTGGAAAGACGGTGAAACAATAGCCGTGGCCATTGGCCAGGGTTATCTGGTGTCCACACCGATCCAATTGGCCATGATGACCGCGGCCCTTGCAAATGGTGGGAAACTGTTCAAGCCGTCGATTGTCCAGCGCATTCGCGCTGAGCAAGGCCCGGTGATCTACGAGCATTCGCCGGTGATGAGGTGGCAAATTCCGCTGGAAGACAAAGCCTGGCAGCAGCTTGACTCAGCACTGCGCGGGGTAGTGTCGGAAAAGGGCGGAACCGGCGAGAGGGCACGAGTCCGCGGAATCCCGGTAGCCGGCAAGACCGGCACCTCCCAGGTGATTCGCATGAGAGAAGGCGGAGCGGAGGGAGAAACGGTGCCGTACCACGAGCGCACGCACGCCATCTTCATTGCTTACGTGCGTGACATGCCCAAAAAGATCGCCGTCATAGTGCTGGTCGAACATGGAGGTCCCGGGGGAAAGAACGCGGCCCCGGTGGCACGCAAAATCATTAGCCACTATTACGGCGTGCCCGATCCGGGAGATCCGCAGCAATAGACGGGCCTTGAAGTAAAAAAAGGCAACATCCATGTCTCCTTTTGAATCACCCTGGAGCTTCAGATCGCTCGTGCGGTTCGAGTGGCCGCTGACGTTGATGGCTCTAGCCCTTTCAGGGATTGGCCTCGCGCTGATCTACAGCGCCACCGCGGCTATGGGAGACGTTGGAAGAACCTATGTGCTCAAGCAGATGACCTGGTGCAGTCTTGGGCTGGTGCTCATGGCTGTGTTTCTCTTTTTCGACTATCACGTGTTCGATCGGTACGGAGTCTGGCTGTACGTGATGGTTATTGTTGTGTTGATTACCGTCTGGGGCGTCGGGAGGGTGACGGCAGGTTCCAGGCGCTGGATAGAAATCGGGTTCATGAGGTTTCAGCCGTCCGAGTTCGCAAAACTCGCGGTGGTAATCATTCTGGCGAAATACTTCAGCAACCTGCCCGGCGGGACCGATCGGCAGATTCTCGACCTGGTCAAGGCAGGGTTGTTGGTGGCTCTTCCCTTTCTGCTCGTGGTGGTTCAGCCCGATCTGGGCACTGCGGGCGTGATTTTGCTGACGGCCGCATCGATGATCTTGTTTGCGGGAGTGGGGCGGAAAGCCCTGATGTGGCTCGGGGGTATTGCGATCGCGCTCATTCCGGTGCTCTTCTTTGCCGGGGACTTTGTCCTGCGTGAATACCAGAAAAAGAGACTCTTGACGTTCTGGAACCCCGATTATGACCCTCTTGGCGCGGGTTACCACATAATTCAATCCCAAATAGCCATCGGCTCGGGCGGCCTACTGGGAAAAGGCTTCCTTCAGGGGACTCAGAACCAGCTTATGTTCTTGCCCGTGAAACACACGGATTTCATCTTTTCGATCCTGGCCGAAGAGTTCGGTTTTTTGGGATGTGTAGCACTCCTGGTGCTTTTTGCTGCGGTCCTGTTGAGGGGCTTGTCCATTGCCGGTAAAGCGAGGGACACCTTCGGAGTTTTGATCTCGTTTGGTTGCGTGGCTATGCTTTTCTGGCACGTGACCATCAATGTGGGTATGGCTCTGGGGCTGCTCCCTGTGGTGGGAGTTCCCTTGAGTTTTATTAGCTATGGCGGATCGTCCTTACTGGCTTCATACGTAGCCGTGGCGATCCTCGCCAGCGTGAGTATGAGGCGCTTTTCGTATTAATTGCCATAGCTTCCCATACGCAAACCCGACCAAATGTGCCTCGTTCCGGCATCTTTCACAGAAACATTGCTCTCAGATTTCAGTGTTTACTTAGCCCTTGAACGGGCAGGGGGTGTGTGCTAATGAAGGATCGTCCCGGCACTAGGATGGCGGTCCGCGGCCACCCACCGGAACCGGAGGCGAGATGTTCGGATTCAAATTCAGGAAGGCCAAGAGCGACGCAGTGACCGGATTCCTGGGAAGCCAGACCGAATTTACCGGCAAGCTGGCTTTTACAGGGGTGGTGCACCTGGACGGGCATTTTCAGGGAGAAATAGTGAGTCGAGGCACGCTGGTGGTGGGGCCTGATTCAGTTATCCGGGCTCAGATTCAATCCAACGTGCTCAAGATCGCGGGCGAGGTTCGTGGAAATCTTACCGCGACGGAGAAGATCGAGCTGTACCCCCAGGCTAGAGTGTTCGGGGACATCCGGACCCCGAGCCTTATGGTGGAAGAGGGAGCCTTGTTTGAAGGTTCCTGCAAGATGGCCTCGGTTCAGGAATCAATAGCGCCGTTTGCAGAACCGGAAGCGGCGTTTACCGAAGAGGAGCCTGTGGAAGCCATTTCTGCCCAGGCCTGGCCGATGTCGTACGACCGCGAGGAACCCCTGGAAGAAGAAGATCGGAGAGATCACACCCTGCCTAAAGCCAGTCGATGATTTCAAGCGCTTCTGCCGCGTTGACCCTCAACCAAAAAGATCTTGACACCTTGGGGGTGGGGTGCTAGCATGGCGACTCGCCCTTGATTTGGGTCTGGAAGCAAATCCTTCTTACAATATCAGGCACTTAGAAGTGGACGGGAACATGGGTCCGACCGCGGACTCGGCCGTTGAGATACGATAACTTTATTTCTACGCCGGGAGATTGCGCCAGTGATTCAGTTAAACTTCACCTTATTTATCCAACTGATCAATTTCCTGCTTCTGTTGGTCATCCTCAACGCTATCCTGTACAAGCCGATCCTAGCAAAAATAAGAGAACGGGAAGCTCGCATTAAAGGCGATCGCGATAAGGCCAAAGAACTGGCCGAGAAGATCGACGTGGAGGAAGGCCGTCACCAGCAGCAACTAGCAGCCGCGCGACAGACTGCGGCGCAGGAAAAGGCTGCGCTCCTGGCGGAAGCCAAGAAGAAGGAAGCCGACGTCTTGGAAGCCGCCAAAGCAGATGCGGGGCGCATCGTGGAAGACATGAAGAAAGCCATTCAAGCTGACGCGGAGGAAGTCAGGAAGTCCCTTCAAGCCCAGATGACTCCCCTCGCTCAGTCGATCGCTCAGAAGCTCCTGGGGAGGGCAGTCTGATGACAAGGCGAGCATATGCATTTCTGGTTCCAGCCTTGACCTTCGGCCTTCTCCTGGAGGCCGCGACCTATGCGTTGGGGGCTGCGGGTGGAGATGGAGGGCCGTGGACCTTCGGGCTGACAGGGATCCTCACCTGGAGGATAATCGACACCCTCGTGTTGGTGGCGTTGCTCTACTACATCATGCGCAAGCCCTTGAAAAAGTTCTTCGTGGATCGAACCGATCAGATCGAGAAGGACCTTGCAGAAGCCAAAGAGCAGCGTGAACAGGCTCAACAGACGTTGAAAGAGTACGAAGCCAAACTTGCCGGTATGGAGCAAGAGCTGGAGAAGATGCGGGTCGATCTGAGCAAGGCAGCGGAATTGGAAAGCGAAAAGGTAGTGGCCAATGCACAGCGCATGGCTTCCAGCATGGTCGAAGCAGCCAAAATGGCTGCGGAGCAGGAGGTTCGCAAGGGCAAGGCCGCGCTCCAGGCCGAGGCGGTCGATCTGGCGGTTCACATAGCCGAGACGCTGATCCGGCAAAAGATCACGGCCGAAGACCAGAAGAAGATGGTTGAAGAGTACCTTGCGAAGGTCGGGGGTATGAAGTGATAAACACGACACTTTCCAAACGATACGCCCAGGCGCTCGTGGAAATAGGACAGGAAAAGAACGCCCTTGAGGGATACGGCAAGGATCTTTCCGCGATCAACCAGGTGATGGAAGTCTCCAAGGACTTCCGAGAGGTCATGATCAATCCCGTTTTCCCGAAGGAAGACAAGAAGCGGATTGCAGGCGAGATCCTGAACAAGATGGGCGTGGATCCGATGGTCCGCAATTTTATTGCTCTCCTGATCGACCGCAAGAGAATAGACCAGCTTCCTGGAATCGAGAGAGCCTATCAAGAAAAAGTGGATGACATACAGGGAATCACGCGGGGAGAAGTGGTCAGCGCAGAGGCCCTAGGCGAAGGGACCTTGGCGAACATCACTCAGACCCTGTCGAAGATAAGCGGGAAGAAGGTAATAGTGACAACCAAGGTAGAGCCCGGGTATATTGGGGGCTTGATGGCCAAGGTTGGAGACATGGTTTTCGATGGGACGATCCGAACACAGCTCAACCAGCTTAAGCAAAGCTTGAAGGGATAGAGACCATGCAGATCAGAGCCGAAGAAATAAGCGACATCATCAAGCAGCAAATCCAGGACTATGACAAGAAGGTCGAGGTCAGTGAGACCGGGACCGTCATTAGCGTGGGCGACGGAATAGCCCGTCTTCACGGACTGGAAAACGCAATGGCAGGGGAGCTGCTGGAGTTCCCGGGCGGCATCATGGGTATGGTGCTCAACCTGGAGCAGGACAACGTGGGCGCGGCAATCTTGGGTGAAGACGTCCACATTAAAGAGGGTGACACGGTCAAACGGACCAGCCGAATCGTTCAGGTGCCCGTGGGTAATGCCATGCTCGGCCGAGTCGTGAATTCCATCGGGCAGCCCATCGACGGAAAGGGTCCTATCGACACCAAGGATTTCCGCGTGGTCGAGATCGTGGCCCCCGGCATCATCAAGCGAGAGCCCGTGAAGGAGCCGCTCCAGACCGGCCTCAAAGCCATTGATTCCATGATTCCTATCGGCCGCGGCCAGCGTGAGCTCATCATCGGCGACCGCCAGACCGGCAAGACCGCCATCGCGATGGATACGATCATCAACCAGAGAGAAACGGACGTGGTCTGCATCTACGTGGCGGTGGGCCAGAAGCGGTCCTCGGTCGCGCAGGTGGTGGCCACGCTTGAGCGCTTCGGCGCGATGGAATACACTACCGTGGTCTCCGCAACCGCATCAGACCCGGCGCCCATGCAGTTCATTGCGCCGTACTCAGGCGTCACCATGGGCGAGTACTTCCGGGATAACAGCCAGCACGCGCTGATCATTTACGACGACCTGAGCAAGCAGGCCCAGTCGTATCGTCAGTTGTCTCTGCTCCTCCGGCGGCCGCCCGGACGTGAAGCCTTCCCGGGCGACGTTTTCTATCTTCACTCTCGACTCCTTGAGCGTGCTGCCAAGCTGAACGAGAGCCACGGCAGCGGGAGCTTGACGGCGCTTCCGATAATCGAGACCCAGGCAGGCGACGTTTCCGCGTACATTCCGACCAACGTTATTTCCATTACGGACGGCCAGATATACCTCTCCACCGACCTGTTCTATTCCGGCGTTCGCCCCGCGGTGAACGTGGGTCTGAGCGTCTCGCGGGTCGGCGGCAATGCACAGATCAAGGCCATGAAACAGGTGGCAGGCTCGCTGCGCCTCGACCTGGCCCAGTTCCGTGAGCTCGAAGCCTTCGCGCAGTTCGGCTCGGATCTGGACAAAGTTACCCAGGCGCAGTTGGCACGAGGAACCAGGCTCGTTGAAATCCTCAAGCAGCCCCAATACCAGCCCATGCCGGTGAATAAGCAGATTGCCGTTATTTTCGCCGGGACCAACGGGTACCTGGACGAGTACGATCCTCGGATGCTGGCAGAGTACGAACGGCAGCTTCTGAGCCACTTGGAGACCAATTATTCGGATATCTTGCAAGATATCAGCGAAAAGAAAGAGATCAGCTCGGACACCAACGCGAAGCTGCGCAAGGTGCTCGACGAGTTTAAGGGGATCTTCACTCCGCCTGAACTCTCACTGGTCTAAAGGAACGTTGTGGCGAGGCCATGTGGAGTGGCTGATCCACGCTCAGCTTTGTGATGTGATCCGCTCTTGTTCCAGAGGTTGATATGCCAAGCCTTCGCGATTTGCGTAAGCGCATAGCCAGTGTCAAGAACACGCAGAAGATAACCAACGCCATGAAGATGGTTGCCGCGGCCAGGCTCAGACGAGCGGAGGAATCGGTGACCAAGGCCCGACCCTATTCGGATAGGATGCGCGAGGTGCTCATGTCCCTCGCCCATAGGGTCAACCCCAGTGCCCATCCTATGCTCGAGGTTCGGGACGTCAAGAAAGTGCTCTTGGTTCAGATCACCGCGGACCGGGGTCTGTGCGGGAGCTTCAACGCGAACCTGAACAGACGAGCCGAAGCCTTCATCCGCGAGACGACGGAAAAGGGTCATCAGGTGGGATTCGTCAGCGTGGGTCGGAAAGGGCATGATTACTTCCGCAGGCGAGGTTTCGCCATAGAGGAGAAATTCCTCAACGCGATGAACAGGGTGGATTATCCCCTGGCGAAGAACATAGGGGATGTGGCGGTAGACAGGTTCGTCCAGGGCGAGTACGACGAGGTGTGGGTCCTTTATAACAGGTTCCGGACCGCCGCGTCTCAGATACTCACCTTGAAGAAGCTGCTCCCGGTGATGCCGGAGGAAGCGGAGCCGAAGAGGCGCAGAGAGTATTTGTACGAGCCCTCGGCGGACGAGCTTCTGACCGGCATTTTGCCCATGTACATCACGGTGCAGATCTACACAGGCCTGCTGGATTCGGTAGCGAGTGAGCACGGCGCGAGGATGACCGCCATGGAAGCGGCCACATCGTCCGCGGAAGAGATGATACACCGACTCACACTGAGAATGAACCGTATCCGCCAGGAAACGATTACCAAAGAACTTATGGAAATCGTAGGCGGAGCAGAAGCGCTCAAGGGCTAATGCGGGGAACGTCCGCACGGAAAAGGTAGCAAAACCGACTATCAGACGGTTTCAGGAGGATATCCTAAGATGGCTGTAGGAAAAATAGTGCAGGTAATCGGTCCGGTTGTCGACGTCCAGTTTCCTGAGGGCGAGCTTCCGACACTTTTCAACGGCCTCATGATTACGAACCCCGCGATCAACGACGAGCCGGACAACCTTATTGTAGAGGTTGCCCAGCACCTCGGAGACAACATAGTCCGCACCATCGCGATGGACACCACCGACGGCCTCGTGCGTGGAATGACCGCGAAGGACATGGGCAGCCCGATTACGGTTCCGGTGGGCAAGGGCGTGCTCGGCCGCATCGTGAATGTGGTGGGACGGCCCGTGGACGAACTGGGACCGGTCACCACGGAAGAGAAGAGGCCCATCCACAAGTCTGCGCCTTCCTTTGAAGAACAGGTGACGGACATTGCTATCCAGGAAACCGGCATCAAGGTCGTTGACTTGATCGCGCCGTTCATGCGGGGCGGCAAGATCGGTTTCTTCGGCGGCGCGGGCGTGGGCAAGACGGTCTTCATGATGGAGATCATCAACAACATCGCCAAGCAGTTCGGTGGAACTTCCGTGTTTGCGGGTGTGGGCGAGCGTTCGCGTGAAGGGAACGACCTGTACCTGGAAATGGGCGGCACGCTTCCCGGTAGGCCCAAGCGTGAAGGCGAGAAGGTTATCGACCGTGCAGCCCTGATCTACGGCCAGATGAACGAGCCCCCCGGAGCTCGTGCGCGAGTGGCGCTGACAGCTCTGACCGTCGCGGAGTATTTCCGCGACGAAATGAATATGGACGTGATGCTCTTCATCGATAACATCTTCCGATTCACCCAGGCAGGCTCCGAGGTTTCGGCTCTCTTGGGCCGCATGCCTTCTGCGGTGGGTTACCAGCCGACCCTGGGCACGGACATGGGCGAGCTTCAGGAGCGGATCTGCTCGACCAAGAACGGGTCCATCACCGCGGTGGAATGCATCTACGTGCCTGCGGACGACCTCACCGACCCTGCTCCGGCAACGACCTTTGCGCACTTGGATGGAACCGTCGTGCTTTCACGGCAGGTTGCTGAGCTTGGCATTTATCCCGCGGTCGACCCGCTCGATTCTACCTCCCGAATTCTCGATCCGAGAGTCGTGGGCGAGGAGCATTACCAGGTTGCTCGACAGGTTCAGCTCATTCTCCAGCGGTATAAGGACCTGCAAGACATCATCGCGATTCTGGGCATGGACGAGCTTTCCGAAGGCGACAAGCTGGTCGTCTCCAGGGCGAGAAAGATCCAGCGCTTCCTGTCGCAGCCCTTCCACGTTGCCGCAGAGTTTACCGGCGCTGCAGGCAAGTACGTGAAGGTTGCAGACACGGTGGCCGGTTTCAAAGAGATCGTCGAAGGCAAGCACGATCATCTGCCCGAGCAGGCTTTCTACATGGTCGGCGACCTGAACGAGGTTATTGAGAAGGCCGAGAGACTGGCGAAGGCAGCCGCCTGATCGGGAGGCATTGATGGCGAAGAAGTTCAAGGTCGAAGTTGTCACCCCTCAGGGGGTGGTGCTCGATAAAGAAGTGGAAGAGATCATTGCTCCGGGCGTGATGGGCGAGTTCGGCGTGCTCATTGGGCACACTCCCATGCTCACGTTCATCAAGCCCGGTATTTTCTCCTACCTTGATGAGAACAACGAGTTTGTGAAGTTCGTGGTAGGCGACGGCTTCTGCGAAGTGCTCAAGGATTCGGTCACGGTCCTTGTTGAAGAAGCTCAAAGGACCGAAGAGATCGACCCTAATGAAGCCACCGCGCAGCTCCTGGACCTGGAAAACAAACTCAACGCTTTGAATGCCGGGGAAGATCCGGAAGAATATGCTCGGATCACGGCAAGGATGAAGGTAGCTCGTCAGAAGGTGGCAGCCACGAAGAAGAGCTGACGGCCGTCAAGTATTTCCGGAAAACATTTTTCAGAGGTCTCGCTTGTGGCACCATGTGGCCGCTGAGCAGAAGACCTCTTCTCTTTTGTGAGAGCCGTTCGCGGGGAAAAGAGCCTGCCCGAGGGGCGGGACGCCTGTCCCACCAAAGCCCGTTCCACACTTCCTGCCAGAATACATCCTTATCGTGGGAGTCCAGCGCCTATGGCCGGAAACGTTCCACGAGTTGGTTCTTTTGGAGCTTGCCCATCTGGTTCCGGGGTAAACGATCGATGACAAAAAGCTGCTTCGGACACTTGTAGCCAACCAGGTACTCCTTGCAGTAAGCCATGAGCTCGTCCGGTGTCGCTGGTGATGCGGCCTCATTGAGCGCTACCACGGCCGTCACGCGTTCACCGAAATCTTCGTCCGGCAATCCGATCACCGCGGCTTCCTGAACCGCGGCATGGCCTTCCAAAACGTTTTCTACTTCTTTGGGGTATACGTTGTACCCGCCCGTGATAATGAGTTCCTTCTGCCGGCCGACAAGATAAAGCCGGCCCTTGTCGTTCGGATCCTGGTACCCGAGATCTCCGGACTTGAACCATCCTTCGACAAAGGATTCTGCTGTCTTCTCCGGCATACCCCAATAGCCTGCAAACACGTTCTCTCCACGCATCAGCACTTCGCCCACTTCACCGGAGACCACGTCAGAAGCATCAGGCTTTGCGACCCTAATTTCCACTCCCGGGAGCGGAAAACCCACACTTTGGGCCTTACGGCCTTCCACCTCAATGGGATTGGAAGTTATCATGCCCGCCTCGGTCATGCCGTAACGCTCCAGAATCCGAAAGCCGGTATTCTGTTCGAATCGCATAAACTGCGTCTCCAGCAGCGGCGCTGATCCTGATATGAATACGCGCATCGAGGAGAGATCGGGTTTCTTGTCCATCTGTTCCCATGCATTCATGAGCCGCTGATACATCGTGGGAACGCCCATCAGAATGGTGCACCGCTGCTCCCCAATCGTCTGCCACGTCCTCGCCGGATCGAACTTCTCGTGCATGATGATGGTCGCGCCTGCATTGAGCCCTCCGTGCAGCGCCACGAAGAGTCCGTGCACGTGAAACAGCGGCAGCACGTGGAGCAGCACATCTCGATCGGACCATTGCCAGGAACGATGCAAGGCCATCATGTTCGACACAAGGTTCCGATGCGTGATCATGGCTCCTTTAGAGCGGCCGGTGGTCCCGGACGTGTAGCATATGATGGCCACGTCATCGTCTTGTGCGGGAAAATCACGGGCGTATCCCGTCGGAATCTTCTCCATCTCGGTACCCAGCGCGATAGCGCCCTCTGCTCCTCCATCCACAACGACGCTGCGGAGCCCGCTCAGCTTAGCGAGCACATCCCGCGAGCGTGTGAACCTCGAAGCATCCGTGAAAAAGAGCGAGCTGCCGGAATCCGACAGGAAGTATTCCAGTTCCTCCGGTCGGTAGTCAGGGTTAAGGGGGAGGGCCACGCCGCCGACAGTGAGCACAGCCAGCTCGAGAAATACGAACTCCATACACTTGGGCAACTGGAGGGCGACGCGGTCGCCGATCCGCACTCCGAGCCTTTCCAGCAGAGCGGCATGTCGTTCTATTTCCCGATCGATCTGCTCAAAAGTATAGGGCCTTCCCTCGAAGATCACCGCGGGTTTTGCCCCGAACGCGTGCGCTGTTTCCGAAAGTTTCTCTGGCAGATTCATAGCCTGGTTCCTCCCGTTTGGACCTGCTCAGGAATCGTCTGGAGACCTGTTCCCTGAGATCACAGGCTCGACCCATCACCCGATCATCTTGGCGGGGAGCCAAGTCGCCATTTCGGGGAAGATGCACAGAAGCACGATAAGGATCGCGTCAATCACCAGGAACGGGACCAGGTACCACAATATCTGAGAGAGCGGCACGTCAGGAGCGATGCCCTGAACCACATAGAGGTTGAGGCCGACAGGAGGCGTCAACAGGCCGACCTCCAGATTTACGGTCATCATCACGGAAAACCAAACAGAATCAAACCCCAATCCTTTGATCACAGGCAGGAGCATCGGCGCAACCATGAGAATGACCGCGGCGGGCGGAATAAAACACCCCAGGACGAGCAGCAAGATGTTGATGAACAAGATGATGCCCCACGTACCGAACGGAAGCGCTAGAATAAGCTCCGCAAGCGACTGGGTAACGTACAAATCGGAGCACACGAAGCCGAACAGAGAGGCCCCCGCCATAATCATGAGAATCATCGAACTGTCGTTCAAAGTCCGGGTGAGGATCTTTGTCATTTCCCCCAGCTTGTAGACCCGGTAGATGATGATGACCACGAGGAGCGCAATCACCGCACCGACTCCTGCGGCCTCGCTAGGGGTAGCCCATCCTCCGTACAGCGAGACCATGATACCCAGAATGATGAGGACCAGCGGCGCAACCTTGACGAGGCTCGCCATCTTCTCTGCCATGGTGAAGTGCTCGACTGCCGGCGCGGTCTCCGTAACCTCTCCCGCCTGCGCAGTTGCTGACGGATTGGAAACCTTCTGTCGAGGTACCAAGAAGATGAATGCGAACACTATCCACAGCGAACTCATGATCACCAGAAGTATCCCGGGGATGACCCCTGCAATGAAACACTTGCCGATAGACGTTTCCGTGGCCACGCCATAGAGGATCATGGTCATGCTCGGAGGGATGAGAATGCCGAAGGTTCCAGCGTGCGCGACCATGGCACAGGCGATCGCGGGGTTATAGCCCCTGTTCCGCATTTCCGGGATGCCTACCCCTCCCACTGCGGCCGCGGTGGCAGGGCTTGAACCGCACAAAGCCGCAAATATGCCACCGGCCAGCATGGTGCTGACGCCAAGCCCCCCTGGTAGGCGATAGACCCACCGGTGCATGGCTTCATACAAGTCCTTACTTGCCTTGGTAGCAGCCAGTGGTGCGCTCAAGAGAATAAAGAGGGGAATAGAAAGCATGGCAAAGCTGTCCATGCTCCCGTACAGAACGTATGGAATCTGCTGCATGAGGTGGGGCGAGTAAATTAGAATGTAAATCACTGAGACGGCAACGAGTCCGGACCATATGGGCATCCCCGAAAACAGCAGGATCAGAGCGCTCATAAAAACGAGGATACTGAGTTGTGCCTCATTCATGGCCGCCTCCCTTCCGCTCCCTGCGAGTCGGCTCCAGGCATGTCAACGTCCTTCAGCTCCGAAGGAATAATCGTCTCCTCAAAAGTCCCAGTACGGAGCCCCACGATCTTGCGCCAGATTTGCACGGTGGACTGAAGAAAGAGGAGCGTAGCTCCCAGAGGTAAGAAGAGATACGGTATCCAGAGAGGAGGCCCCCAAAGCGATTCACTGTGCTCGTTCGTGATCACCGTTTCCCACCACATGGGCCACGCGTAGAACGCGATGATCAAACAGACCACGCAGCTGGCGATTCCCGTAACGACCAGGAGAATCTCTCTGGGTCGAGGCGGCAGATAGATAATGAGCATATCGATGTTGAGGTGATGTCCACCTATCTGTGCAAATGCGGCGCCCACGAAACACGAGTAGATAAGGAGAAACACCGAGGCCTCGATCTGCCAGATCGTGGACCAGCCCAACACCTTACGGACCACAACACATTCGGTGGTGACCAATGCGGCTGCGAGCACCGCGGCCGCGCCGATCAACCCGGTTATCTTACTGAGCGTCGTGGCAAGGGTTTCCAAGCTTGGCCAGAAACCCCGATTCGGATCCTTCATGACCGCTCCCTCCACAAGCATTTGGGCGCCCGTGGCTCTCGTCTATCAAGCCACGGGCGATCATTGGCGCTCAGGCTTATTCCATGGCTTTGACTGCCAGATCCAGGAGTTCTTTGCCGTTGGGAACGGTTTCCTCATAGTTCTTCCACGCGGTCTTCTTGGCAAACTCCGCCCACTTCTGGAACTCTTCCTTGGTCATATAATGAAGCTGCACGCCTGCTTTGGTGAATTCTTTAACCAACGCCTCGTTATCCTTGGAGAAGTTCGGGACTACCCAGTCCTTTTCCATTTCTGAAGCAACTTCTTCAAAAGCCTTCCGCTGCTTGTCGCTCAGGCGCTTCCAAGTCTTCATGGAAATCACCATGGGCTCTGCCATGTACCAGATGGCATAGTCACGAGGAGCGTTCATGAACTTGAGCTGTTCGTAAAGCCGATAGGAAACGAAGGAAGACGACGAAGTGAGACACGCGTTAAGCACCCCGGTGGAAAGGGCGTGGTAAATCTCTGAAGACGGCATGCTCGTTATGGATGCTCCTGCGTCCTTGAGCATGAACTCGAATTTCTTACCCGCAGCCCGCATCGCGAGGCCCTTTACATCCTCGGGAAGCTTTATCTGACGAGTGCCGCAGCCGATTCCTCCGTCCAGCCATGCCCAGATGAGGATTTTCACGCCATTGTCTTCGCAGAGCTTTTGGACACGCTGTCCGATGGGCTTGTTTCTCCAACTCATTGCCTGTTTCATGCTGGAGACCGAACAAGGCATCAGCGTGATAGAGAGCTCAGGGTGCTTTCCGGCCGCATAATCGAGCGGAAAGACGCTCA
>JBMOME010000367.1:0-3368 GCA_049323095.1 Thermodesulfobacteriota bacterium
GACCATGGCACGGGGGAGGCCCTTTTTGCAAAAAGGCCCTCCCCGGACCCCTCCCCAAAAACTCCTATCTTTTCAAACGCTTCTACTGCAAGCCGGGGTATGAGCCGCGGATGCTCTGCCGAATCTACGGGCAATTTTTGCTATTTACCAGAAGCAGCAGCCTGTGCGCTCCTGCTCTAGACATTGCTTCGTTCACACGAAGCCTCGCAAGATGCTCAGGTTAATGGGATCCATGTCTTTGCCGTCAGCTTCTTTCGGTGTCTCTATGATCTTGGGCACGCTCCGGAAGCGGTCGTCATTCATGATCTTCCGGAACGGCTCCAGGCCAAGCTTTCCGCTGCCTATATGCTCGTGGCGGTCCACCCGCTCTCCTAATCCCTTCTTGCAATCGTTCAGGTGAAGGAGCTTGACCCGTCCAAGCCCCACCCGTCGGTCCAACTCGCCCCAAACCACCTCATACTCGGAAGGAGACACCAGATCGTACCCGGCAGCGAATGCATGACAGGTGTCGATGCACACGCCGAACCGCTCCGGGTCGATCGTGCCGTTCATAATCGTGCCCAGTTGCTCGAACGTATGTCCCAGAGCCGTCCCTTGCCCGGCAGTATTCTCCACGAGGATCTTCACCCGAAAACCTGACGTGCTTCGGAGCAGGCTGTTGAAAGCTTTGATCACGGTCCGAAGACCGGCTTTGGTTCCTGCGTCTTTGTGCGCTCCCGGATGCATAACGAGATACGGGAGTTCCAGCGCCTCGGCTCGCTCCATCTCGTGGAGGAATGCGGCAACGGATTTCTTCCAAAGAGCCGGATCAGGGGAGCCAAGATTAATCAAGTACGAGTCGTGAGCCACCACGAGCATTCCGGACGCTGAGCGCTTCCTTTTGAAATCTGCGACCTCTTCGGTCCCAAGCGGGCGAGCTTTCCATTGGGTTGCGTTTTTCGTAAATATC
Source organism: Thermodesulfobacteriota bacterium (assembly GCA_049323095.1). GTDB lineage: Bacteria > Desulfobacterota > Desulfomonilia > Desulfomonilales > Desulfomonilaceae > VGSG01. The sequence goes on from JBMOME010000367.1 coordinate 950, forward strand.
TGAATTGCCGTGCACCCCAGTTTCGCTCCCCGATCTATGGACTTATCAACCCCGCCTGCTAGAGACATGTGCGCGCCCAAGAGGACGCTTCTCTCAGGTGCTTTGGGTGTTGATGGCCTCGCCCGTCGTCTCGCGGGCAAAATGGATTTCTTCTTAGGTGGCCGCGCCCGTTTGTCGGATCTCATGGTCTTTCCCTTTCGCAGTACCAGTGAATATGCTACCATCGCGTGTGTTTTGCCAGACCGCAGCGGAGTCTGCGGGCCGGACACATCCGCCGCTCAGGAGCGAGAGGATTTCCTGACTTGAACGAACAGGCGGCTCAGCCGATTATCTCCGACAAGAACATATTCTACGCGCTCGCTGCATTGGTTCTTCTCCTGAATCTCATAACCGTGCTCCCGACGCTCGATACGGGCTTCTTGTGCGATGACGAGGTGTACGAGTCGTCGGCCAGAGGCGCTTCTTTGTTGGCCGGGAAGAGCTGCTTTCAACTCGCGTGGGATGACATTGTGGGCTGGGTAACGCTGGGCAGATGGCATCCCCTATTGTCGTATCGAATTTTAGTCTTTTGCTATCTCGACAGGTTTGCGTATAAGGCTCTCACCGTAGCTTTTGTGCTGTCGAATGTGATTATATTCGGCTACCTTGTATTTCTCATCACTTCCTGTCGATGGTCTAGTCTGCTGTCCATGTTGTTGCCCCCCGCCTTTTTCCAATTCCGATGGGGTTATCACGACGCGTTCATCGCGTATTACTTCCTCCTCGAAATCATAGCACTGCTGCTTTTCCTCTCGCTCATCATGCTCCTGTTTTATTTACGAAACGGGAAGCGTTACCAGTTCGGGCTGAGCGTTCTCTTCTATGCCCTGTGCTCGTTGCTCTATGAAATAACGTATGCGTTCTTTGTTTTGCATTTCCTCGTAGCCTATTCCCAATTAGGCAAGAGCAAGCTGCGAGAGGCATTGAGAGTATCTCTTCCGTTCTTCTTGGTCGCTGTGACAAATGCAGCCATAACAGTCTTGATAAGAGTGGTCTTTGGATCCGCGTATCAAGGGGTCAAACTCAATTACGATCCGATTGCTTCAATCACGACTTTTCTGAAGCAGATCTATGCGGCTATCCCTCTGACTCATTACATTAACAATCTGTGGCTGTTCCCCAACGCATTCGACTATGCCGTGACCTGCTGGCTGGAAGGTATTTTTGTGGTTTCCGCTTTGTGGGCCCTCCTCTGTTACCTGATCGGCAGACTGTGGCTCAGTTACGGTTGCCATGCCTCGGATCAATCGACCAGGACAATGGTTCTGCTCGGTTTAGGCTTGTGGATCTTGCCCGCGCCTCTCATCGCTATCACCGGCAAGTATCAGGAAGAGCTTCGGCTTGGGATCGGCTATCTGCCGGTATACATTTCGGTATTTGGCGTGATGATGCTTTTCATCGCGCTGGTTTGGAAGCTGCTTGAAATATTCAGCAGGGGCTCTTCAAGGCTTAGATCGGGGATCGGTCTGTTCGCGGTTTTGACCGGCGGTCTCGTGTGCGGAATAAACTACAATTACAATCAAGTAGGGGTTTCGTTACATCGTTACCACTACCTGGAGGACAGGGAAGTCCTGGAAAAGGCCCTGGAATCGGGATTGATGAAGGAGGTTTCCAACGGGTCTTATCTCATCGGTCCTCGGCCTTATGATGCTCGTTTCTACCTCATGCATTCAGGTGTAAATCTGAAAGTGATTTGGCCATTCAGCTCAGAGTACAATATAGAAGAAAGCGCGATGAAAGGCGTGATGCGCCTGAGTGAAGAGCATGAGTTATTCCGAGGCAGGCAGAAACCCTACAGATTCGCACCTCAGGACAATGTTTTTGTAATCAGAAGCTTAGCCAGGCCCGGAGGCGCGGGCTACGCTATTCTCGCGAGAGTAAGCGCTCTTGACGCGCAGGGTGACCGGATCAATGGGATTGCGGCGGACAAGGTCTATGTGTATTGGCAGAGCGGATCGCTCTGTTGGAAACAAGCTCCTTGGCTGAGCAAGGACAGCATACTGGTTGTCGGCCGTCTCCTGGACAGAACTACGCTCAAATCCAGGGGATGGGTTGAGTATACCCTTAGCCATCTCAAGTTACGGAGCGCGGATTGCAACGGAAGGCTTTACGAAATCCCATCCTCCGCACTTAAAGGTGATTTGGATGTGCGCGCGCTCGACGTGGTCGCCAGGTCACCAAACGTGGCGATGTCGGCTTTCAGAAAACAGTAGCGCCGGCCGATTCTAGTTGGACGATTTCTTTTTCTTGCCGTCCACGTCTCCCATGCGCCTGTCAAAATCTTTCCAGAATTCTTCGTCGCACTGTTCCTTGCATTCCGCGCATACTCCCCACATGCTGGGATCTCCATCGCACGGACAATTGGAGTAACAGGCATTAC
>JBMOME010000368.1:0-28345 GCA_049323095.1 Thermodesulfobacteriota bacterium
TCCAAGTCCGCAGGAAGGAGATCTAATACACGAGGCCATGTGTCTTCGTTGCATATGTCTTGTGTTTTCATGGCCGCGTCATAGCAATATCGCGACTCAATCGCGAGATTTATTTTAACGCCTATGAGGGGGGATTTGAGGGCCCTCCCCGGCGGCTGTTCCACAAAACTCCTCTCTTACCAGCTCCTATTGCCCGAAGAGCCCTTCAGCGCCCGGGCCTCCCGCCGGAGCCTGAGTGCAATTGTCCACCGCAGACTGCGCTTGATCCATCGTGATCGTAGTCCCGGAACTTGGCGGCGCAAATCCCGGCGTTTCAGGTCTCGGTTGTCCAGGGGCGCTCCCCTGGTCCAGCACGAAGGTCGGCGGTGGAGGCGGCGCTCCTATGTCGATCGTGAAGACCGCGCCAACCGTGGCCTGGAAGGTCGCCCCGCTCATCATGCTTGGATTCACCAGGGGCGGTGGAATGAATGGGGCGCCGGCCACTATGGTCGGTACGCCACCGGCTGCAGGCCCTGCGACCGGTCCACCAGGAGCACCCGGAGCGCCCTGTTGTCCTGCCGCGGCTGCTTCACCCGGAGTCTGCACCGCGCCTGCGGGCGATGCTTCTCCCGCGGGCGGCGGCGTTTGCGCGGCCTGCTGAGCAGCTTCTTGTGCAGCCTGTTGCGCGGCTTCCTGCGCGGAGGCTTCTGACTGAGCCTGAGCTGTTTGCAAGGCCTGGTCCGCAGAAGTCCCAGTTTCGCCACCCGTTCCTTGAGCCAATTGCTGCACCATCAGGGTGGGCTCGCCTGCCACCGGCTGCGTGCCGTCCGTGCCGCCTGTGGCCCCGCCAGTTCCTCCGCTCGAGCCAGTCACCGACGGCGTCTCACCCACGGTGGAACCGGGCTCTGTCCCGGTGGGACCTGTCGATTGGGTGCCGTAATCAGTAGACGGATTAAGATTCGGTGTTGAAGCACCCTCGGAAGTCGTCGGTGGAGGCGTGATGGCAAAGATCTCCTCATGTATTCCGCCATTACCGTCGTCCGAGCGCACGCGAATGCTGTACGAGCTCTGGGTCTCAAAGTCGAATACGGCTGCTGTCTGGAGAGTGCTACCTACGATACTAAACAAAGCGTTGTCCGTGCTACCCACGCCGGCCACCAGGCTGTACGTGTGCGTATCGCCGGTGTCGGCGTCCGTGGTCGAAAACGTGCCAACCACCGTTCCCACAGGCTGGTTCTCAGCCACGTTGCTGCTGGAGATTGAAATATCAGTCGGAGCGTCGTTGACCCCGTTCACGGCGATGGTCGTGGTCACCCAGGCGCTGGTATCGACGCCACCGCCGGCGGTCCCTCCGTCATCTCTAACATACCATTGGAAGCTCGCCGCACCGTTGTAGTTCAAATCGGGCTTGTAGTAGACAAGCAAGTCCTGATTCCCTAGACCCGCGGCCGTTATGGGAGTCCATGGCGCAATGGCCTGAGTAAGTCCTGCATCTAGGTAAAGCGTCCCGTGGAGAGATGATGTGCCCGCTATGTAGAAGCTGAGCTGCTGGCCCGTCTCACCCGTGGACGCCGTCTCACCTCTCAGCGTTATCTCTAACTGTGGATCTGGGGGGGGATCTGGATCCTCGGTAACTGTGTACGGACCCATATCTGTCGCAATGGGCTGATCGTTCACATCGGTGACCGTAATGGTGAAAGCCTCCTCGTACGTTCCGCCATTCCCGTCATCGGTCCTGATTCGGATGCTGTACAAACTCTGGGTTTCATAGTCCAAGACAGCGTTGGTTCTGAGGGTTGTGCCGTCTATTGCGAACAGGGCATTGTCCGTGTCACCCGCGCCCGCAACAAGGCTGTAGGTATAGAGCGGACCGCCATCCACGTCGGTTGTGGAGAAGTTACCCACGGCGGCTCCCACAGGAGCATTCTCAGCCAGCGTGCTGTTGGAAAGTGATATGTCGGTCGGCGCATCATTGATGGCGTTCACCGTGAGGTTTGTCGTCACTGGCGTGCTCGTGTCGATGCCGCCATCCGCGGTTCCGCCGTCATCCTTCACATAGAACTGGAAAGCCGCCGCGCCGGTGTAATTCAGATCAGGCATGTAATAGATCAGGACTGTCGTATCACCGGCCCCACCAGCCACTACCGTATCACCCGACCCAATCAACTGGGTGAGGCCCACGTTACGATAGAGGTTGCCGTGAAGTGAGGTCAAATCACTCAGATGGAAGGTGAGTATCTGCGTCTGTTCATTCGTGGGCCCGGTCAGGCCTCCCAGGGTCACGGATCGAACCGTGTCTTCGTTCGTCGCGAACGGACCCTGGTCAACCGCGGTCGGCGCGTCGTTGACTTCATAGACCCCGATGCCGGCTGTCTTCCAATCCAGGCTGAAGGCAGTGGAGCCGCCCCGAGTGGTGACATCAACGTAGTCTCCCGGGCTCCCCGACGTCTGATCCCACGCGCAGAAATCGAACATGGCGGTCTCACCCTGGCCCGCGGGCACAAACCGCACTCTGTCCGTATCTCTCAGCAGTAAAGCGCTCGTGGTATCCACTGACCCGACAGGGTTCCAGGTGGTCCCACCGTCAAGGGAGTATTCCCACGTGCCATACGTGCTCCCGGTATTCATAACGGCAACGCCTTCAACAGCGCCCGCGTCCGAATCGGTGATACGATCTCCGCCCGCGGAAGCTATGATCGCCGCGACCGTGTTGCCAAGGTTGGTTGTGTCATCCTCTCCTATCGTGGTGAGCGTGGTCGCACCGCCTGTGTCGAATACCGGCGCGTCGTTGACCGCGTTCACCGTGATGATCCGCGATTCGGAATCCGTTTGCGCTGGTGCAGGAGTGTGCTCCAGGTCGTTGACGGTTATGTCGAAGGTGACGCTGCCGTTGAATGCGGGCGTCGGATCCAGACGCATGCCTGTTGCGCCACCGTGCAACGCGGTACGGACGTCGTCGGGCGTACCCCGGAAACACATGTACGAATCCGCAGTTCCGTCGCCAGAGCCTATGCCAAAGCTGTCCGAAAAGCCGAAACTAAGGCCGGTTGTGCCATCCAGCGTCAGAGTCGCGTCGGTTACATTTAAGGTAACCTGAATAAGGTCAGCGCCTCCTGCGTCTACGTCCACAACGTCGAGCATTCCCGCGCCGGCAAAGTAAAGGGGCGTATCCTCATCAGTGGACAGGCCAACGGCTACTGTGATTTCCGGAGCGTCGTTGACAGCAAGGATGTCCACATCCCCGGTCTGCACGACCGAGCTATACGCGGTCGCGCCTCCGTTGATCGACACATCCACGCCTGTGTCACCGGTCATATGGCCGTCGGTCTGGTCCCATGCCCTGTACCATATGCTTCTGGTGCCGCTATAGTTCGGATCAGGCACGAACCTCACCCGCGTGGTCCCATCCGCGGCCAGCATGGTGGCCGAATTGTCGGCTAACGCACCGAAATTCACCCACGAGGCGCCGTCGTCCAACGAATACTGCCAGAATCCGTCCCAGGAAGGCGCATCTATGACCGCAATACCGTAACCAACACCGTCCGGGTCGGATATCGTGTCCGCGATCATGTCCGCGACCAGGACTCCGGTGTTGCTGGCATCAGCAATATCTTCGTTGATCGCGGGGATGATCCCCCCTGTGATGAACACCGGCGCATCGTTAATAGGATTCACCGTGACCGTGAAGGTATCGTCTACGAACAAGCCGCCGGTGTCGGTGGCACGGATCGTTATGTTGGCGGTGCCGTTCGCATCAGGCGCATAATTGAGCGTGAAGTTAGTCGGATCAGAGATGTTCACGTCCGCGAACAGGCTGGGATTGGTGTTGTCCACGACGGTGTAGGTGAGCAAATCATCCGTGTCCTCGGAATCCTGGAAGTGCGGATACAAACTGAAAACCGTGTTGGCCGCATCTTCGTCCACTGTCACATCGGAGATGGGCGTTGTCACCGTGGGAACATCGTTCACATCGTTGACCGTCACATTGGTGACGATGGGCGGGCTCTCATTCAAGCCGCCGCCATCATCTCTCACATAAAACTGCAGCTCCGCTGGACCAGTATATCCGACGTCCGGGAGGTAGTACACCGTCACAGACGTGTCTCCCGGGCTCCCCGCAACCACGAGGTCGCCGACACTCAGCAGTTGAGTCAAACCTACGTCACGATAGATGTTTCCGTGGAGCAAAGCAGGATTGTGCCACATGACGAAGGTTAGGGTTTGCCCCTGCTCATTGGCCGGACCGGTTTGGCCCCCGAGACTCACGGCGAGCGTGGTGTCTTCGTCCACCGAAAATGGTCCGTTGTCCACCGCCACGGGGCTGTCGTTTACGGGATCGACCGTGATGGTGGTGTTAGCGGTTGTGCTCGTGTCCACACCACCGTCGAGCGTCCCGCCGTCATCCATCACGTACCACTCAATGCTTGCCGGGCCGTTGTAGTCCGCCGCGGGATGGTAGTAGACCGTAACGTCCTGATTGCCGGCCGCAGCGGCCACTATGGTGTCCCCCATGTTAAGAAGCTGAGTCTCCCCCGCGTCTCTGTACAAGGAGCCGTTTAGTAAGGAGAGATTACCGATATAGAAGGTAAGCGTTTGGGTGGGTTCGTTGGGCGGGCCGGTCTGCCCTCGAAGCGTGACCGTGAGCTGAGTGTCCTCATTCACATTGTACGGCCCCATGTCAACGGCCACGGGAGCATCGTTGACCGGGTCGACCGTAATGTTGGTAACAATGGGAGCGCTCTCATTCAAGCCGCCGCCGTCGTCTCTGACGTAGAACTGAAGCTCCGCGTTCCCAACGTAATCCGCGGCAGGGAGGTAGTAGACCGTCACGGCCGCGTCCCCGGCCGCGGCGGCAACCACCAGGTCACCAGGATTGAGGAGCTGGGTCAGTCCCTCGTCACGATATATGGTCCCATTCAACGTGGCGCCGTGCCACATCACAAAGGTCAGCGTCTGGTCCTGTTCATTGGCCGGTCCAGTTATCCCGCCCAGACTAACCGGCACCATGGTGTCTTCGTTTGTGCTGAATGGGCCATTGTCGATAGCGACCGGCGCATCGTTGACCGCGTTCACCGTGATAGAGGCTATCTCAACATCGGTGCTAAAGGCGGTGGAGCCGCCGAAGCCGCCCGACGTTATGTCCCACGCTCCGCCGTTGATCCCCTGAGTCCTGTCCCATGCACGGTAGGTGATGGCAGGATCGACAATGCCATTGTAGTCAGGGACGGGCAGGAAGCGAACAAGCGCATCATCATGCAGCAGGAGGGCCAAAGATCCTGTCGGCGAGCCGAGCGAAGACCAAGTCGTGCCAGTGTCAATCGAGTACTCCCACGTACCATTTGCAGTGTCCGCGGCTGTGATGGCAATACCCCAAGAATCGCCGTCAGCATCCGTGAACGAACCGTTGATGAGGCTCCAAACGAGGGTGCCGCTAGAGGATACGTCATCCTCATTGATAGGCCAAAGTGAACGATCCGAGCTGTTGTCCAGCACCGGCGCGTCATTCACCGCGTTGACCGTGATATTGACCACGTCGGAGTCTTCCAGCATGGCATAGTTCTTGCCGGAGTGGGCCAGGTCATTTGCATGGACGTTGATTACTGCTGCGCCATTGTAGTTCGCGGCAGGCGCGAAGTACATTCCGTTGAGCGCAGCGTTGATCGCGGAAACAGTCCCTCTGAACGACATAGAGCCGTCCGCGGTCCCGTCACCTGAGCCTGTGCCGTACCAATCCGAGAAGACGAAACTCAACCCAGTCGTCTGGAAGACCGTGAGTGTGCCGTTCGAGGCTCCCAGATCCACCTGCACCGTGCCCAGGGCCGCGTCCACATCGGAGATTGTGATCGTATTGCCATTGCCTACGTTAAAAATGAGATTCGTATCCTCATTCACATTCTGCGTTGTAGGATCCTGCAAAATGACTACCGGCGCCTCGTTGATCGCGAAGACCCAGAAGTCTATCCACTCTGTGTCTCCTTTTAGCGGCCCGGGCCCGCTGCTCCCTCCGTCATTGACCGCGATCTCTACCCGGTCCCCACCCGAATAATTGGCGTCGGCAATATACATGATCCCACTGGCTAGAGCCGCTTGCACCGCCGAAACCGTCCCGCTGAAATAAAGCTGTTTGTCGGCGGCGCCGTCCTCCGGATTTGGAGTGGTTTGGTCTTCTGCGAAATAGAGGCCGGTGGTGTTTGCGATGGTGAGAGTGCCGTGATAAACCTTCAATGAGACGCCTATGATGTCGGTTGGCTGCCAATCAGGATCGGTGACCGTGATCGCATTCCCGTTGCCCGGGCTGAAAACAATAGCCGCATTATCATGTGCGTAGTAATACAACGGCGCTCCAATCACAGGCGCCTGGTTCTCGGGTGCGCCGGCCGGACTGCCGATGGTGATCGGAACGTACTTGACATCAACCTTGATTCCCCCAATGCCCGTGTATCCCTGATCCCCACAGACGAGGGTGATGCCTCCGTACCCTTCAAAATCCGTGGTTGGCGTGAACGTGAAACCGTTTGCAAATGCCGTATTAATCTCGGCCAAGGTCCCGGTGAACCGGATGGTTTCCCCGGAGGAGGGCCCGCCTCCAAAATCCAGAGCTCCTGGAAGAGTGAAGCTGACGGTTCCGTGATTGGCCGTGATCCTCATTTGCAGGTCATTACCGCCAACGTCGGGATCTGAAACAACAATGGACGTAAAATTGATGGGCGCATTGATTCCCGTGGTCTGAGCCCCGGGAACAGTGACCACGGGCGGATCGTTGACATCGCCGACCACCGTAAGGGACAAATAGACCGGGCCGACTTCTCGCATCGCGCCCTCGCTTGCGCTCCCCAGGTCGCTCACCCCCACACCGATACCCGCTGCACCCGAGAAGCCCGCGGTCGGGTCGAAGACCATCCCGTCCAAGGCCGCGTTTATGGCAGCTACCGTACCTCTCATTCGTATTCGGCAGTCCGCGATCCCGTCACCTTCCACGAGTGTAAGCCCGACAGTGCTCGCCAAGGTCAGGGTTCCTTGGGTGGTCCCTACGGTCACGCCGACTTCGTCCGTTTCCGCATCCGCATCGCTGATGGAGATCGCATCGGCGCCGCCCATGGTCCAACCTGTCTCGGCCGGGATGACTCGACCGCTAGGCAGGTTGATGACCGGGTTGAAATCGTTTGTGGGCACCGAGCCAGGTGAACCGACCAGGATGTCGACCTTATTCATGGCCGTTTGAACACCGCCATTGGTGGCTACACCCACATCGGACAAGTACACGAGAACGCCGCCAAGGCCCACGAATCCGGTATTTGGACTGTACGTGAGGCCGGTTCCCTGGGAAAAGGCTTCGTTAATGGCGCTTAGTTGACCCTTGAAGAGCATGACCGCATCGTTCGTGCCGTCACCTATGGTGAAGGTCAAGCCTGATATATGGCCAGAATCGAAGCTCAGCGTCCCGTTCACAGCTGTGAGCCGCACGGAGACTTGGTCGCCACCGGCAGCGGCTTCGATATCGTCGATGTTGATTGCCTTACCAGTGGCCGTGCTGAGCTCCACAGCCGTGTCCATGGCCGTTGTCTGCTCGGGAGGCATGAACGTAAAGGTCGGCGGCTCGTTGCTTGGCCTCACCGCGATGGTGAAGATCTCTTCGTATGTCCCGCCATGACCGTCATCAGTTCTCACCCGGATGCTGTAAGAATCCTTGGTCTCAAAGTCGAAAACAGCAGCGGTCCGCAGGCTGTTACCCACGATGCTGAACGAGGCATTGTCCGTGGAGCCTGCGCCCGCAACCAGGCTATACATGTACGTGGGGCCGCCGTCGGTATCATAAGAGGAGAACACACCGACGGTCGTACCAATGGGTTGGTTCTCACCGATGGTGCTGTTGGACATTGCTATGTCGGTAGGCGCCTGGTTCGGCGGGTTCACAGTGATGCTTGCGTCCTCAGCATCTACGCTGAATGCCGTTTCGCCACCCCGGGTTTCTGCATTTACCTTGGTTCCAGCCGCGCCAACCGTCTGATCCCACGCATAGAAGCTGATTGTATCAATTTCCGCATGTGAACCGTCGGGCACGAACCGAACATAGTCAGTAGCCCGCAGCAGCAGAGCAGAACTGCTGGAAACCGCACCAACATTTGTCCAGGTGAAAGCTCCGTCAATCGAGTACTGCCAGTATCCGTACGTTTGGGTGGTGGCGAAGAGCGCTATTCCTTCCACTGCCGCGGGGTCCACGTCCGTGATTCTGTCCCCGCCTGCGGAACCAATGATGTTCGATACCGGGGTGCCCATGTTGTCGGTGTCGGTGCAGTAGATGGGGAACAGTGTCATGTCGCCGATGTTGTCCAGTGCCGGCGCATCGTTTACGTCGGTCACCGTGATCGACGCTGTATTTCGGTCCGTACTGAAGGGGGTGTCGCCCCCTCCGGTTACACTAACCGTGTCTCCCGGGGACCCGGCCGTACGATCCCATGCCGCATAAGTGAAAGAATTTGACGAGCCCTGCTGTTGGTCAGGGACAAAGCGAACAAAGTCATCCAGGTTCAACAGCACAGCGTTATTGCTGCCGGCGTACCACAGGTCATTCCAAGTTATGCCATCCAGACTGTATTGCCAGTGGCCGTGAGTTTCTGACGCCTCATATACCGCAATCCCGCAGGTGTCCCCGTCCACGTCGTGAAACGTGCTTGGAGTTATGAACGTGTCAATTCGCTGTCCGGCATTTGCCGTGTCGTCTTCGGTGATACTGGTTGCAGTGGGGGACTCCCAATCAAGTGTCGGCGCATCGTTGACCGCGGCAACGTCTATAGTAATGGATTCGAAAACCGGTGAACCGTCCTCGTCGCCGGTTACACTGATCGCTATGCTGGCAGTACCATTGAAATTGCTGTAAAGATCCGCGGTCAATGAATTGAGATTGGCATCGATGGTGGCTGCATCGCCGGTGAGCGTCAGGGTGTGTGCGCCTCCGTCCCATGTGCCGCCGGTGGCGCTGAGTAAGCTGATCTCTGCTGGGTTCACGGTCAGCGTCATAGTGAGGGTTTCACCGTCAGGCTCGGTGATTGCGATATTGGTGCTCAAGTCGATGCCGGTATCGTCTTCAATTTGCATCGCCATAATGGTCGTCACGACTGGTGGGCCGCTGCCCAGCTCGTGTTGGACCGCCGCCAGGCCGTCAGGGTTGAATAGGTTCGTAAAAAAAACCGCAGGGCCGGAAGCATATTCGAGATCCCAATCCCCTTGTGCTCCACCTGTAGTGTCCACGCTTCCGAACACATCGGCTCCCGTATAGATCGCAATGCACTGGAGCAAAGCTTGACCGGGGCCGTTACCCGCTACGGAGCATGCGTAAAACTGGATCTGCGCATCTTCGGTGAGATTCTGGGCGAGAGACTGGAACAGGGGAGCATACTCGCCTATGTTTGAGATGTCGATCCTATCCGAACCGAGCCTAAGTGTGCCTTCCAGTCCGTGTCCCACCACCGCGAGTGTGTCGATCTGTTGGCCTGTGGAATCGACCAGATCGCTGAGCTTCTGGGTGATAGTGGTCAAGTCGTCGTGCTGCGCGTCGTACTGGATCACTTTCGCATCAGATTGCGCGGCCTGGGAAATCGACTCGATCTCCTGGAGCGCATTTGAGACAAGAATGACGTTGAGCTCGGCAGGATTGGTCGGCAGGACTTCGTGCAGCGTATCGGGCACGGTCGGAGGCGGAGCAGCAGGGTCCGGTGTTGCCGCGGGATTTGGCGGTGTTCCCCCTGACGGGGCTACGGCCTGCTGATTGGTAGTATTGGTGGTATCGCTGGATTGGGCGGATGCATCGTCCTGCGGATTCGGGTTCACCGCTCCGTCCAGGACAATTCTTTCTTCCAGTTTTTCAAAGACGATTCGCCCACCATAGATCTTCGGACTACTCCGCTTCCATAAGCCCATAACATCTCTCCTGAGACAAATGGGTGTAGGTCCCCCCAAGCCATAGTCCTCGGAATGGCCGGTGACCCCCTACTATCTCTTCACATAGACCTGCTCTGTGTGGAACGCTTTCTCAGATGCCCCCCGTGTGAGAAACGCCCTAATACCTTACCGTACAAGGTTTGGGGATAATCCCCTGAAGTGTACTTATGAGCCTTAATATCCCACCCGTCAAGCAGAAAATCTAGTATCTATTCAGTTACGCAGGGAGGTTGCAGAAAACCGGTTCACCGCGGAGAGCACAGAGTTCGCAGAGAAGATGCATGGTGCGCACGGCCGTGCGCACCATGCACTCCGCGTTCTCCGCGTTCTCTGCGGTGAAATTCTTGTGAATTTTCTGGCACGGGCCGCCCGTGACTCAGGGGTTACAAAATCTAATGGACTTGCCGTGATTGCAAAGATTCTCTGTGTAGCGTCCGAGACGTGCTAAAGTGTGTCGTCATCCCACTAATATCCATATGTCATAAGAAGGAGGATTTTGATGAAGCCGCGACAGATACGAGAAGACATTTATTGGGTTGGAGCGATCGATTGGGATAGGCGGCTGTTTGATTCTCTTATACCTCTGCCTGACGGCACCAGCTACAACTCCTATATCATTCGAGGTAGTGAGAAGACCGTCCTGGTGGACTCAGTGGACCCGCTAATGGTTCAGACGCTCATGTCGCAATTAGGGAACATCGAAAGCATCGACTACGTGATAGCTCACCACGCGGAGCAAGACCATTCCGGAGCCATTCCCACGGTCCTGGACAAATACGAGCAGGCAAAAGTGATCACAACGCCGAAGGGCAAGGCCATGCTCGCGGACCTATTGAGAATTGCTGATGATCGCTTCATCACGGTACAAGACGGCGAGCGCCTTTCGCTCGGGAATAAGACGTTGGAGTTCATTTATACGCCGTGGGTCCATTGGCCGGAGACCATGTGCACGTACCTTGCGGAAGATCGCGTGCTCTTTTCCTGTGACTTCTTCGGCTCTCACATCGCCACTACAGATCTGTATGCAGTGGATCAGCCGCGGGTGTATGAAGCGGCAAAGAGATATTTCGGCGAGATAATGGTGCCTTTTCGTACGATAATTCAAAAGAACTTGGCCAAATTGAAAGATCGGGAAATTGACTTGATTGCTCCGAGCCACGGCCCTATCTACGACCGACCGCGGTTCATCATGGATGCATACGCAGACTGGGCCTCGGATCAACCAAAGAATATTGTGGCCCTTCCGTATGTGTCCATGCATGATAGCACGAGGAAAATGGTGGAACACTTGGTGGCCTCACTTGCGGACAGAGAGGTCACGGTCAATCAGTTTGACCTTGCCGGTTGCGATATCGGCAAGCTGGCCATCACGCTGGTTGACGCGGGTACCATTGTTATCGGAACCCCAACGGTACTCATGGGAGCACATCCTTTGGCAGGCTATGCCGCGTTCCTGGCCAACATTTTGCGACCAAAGGCCAAGTTTGCGTCGATTATCGGATCGTACGGCTGGAGTACCAAGGTTGTGGAGCAGATTGCCTCATTGATCCCAAATCTGAAGGTGGAAGTGCTGGAGCCGGTTCTGTGCAAAGGTTATCCAAGCGACGAAGTGTTGAGCTCTTTGGACAGACTCGCCGCAACTATCGCGGACAAACATGCAGAACATGGCTTTGGGGCTCCGGGCAGAATCGAAATCGCCTAAGGGAGTTCTCGAAAGTAGGCACGGTTTCACATATGGGTGCCACGGACCTGCGATTTGCTAGGTCCGTCTCTTACCCGCGGACCATTCTGAGGTTAGAGCAGGGGGCCACCTCATCATCCAACGCTGCTCTTTCTCTCGCCATCACGGCCGGTGGACGCGACAACCGCTGGCGATCCCAGCCGTGCACGCCCCGAACTAAAGAAGGGAATCCGATCCAACACTTTCTCTTGAAAGTCTTCGAGATACAGGTAGATCACCGGTGTGATGTACAGCGTGATGAATTGAGAGACCACGAGGCCGCCCACTACCACCAGACCGAGAGGTCGGCGAGATGCCGCATCGGCCCCAAAACCTATCGCGATGGGGACAGCGCCGATGACCGCGGCTAATGTCGTCATAATGATCGGCCGGAATCGGTCCATGCTCGCATCATGGATCGCGCGTTCGGCCGGTTCACCGGCCTCTACCCGCGTCCGGGCAAAGTCAACGATCAAGATGCCGTTCTTTTTGACAATCCCCATCAGCATGAACAAACCGACAAATGCGTACAGCGAGGCCTGCTCACCGAACAAGAACAAGGTCGCCAGCCCGCCCACCAGCGCAGTAGGAAGAGTCGAGAGCACCGTGACGGGATGGACATAGCTCTCATAAAGTATGGCCAGAATCACGTACATCACGAATACCGCCAGGGCCATCATGATTGTGAGATCGCGGACTGCATCGCGGAAAGTCAGGGCCTCGCCCTGGAAGCTCGCTCGCAAAGTGGGGGGCACGATCTCTTGAGCGGCCCTGGTGATGAACTCCGTTGCGTCGCTCATGGCCACCCCGGGCTTGAGATTGAAGAAGAAGGTGACGCTTGGGAACTGGTTCAGGTGATTCACGCTCTGAGGGCCGAGCACCGTCTTCCATGTGACTAGGGCGTTAAGCGGGACAAGGTTCCTTCCGTCGTCCGACTTGATGTAGAGCAGCGACAGGTCACTCGGCGTTTCGCGTGCGGTGTCCTTGACTTCCAGAATGACCTGGTACTGATCTTCCGGTTTTTTGATCAGGTAGAGGTAGTTCTGGGAGTACGCATTTCGCAAAAGGTTCAAGATCCTGGTTTCCGAAACTCCGTACGTCTTCGCCTGATCGCGGCGGATATCAATTTCAATGTTGGGGGTATTGTGGAAGTAATCCGATGATACATTCTGAAAACCTTGGTATTCTTGGAACTTCCCCATGAGCTTTGTGGACACGTCATAGACTTGGGTGGGATTGACGCCGGAAACCGAAAACGCGTACTGGCCCTGAGTTCGGGCTGTCGCGCCGGTGCTGATCTCAAGGACCGGAAAAGGCCGCAAGAACGGGAACACCCCTGGAATTGCAGCGAGCTTTCCCATTAGCTGACCCGCGACTGCCTGGATAGGAGCCCGCTCATCGGGTGGCTTGAGAAACGAGAGCAACAGCCCCTGATTGGCCGCGAAGAAGCGACTATTCCCCGTCATCGTGAAAGTAGCATTAACACTGGGGTCCTCTCGGATAATCTCGTCCGCTTTGTCTTGGAGCGTCCGCATCTGCTCAGGGGACGATCCTTCCCGGGCTATCATGACGCCCCAGACAAAGCTGCTGTCGCCGGGAGGCAGGAATGTCTTGGGGATATACATGAACATCAGGATGGTACCGGCAAGGCAGGCAATCCAGATCAGCGCTGAGATATTTCGCCTCCGAAGGAACCACCATAGCGTCTTGCCATAGGCAGCGAGCACCCGTTTTTCTGCTCCACCAATTACCCGTTCCATCCACGTCCGCTCAGCTTCCCGGCCACGGGCCTGGAGCAGCCGAGCACACATGAGCGGAGTCAGAGTGAGTGACACGAGCCCCGACGCGAAGATTGCAACTACGATCGTGATCGCGAATTCACGAAATATTCTGCCCACTAGCCCCGACATGAAAACCAGAGGTATGAAAACCGCGGCAAGCGAGACGGTCATTGAAAGGATCGTGAAGCTGATCTCTTGAGCGCTGTTGAGAGCCGCCTGCAATGGCCGCTCTCCATGCTCCATCCGGCGTACAGTGTTCTCCTGGAAGACAATAGCATCGTCAACGAGGAACCCGATGGCCAGAGTGAGCGCCATAAGCGAAAGGTTGTCCAGGCTGTACCCCAACATGCGCATGACTATGAAAGTCAGCAGGAGCGACATGGGGAGCGCTACCGCAGGAATCAGAGTATCGGTGGCCCGTCCGAGAAACAGGAAGATGACGATCACCACCAATACGAAGGCGATAATAAGGGTTTCCTGAACATCCGTGACGCTATTGACGATGGTCCGCGAACGGTCGTAGATCGGCGCGATCCGTACGGACCCAGGGAGCTCAGCGCCGATCAGTGGCAGCAATTCCCGGATGCTCTTTGCCACTTCCACCGCGTTTGCTCCGGCTTGTCGATAGACCGCGACTACTACCGTGGCGGACGGGGGAGGGTAGCCGCGGGCCCAGAAACGCATATTGATACGCTCGTCCTGAACCGAGTCCGTCACCTCTGCCACGTCACGCAGGTAAACGGGCGCGGCATTTCCAGGGTTAACGATGAGATCGCCGTACTCCCGCGCGCCTTCCAACTGGCCTCGGGGGCGCAACAACGCGGTGCCCGAGTCGCTGTCGAACTGGCCCGCGCCCGTATAACTCGTGCCGCCCCTGACCGCGGCAGCTAAGTCATCAACGGCTATGCCACGGGCCCACATCTTGGACGGGTCAGCTTTGATGCGCACCGCGGACTTGGTCCCGAACACGTTCACGCGACTTACACCGGGCAGGATGCTGATCCGCTGGCCGACCTGCGTGCTCCCGTAGTCGTAGAGCTGACCACGTGTGATCGAATCAGTGGTCAGCGCGATGTACATGATCGGTTGATCGTTCGGGTTGGTCTTCGACATGGTCGGCGGAGAGGGCAAGTCAACGGGCAGGTTGCCCGCCGCCTGGGAGATCGCTGTCTGCACGTCTGTGGCAGCCGCATCGAGGCTCTTTTCCAGGACGAATTGAAGGATGAACGTCGTGTGCCCCTGCGTGCTCCGGGAGGTCACCAGCTCAAGACCGTTGATCTGCATGAAGGCCCGCTCCAGCGGCGTGGCGACATTGCTGGCCATGGTATCCGGGGTCGCTCCAGGATAGTCCACATCCACCTGGAGGACGGGATAATCAACTGCAGGAAGGTCGTTCACCGGCAGGCGAAAATAGCTCAGCACTCCGAATAGGATTACTGAAACCGTCAGGACCGCAGTCATGACCGGCCGACGGATGAAAGGTTCCGAAAGGTTCATGACTTGTCTTCCTTGCCCGCCGCGGGCGAACCCTCTACAGATTTGGGCTCCTCGACGTGGACTTTACCCCCGGGAGTTACCCCGATCTGGCCCGCTATCACCACTTTTTCTCCGGGCTTGAGGCCTTGGTCGATTACGACGAACTCGTCCTGTCGCTGCCCGAGCTTCACGGGTCTCATTTCCGCTGTGGCATCCTCTTTGACAACATATACGAACGGCCCCTTGGCAGACATCTGAGGTGCGGTCGCAGGGACAACCACGGCCCCTTCTAGTGTACTCAGAATGAGGCGGATCTTTACGAACCTCCCGGGCCAGAACGTATGATCGCGATTTGGGATCGTGGCTCGAAGCTTGACCGTGCCGGTACCCTCCTGGACAGCGTTGTCCAAGAACGAGAGCTCTCCCTCACGCGGCTTGTTCGGTTCGTCGGGCAGGCGGACCTCGACCTTGAGCGTCCCTCGTTCCATGTTCCGCTGAACTTCACTAAGTTCGTTTTCAGTAATCGTGAAATCCGCATAGATTGGGTTCAAACGTTGAATGACCAAGAGGGATCTGGTATTTCCTCCCGCGGCCGATCCAGTGCTCGCAGCCGCGGTCGATCCGGTGCTCGCAGACGCGAGCGATCCGGTATTAGAAGCCGAGAACGATCCGAGGTATGCGGTCACAACGTTCCCGACGTCCACCAGACGCTGACCCGCACGGCCGTCGATGGGCGAGCGTATGGTGCAGTAATCAAGGTTGAGCCGCGCGGTCTCGACCGCTGCCTGGCTCTGCTTGACTTGAGCCTCGGCTATATCGAAGACATTCTTCCGCTGATCGAATTCCTGCTGCGACACCGAGTTCGTGGCGCGAAGGCCCGCATATCGGTCGAATTGTATTCTAGCCAATTCCAGGGCTGCCTTCTTCTCCGCCAGAGTGGCCTCGGCTGAAGCTAGCTGGGCCTCGTACGGCCGCGGGTCGATCGTGAAGAGAAGATCGCCCTTCTTCAAGTCCGCGCCGTCCTTGAAATGGATCTTGGTGATCCGCCCCGAAACCTGCGGCTGAATGGAAACAACCTCGCGTGCAACCGTCTTACCCACGCTGTCGATGTACACAGGTACGTCTTGCTTGACTGCTTCGGTCACAGACACGGGCGCGGGCGGACGGTTGAACGCAGTCGGAGCGTTCCTTTCACACCCCGTGAGGATGAGCGCCAACACACATGCCAAAACGAGAGCCGCGGCGAGAGGTGTTTTCACGGTGACATTCTCCGTTGATTCTCAAAGGATTCGGCCACTCTGATAGGCCGATCGGATTTCTTGCGAGATCCGAGGGACTTCCTTTCTTCGGCCGTCGCTTCTGCGCGAATGCCCGACCACAATATATTTGACATCTTTCTCAGGCAATCAGCCAAAGGCTTTGAGGGATTGAGCGACCAGACAACCGTGGTGCCGAAAAGCGCCTGCTGAAACTGGAGTGCCAATTCGGTCGGAGAAAGGTCGCCCCGGATCTCGCCGCTCTTTTGTCTTGCGGCTATCAACTCCGCTACGAGCAGACGATCCTCGTGCAGATTGTCCGCCATCTGCCTACGCATGGCTTCGCTGGCAAAGGACGGGATAAGGACGTTCGGCACCAACGTGGGACAACGGCCGAATTCCTCAGTGAGGATCAGAGCAAGCCGATTGAACACTCGCTCCATTGGCTCACCCGAGTCAATGGCATCCGAAATGCACTCACGGATCTTGCCCATCTGTAACCGGCAAAGATGAGCGAGGATATGCTCTTTGCTGGGGAAATAGTTGAAAAAGGTCCCTTTGCCGATATCCGCTGCATTAGTAATGTCTTCGATGGTGGTCGCAACGACCTCTCGCTCGCAAAAAAGATGTAGCGCAGCTCGAACGATTCGCTCGCGAGTCTCAGCTCTCTTCCGCTCGCGCCTGTTGGGAGGTCTTGTGCTTGAGGATGAATGCTCTGTCGAGGCTGTATGCGGGGAAGTGCTCATCGCGTCTCCGTGCTGAACCAAGGTCTTTGGTGACTATAAGTCATGTACGGACGCGGGTCAATGGTGGCTGAATATTTTTTTCGCATATTCGCGGAGGGCTCCGACCGGCAAGGCGGAACCCTCCCATTTTTTCCGGAATCAAGATTCAATCAAGACTGTGGCTACTGAGACGCTGTGCGCGCGGGTTGGCTGCATCCCGTCTCTGAAACCGGGACCGCTATCTCCTCGCCAGGGAATATCTTCAGAGGGTATAGGATTCGGCATCTTATGGCCTGGTCCAGGTTTGCCGTCTTTCCCCACACCCCTGGACATACGGCCTGATGATCCTCGGGACGAATCATCAGCTTTCCGGCCGGGGCATCTACGGAGAATCCTTTCAGCGCGGCAACTATCCCTTCCTTTTGAGGGCTCGCCGCCTTGGTGAATGCAGCGGCATAGGTCTTGACTCCGGCATAAGCGCCATGCGCATTGTAGTCCGGAAAGACGTTATGGCCGGCCATATAATTGTCGACAAACTGGCGATTTGTGCGCCCTTCATTGCATTGAAACCAGTACAGGCCGCTGAGCCACACTCCTTGTGGCATGTTAACGCCCAGCCCGCACATTACTTCGGACGAGAGCGCAAGGTTCATAAGGGTTTGCCTCTTGCCATCAAATAGCCCCATTGGAGTGGCCTGCCTCACGAAGTCAATGAGATTCCCGCCGTACAACGATATCAACACGCCGTCGGCTCCGGATTGGATCACTTTCGCGATATGCGGCTTCCAATCGGTGGTCGTGACATCTCCGTAGACTGTCTCGGACTTCGAGGCGAATTGAACGTCGGGCCGCTTTTCCTTGAGATACTTCTGGAAATACTCCCAGCACTGGTGTCCGAAAACATAATCCGGTCCGACTGTGTTCCATTTCTTTACTTGCATCCCCGAGGCAAGGATAGATGCGCCCATGAGGTTCTGCGGGCCGTTTTGGGAAATGCGAAAGGTGTATGGATTGCACATCCTGCCGGTCACGTCAGGGGTCATTGCCAGCGTAATAATAAGTGGCGTTCGATGCTCGTTCGCCACTGGCGCTACTGCCCGGGCGACTTCGCTGGATACAATACCCATCAGCACATCGACCTTGTCTTCGAGAATGAGCTTCTTGGCGCGCGCCACCCCGACTTCGGGCTTGAGCTCTGTGTCCTCGTAGATCCCAAGCAGCTTCCGACCACTAAGGCCGCCTTGGCTATTGATCTCCTTGATCGCCAATTCTCCCCCACGCTTGGCGGCCTCACCGTAGTGGCTTAGACGTCCTGAAAAGCAATACAGGAATCCAATCTTAATCGGTTCCTGGGCCGGTGTGATTGACGGCAAGAAGACGAGGCAACACACCATGATCGCAGTATGGTGGACAAAAGCACGCTGAAACATAGTTCCCCTCCCATAGTTAAATTTGATTGCTCCGCTTATAGGCGGTTGCAAAATCCCTCATGGCATTAACAGCCACCGCGGCCAGATGAAACGCCTCTCTGTCGGGAAGAGGCGCTACATTTGACTCGCCGGAAGCAAGTAGAATGAGGGAGCGGGCTATGCAGCGGGTTGGCGGTTACTACCCCCCATTTTGGGCCGTCACTGGGTAGAACCGCTATATTTACATATTGGCTTTATCAGTCTTCTCCACGATCTTCGTTTCCTGCACCTCAAGATCGTATTAGAATTCGATTAGATCATGATCAAGAATGACGGATCGGGCGTATTCCCGTCCCAACAGCAAACTGATATCGACCTGACGCACTCCTGAGAAATCCTTCTGTAGAACAGGTTGGTCAAGATCACCAACCACTATCTTATGGTCGAACTTGCCGGGTTCTTGAAAGCCGCAACCATTGTCTGTCCTGCAAAAGGTAACAAGAATGTAAACAATGGCCCCCTGAACAAGGAAACCCCGCCTGGCTGCCATGCGATCCAGACGGGGTTTATTCCGCTACGTGGTGCCGAGGGCCGGAATCGAACCAGCGACACAAGGATTTTCAGTCCTCTGCTCTACCGACTGAGCTACCTCGGCGCGCGGCTCATGTTAATGGTTCGCCCAGATGGTGTCAACGAAATTTGAGGTTTGCCTGCGTGGTTCACTGCGCGGGCGGCAGGCTTCCCGAACAGCTCTCGGTCAGTCCCGGCTCTTCAGGAAATCGTGGGCATGGTTGCGGATGCCCTTGTTCTGGAGCATGTGGAACGTGCGCATCCTCTTCACGTGTATGGGGTTGAGCGAGCCCAGAGGGATGTACACGAGCTTCCTGCCCATGCTCTTGGCAAGCTTCTTCCACCGCTGCGCGGGCGGCTTGGCAGCCACGTACACCACGCCCGGCTTTTCCGAGTAAGCCAGGCCAGCGACCAAGAGGCGTTCGTGTCTGGTCGGGACAAATTCAAAGCTCGGATCGCGCCAGATGTCGTACATGCGCAGCGGAGGATAGGACAAGACAAAGCCGCCGTGTTCCATACGACTGATGCCGGGTCCGACCACATGCGCTCCGGGAAGCGTGGAATAGAACGCCATGTCAGATTCCTGAGAATGCTCGCCCAGCCACGTCATCTGGAACGGATAGCTCACGTGCTTCTCGTCTTCGTCAAAGATCACGACCACAGAGCCGAATTCAAGACCGCCCCGATCCTGGGTCTTGACGTACAGCCGATGTTCATGGAAGCGCCGAAGAGTTTCGCGGATGTCCGGGCCCTGGCCGAAGTCCGTAATAAAAGGCTCCGCGTCTGTCAGCCCTGACTGGAGGATATGATTCGCGTGCTTCATCAGGGCGCCGCCCCATTTTTCCACTTCAACATCTTCCGGCGGGTATGAGCAGATGTCCACTTCATTGGGATCCGCGGTTTCCCACTTGCGTCTAAGGTGCTCCTTCCACTTGGTGGAGGTCACGGCCTTCATCTTGTATTTCCGGGGAGCACGGAAAAGAGTGCGCAGCTTCTTGTGTAGGATGATCTTATGGCCGTGGAAGAGAAGGTTGTCCTCATTCAATTCCACTGCGGAAGGGTCGTACGGATCGTTGGCCCACGGGTAGTCGGAAAGATACTCATGGACATGGTACGCGAAGTCTTCATCCATCGCGCTGCGGGCCGCTGCGACCAGGTGATACATTTCGGGCAGGAGCTGCCCCTTGAAGCCCAGCCACTTACGCAGAAACCTGGCCCACGTCAATCGCACATACTCAGGCACTGAATCACGGGTTTCTTTGGCGTAGTACGCCGCGGCATCGTCCATGAGCGACAGGATCATCTCGTGGCGATTAGCTGGTGGAGGCGCGTCAGGATTGCGGCGCCAGTTCTCGAATGCTTCGATGATCCGAGGTATTTCCGTAAAGCCCTTCTTGAGCGATTCCGGATGAACAGGAGCCAGCACCGCCGCCTTGACTCCGGTCTTCATGAGCGGCAATGCCTGAGGCTCGCTGAGACGAGACGCAATCCCAGGAATGTGTGCGAGCCCGCCCACGAAGAGGACCCGTTGGTGTTCGCTCGCGGCTTCCTGAAGCCGCGCTGCCATGAATGACTCGCGGCGAGCGTTGTCTTCATCGGACTGCAACGGCTGCCCGTTCTTGGCAATGAGCTCCAGGAATGTGCGTTGCCCCAACCGATCGATCAGGTATGCATCAGGAAGGCGATCGTGAAAGAGCGGGTACCGCAAGGGCAGGGGGTCGATGAAACGCAGCGGGATATCTCGTTCCAAAGCGGAGCGAACCGCTTCCTGAACGCCGTCCGAGCCTTCCATGATGAGCACGGAATTCTCATCAGATGCTGTCTGATAAAGGATGACGGAATGATGTGGCAGCCTCCGCACGCCCGAAACGATCTCTTTGCGCAGGGCATGAGGAAGCTCCACGCAGATGCAATCAGGCTTCGCGTGACGAATGGCGGAATTCACCGTCACCGCAAACTCGATGCGATAATGGAGCACACCCGCGAGAGTGATATTCCCGTGGTGAACGAGGTCAGACCACTGTTGGCCCATCAAGTGTGCCACGGTTCTCTCCCGTGATCTGAAGGAAGGACTGATCGACCGCGGTGCGGGTGTCCATCTTCGCGTCGTGCTTCATGAGCCTGTGGGCAAAGCGAGCGATATTGAGCCCGTCCCGGACGCTCAGGTCTTCATCCCGGACATGGGATCGCTGGAGAATGTCCACGACCTGCTTGATGATCTCGTCCCGAGGTCCTTCAAGTTGAGTGCGCAGAATGCGAAATTCCTCTTCGCGGGTGGGATAATCCATGTGAACAGCCGGCTGGAGCCGTGAATGGATGTATTCGGGGACCTCGAAGGTGGAAGCGTCTTCGTTCATGGTCACGCAAATGCGAAATTCGGACTTGGCCTTTATCTCCACACCCGCGACGATTGAATAAACGCTGCGGCGCATATCAAGAAGCGGAGCTATGGAAGCCCAGCTTTTTTCGCTCATCCGGTTCCCTTCGTCCAAGAGGCAAACTCCGCCTCTCACCATCGCGGAAACCAGCGGGGAGGCCACGTAACGGATCTTGTTGTCGTCTGCAATAACCGGCGAGATGATTAGATCTTCAGGCTTGGTGTCCACGGTGCACTGGAAGATGTACAGGTCCTGTTTCATCATCTTGGCCGCGGTAATAGCCAAAGAAGTCTTGCCTACTCCCGGCTTGCCGAGGATCCGAGGTTGCATGGGCGGGTCTTCCGCGTCGTCTGCCCATGCGGCAATCAATTGCCCAAGAGGCTCCTGCATGCCCACCCACTGGACATCGAGCTTTGGGGGATCCATCAAGTGGATCTCCACGCCTTTGACGGTTATCCTATCGGTTCGTGCCGCCATTTTCTCCGTCCGTTCTCGTCCGCCTGCCCCATAGCGGACGGTATTGAGCGCTGCTGCGCCGCCGTAGATTCAATCCGATTATGATTCTAAGGGAGCTGTCCGGGGGTGTCAACTGCACCCAGAGCCGCGGGGGAACACGAGTCAGCTAGACCCACCGGGCAAAGAGCACGTTGCTGAGCAGGCGGCCTCGTGGGGTGAGTTTAAGGCGGTCGTCGTCGAAGGTGAAAAGCCCTTCCCCCGCCAGGTCTCCAATGGTCGCCATGACGAACTCCTCCGCATCTACCCGATAACGCTCGCTCAAAACGCCAAGGTCCAATCCTTCGACCAGCCTGAGTCCCATGATAAGCGCGTCCTTGAAACGAGTCTCCGGCGTGAGCTCGGTGAGCGAAGCCTGCGGAAACGTAGCCCGATTGAGCGCGGCCACGTACGTCGTGGGATCTTCGATGTTCACGTATCGCACTCTCCCATTCATCCCGGTTGCGGCCGCGCCCAGACCCAAGAAGATGCCGTCCGTCCAGTACTTGAGATTGTGCTGGGAGCGCCTTCCAGGCTTGGCGAAGTTGGAAATCTCGTACTGATCGTACCCTGCTCGCTGTGCCAAAGAGACGATCTGTTCGTACATGTCCGCGACGAGATCCTCATCGATTGGGGGCATGTCTCCGCGGCGCAAGAAGCGCTCCAATGGGGTGCTCGGTTTCACTTCCAGCAGGTAGACGGAGATGTGCTCGGGTCCGAGCTCAAAGACCTTTTGCAGCGAAATCCGAAGCGTATCAAGTGATTGACCGGGAAAGCTGGCTATCAGATCCACGGAGATGTTGTCGAAACCGGCCTCTCGCAACTCCTGGAACGTGGACACAGCTTCGGATGCAGTGTGCGGACGCCCCATCAAGCCGAGTTCATTGTCATGGAAAGATTGCACGCCCAGGCTGGCTCGATTAATACCCGCAACTCTCATCTTACGAAAGGCATCTGGGCCGGCGGTCGCAGGATTGATCTCCACAGTGATTTCAGGATTGGGCGCGATACGAAAGCGGGACTTGCAGGCCTCAATCAGCGTGATCAGCCGCTCTGCTTGCAATATTGAAGGAGTCCCGCCGCCGATATAGATGGTCTCCGCTTGAGAAGGCGTAAACGGAGCCTGTAGATCGCCTTCCGAGGCCCAGAGCTTCATTTCCTTCAACACAGCATTGACGTAAGGCTCTTCCTGCGCTGGATCGAACACGGTTGTAGCGAACCCGCAGTACACGCACCGGGACAGGCAGAACGGGATGTGGATGTAAATCCCGAAGGGTTGCTCATCCTGAGGAAATGCTGAGATGAATCCATTCATGGACAGACATTATAGCGAATCGCGTTGACTTACGCGCAACAAATGTCGACTTTTTATTAACGGAGTCCGGCCGGCTTCGTACCAATGAGAGAATGATTGCGTCGCATGGCAATTGCTTTCGTATTCGGCTCCACAAACGATTCCGCGTGGAAAGACTTTCTGAATGAAGCGCGGCCGACACCGGCTCCGTCAAATAGTACCGAGAAAGGAACCTCACAATGGATAACAAAGAATTGGTTCGTCTAGCTTTCGAAAAAGGTTGCAACCAGCATGATTTAGAGGGGGTATCTGAGTTCATCAGTGAAGATTATATGTTGCACGATCCCTCAATGCCGGACTTTCCCGGCGGCCGCGAGGCCCACTTGGAAATGTGCAGAAGCTTTATGGAATCAATACGGGACTCCTCCTGCACCATAGAGGATCAAATCGCGGAGGGCGACCGGGTCGTGACACGGTTCACATTTTCAGGCTGCCAGGCAAAAGACTTGCCCGATATACCGAACAAGGGCGGATGCTTCAACGTGAGCGGGGTCTCGATCAGTCGAGTGGCCGACGGCAAGATCGCTGAGGAATGGATGACCATGGACGAATTGGGAATGCGAAAGCAGCTCGGGAGCGCCTGAGCAGCCCGATATATAAGAGCGGCCTTGGTGGGGCAGTTGCTCCACCATAGGTGTTGAGTTTCGAGTGTGATCTTCGCCCGTCCGTCATTCCGGCGGAAGCCGGAATCCAGTCTTCTAAGTAGGAAAACCTGGACCCCGGCTTTCGCCGGGGTGACGGGGTGCTCGTTAGGGTAACTATCTGACGTCACTTGGGCCGACCCTGTATGCAAACGCGTATGGGTGTCCGGCCCCCGTATGAATGATGGGCCGAATGTCCGTGCCGCCAGAGCTGTCGCGCTGAACTTACAAAACGAGGACAAGTTGGGAAAGGAGACG
This sequence comes from Thermodesulfobacteriota bacterium, assembly GCA_049323095.1. Classification (GTDB taxonomy): domain Bacteria; phylum Desulfobacterota; class Desulfomonilia; order Desulfomonilales; family Desulfomonilaceae; genus VGSG01. Next base: position 23,979 of record JBMOME010000368.1, read on the forward strand.
ATAACAATGGAAACACCTAAAGCTGCCCAATTGTCGGAACTGATTCATCAGAAGGCGGCGGATTTCGAAGCGCTGTGCGAGGGAATCGACGAAGAAACGGCTTCTCTTGCCCTCTCCGGTCGATGGTCTCCCAAAGAGATTGTGTCACACCTGTGCGGTCCTGAAGGAATCGGGCATCTGCCCACCTTTCACGCTTTCTTGGAAAAGGATACGCCCAGAATCGACATCGAAGTGGAGAATCCCTTCTTTTCCGAGGATCGTGCTTGCATGACCTTTGCGGAGCTTCTTGCGAAGTTCGAAGGGGAATACAATCGCATGGCCGAATTTGTATCGGGCCTGTCCGAGGAACAGCTCAACAGAAGGGCTCACATCCCTATCTTGAAGGAAGCTCCAATGGGTGAATATCCCACTCTCGCAGAGTGGATCGAAGCAATGGGCGAGTACCATCTTGGCTGGCACTCGGATCACATGCGTGAAATCCTGGAGGCCCTTCGGGCCAGCTCAGGAATCCGAAGAGAGCAGGTGGGTGAAGAGGTTCATACTGTTTCGCCATAAAGCTTGTGAAATACGAGGGGGCAAGTCTCCAAGTTTGAGAGATGGGCGTCAAGCAGACATGGGTGAGGTCTGCTCTTGAGTCATGTCTGCCACTCTTCCGATATGATAGGATTTCCGCGTTCGTGAACAGCAGACTTGCTCCATCAGGCGCGCTACACCTCGACATTCTACTGCGGTTACTCAAACCGTTTCACAGGCGTCGAGGTATCCGTCGCGGCACATACAACTCGATCCGATTGGACAGCATCCCCAATATTCATCTTTGGGACACCTTTCGCACCGATAGTAATTGAGGGGGCAGGTCAAAGTAGCGGTCATTATCGGCTTCCGTGACTTTTCCCCGTATAAGGATGTCTCGCCCATCTTGGGTCTCCATCTCGTTTCGTTCGAATCTCAGATGACATCGCTGCTGGACCTCTGAAACCTATCCCATTGAGTGATTCGCATGGTTGCGTTCGCGCGATTTCCTTAAGAATAAGCATTTCTCGCGATTCAGGAACATCGACCGGTGGAAACAAATGATTAAAGGCTGGTGCCATCGAAGTTGACACTCGATTCTCAATCGGGTAGTGTTCCGGCGTCGGTTGGATCGTTTGAGAGAGAAGGGGGCTACTTTAATGACTATCCGGATGGTACGTAATGCGCTTCTGTGGTGTGCAATAATCAACTATGGATTACTTATGTGGTGGTTCTTGTATTTCTTGCTCGCGCATGACTGGATGCATCGGTTTGCAGGGGGGTGGTTCTATGTGACAGTCGAGCAGTTTGATGCAATCAACTTTGCAGGTATACTGTTTTACAAAATATCCATTTTCTTTTTCAACATTGTCCCGTGTATTGCCCTATACATTGTAGAGAGGAGCAAGACTTCCCTTGAGTAATGTTGTCGCTTTGACCCACATTCGTGTTAGAATCATCGCGGGATCCCGTAAGTCATAGCTATTATCGGACAAGTAGGAGTGAGTATGGCAGAGCATGACGGTTATTTGGCAACCGGATTCAGAGATGTTGACGGCAACAGTGATATTGGAAAGCTGGAAGCATGTCTCAGATTCATGGAGGGCCTGTCTAGTTTCAAAGCGTACAAGCAAGTGAGTATAGAGAAGCTTAGATTGAAGCGGGGCGATACAGCGATGGATTTGGGCTGTGGCCTTGGTTTCGATGTTGAAAAACTGGCAAATGTAGTTTGCCCCAGTGGTTCGAGCATTGGGATAGACAACAGTGAAAAGCTGTTGGATGCTGCGCGAACGGCATTTGGTCATCGTAAAGGTGTCTTGTTTGCCCAAGGCGATATTCATAATTTGGATATTCCAGCCAATACCGTGGACGGAATTCGAGTGGATCGTACGCTCCAGCATGTCCAAGATCCACAAAGAGTGATTTCCGAAATGGTTCGAGTTTTGAAACCAGGTGGGTGGCTGGTCTGCGCGGAACCGGATTGGTCGACATTTGTTATAGACGCGAGCAACAACGAAGTACCTGATGCAATAGTACAGACGTGGAAAAGCAGCTGTAGGAACCCCTGTATTGGCCGCCAACTTTTGAAAAGAGTGAGGGCAGAGGGGCTGGAAAATACATGGGCTGACGGACGCATCCTGCTGACTGACGGCCTCAAGGCCGCAGATATTGTGTATGATATCTATGCGACCGCGGAAAGGGTAAAGGTTGGGAACAAGGAGATGTCTCAAGCCGTTGATGGTTGGATCGATGAACTGCAAGAAAGAGAAGAACGCGAAGGCGTGGTCGCTTGCGTCACCCTATTCTTGGTCGGCGGGCAGAAATGCAAATAAGCAAGTTGGGTGTCGCCTTTGGCAATGGCCCCGTGCGACACTCCGGTACCTATGCATTGCTCGCGGTGCAGGTGATCACGAGCGGCGCAATGTCCGGCCTGTCTGGGACGCTGATAGTGATGGTTATGATGGCAGGACCGGTGCCTGACGGCCCGAAAAGATAGATCGCATGAGCTTGGCCGAAGGTCAAGTCTGTCGATGACCCTGCGGGATTATCCATCATGGCCGGACCAAGTGTGGTCGCGCCTGAGGGAAACCACTCGTACGCAGCCACGATCCCATCCGGATCGCTAACTTTTGTGACTGTACCAATCACTTTCTGGCTTGAACCATCGGACATCTTAAACTGATAAGCCACGAAGACACCGTCAGGAACAGGAAAGATGAATCCTCCGGATTTCACCACTTCAAAAGAGGCAGCTGCGACATTTACGTTAGTTACTGAAGTCCAAACGCCTGGGGAAAACGTTAGCCCTAGGAATATGATGCTCGGCGAGGTTCTCCGCTGTACGATTTGAGTCGGCTGGGACCAGCGCCTCTTGACGTGCTCGTGGAAGATCCTGCTCACATTGCGCGGACCGGCAAAAACCGGATCGGGCAAGGTGAAAGGCGATTCTCCCCGAAGCAGATTTTCCAGTCGAAGTCCCAACTGCACGGATCCGACAATGGTATGATAGGGCGCATTGATCCTGTCGCTGGTGTACTCATAAGTAAGCCGGAACAAGCCATCGCGCGTCGTGGCGTCCGCTCCGGTGCTCCATCCATAGACTTTCTGCCCCACGTCGAACTGATATCCCGCTGCCTTAAGGCGCAGATCCAGAGCCTGATTGAAGAGAGGCCGCGAGTATCCTGCCTCGATATCAAAATTGCCCGCCCCGTACCGAACGGCATTGACGAAGTCCGTGCCGGAGAAAAGATTGCCGTAGTAATTGAAATTGAGGTCTATTAGGCCGTCTCCCGGTAAGCGGGAAACGAACTCCAAGCCGAGTCCGCCGGACGAATACCAGCGATCCTGCACCTTGCTCGCATCGAAGAATGCGTTCACACCGAGAATAGAATCCGCGCTTACGCCCCGCCGGAACCCGCCTCCCACGGACAGGTCGTAGCGCTGTTGAGAAGGCACCGGCGCGTCCCGGTAACCACTCACGCGCGCGCCGGGCGCCGCAACTACACTGCCGGCAGGAGTTTTCCAGAAATCCTGAAACTCGGCGTGCAGCTCGCCGAACAGTGTGGTTGCGGGTGCGATGTCCATGGGCAAGAGATAGTCGATAATTCCTCGCCCATATCGCACGTTTTTGCCAAAGCTGTATGCAAAGCCGGCTTTGAGATGCGGAATTCCCGAGAAGAGGCCCGGAAACATCCCGGAAGAAAGTGGAATGCCTTCGGGCGCACTAGTTCCGCCAACCACTCCACTGTCTGCAAATCGAGGGGCGGCAAACGGATTGCCGAATTGCGGTGAGGAAGCAAGACCTTGAGAAAACCCTGAGTGGTAGGGTGCAAAGGCCAAGATGGCCGTCATGAGACAGAAGAAGAGCCGAACACTCCTCGGCGGCACGCCATACCTCCCCAACACGGCCGCACACGGCCGCAAACCAAGAATTCACCGAATGAAAGCGGAATGGAGCAGGAATTCTGCTCCGCCTTGGACGATACCTAACATTAGCAGCAGACGTCAAGTCAAATGGCTAGGCCCAGGTAACCGGTCAGTTACACGGGCGAAGAAGTCGACACGGTTGACTTAGGGGAAATCTGACGACCCAATCTCGTCACCCCGGCGAAAGCCGGGGTCCACTCCCGCGCGGAAACCGAGATTGAAGAACCTGGATTCCGGCTTCCGCCGGAATGACGGACTACTGTCTTTTGCCTGCGTTTCGTCCCGCACGTAACTGAATGCCTAGTGCGCCGGTCAAAACCGGCAGGGAGTTGTGGATGAAAGAGCCATACGGTGAAGGCCTAGCGAGCCACACCGGCCCCGAGTCATGCGTCGGTCGCCGTGAGGCGGCAGGCGAAGCGTTGACAGGG